>JAFSDN010000051.1 GCA_017436245.1 Clostridia bacterium
AAAAGTTATACCGCATAAACGGTATAACTTTTCCAAACCAGAATTTATTTTACTTTTTCAACAAGTGCTGTGAAAGCAGCGGGATCTGAAACTGCGATTTCAGCAAGCATCTTTCTGTTGATTTCAATACCGTTGTTCTTGAGACCGTTCATAAATCTGCTGTAGCTGATACCGTTTGCACGAGCTGCCGCATTGATACGTGCAATCCAGAGCTGTCTGAAGTTTCTCTTCTTCTGCTTTCTGTCACGGTAAGCATATGTCAAAGACTTCATAACTGCCTGATTGGCTGTTTTGAAGAGTTTGCTTTTCGCTCCTCTGTAACCTTTAGCTAATTTCAATATTTTTTTACGTCTTTTTCTTGTGTGCATAGCACCTTTAACTCTTGCCATGTCAAAGACTCCTTTCCATATCTAATCTGAATTTGCGATAATACAATCGCTGTAAAAAGTTCCGCCGTTTATGCGGAGAACGGCACAAAAAGACCGTTATTCGGAATTCACCCTTTATTTGTAGGGCATCATGCTTCTGATTGTAGCAGCATTTGCTGTTGCAAGATAGCCGCCCTTTCTGAGCTTTCTTTTTCTCTTTGTTGACTTCTTGTTAAGAATGTGGCTTCTGTAAGCCTTACCTCTTTTGATTTTTCCGTTCTTTGTAACGCCGAAACGTTTTGCAGCGCCTTTGTGTGTCTTAATTTTAGGCATTTTTCATACTCCTTCCATAAATAACTTTTAAAGCTTTTGTCCCTATATGAACCTGAGCTTTATGCTTTCTTGGGTGATACAAACATAGCCATGCTTCTTCCCTCAAGTTTGATATCCTTTTCAACAACGCCCACTTCAGCCATAGCATCCTTCACTCTGAGAAGAAGCTCCTTTCCGCTTGCGCTGTGAGTAATCTCACGTCCGCGGAAACGCACCGAAACCTTAACCTTGTCTCCGGATTTTAAAAACTTAATTCCCTGATTAACTTTTGTCTGAAAATCATGCTCATCAATGTTGGGGCTGAGACGAACTTCCTTCACGTCAATGACCTTCTGGTTCTTTCTCTGCTCCTTTTCTCTCTTGGCAAGCTCAAATCTGTACTTTCCGTAATCCATAATTCTGCATACGGGCGGTTTTGCCTGAGGAGCAATCTTGACAAGATCAAGATTCTGTTCATCAGCCATCGCCAGTGCTTCCTTACCGGAAACAACACCAAGCTGAGCGCCGTCGGCACCGATAAGACGGACTTCCTTGTCCTTGATTTCTTCGTTAATCATCAATTCTTGCTTAGCTATACCGAAACACCTCCAAAATAGTTTGCACCCTTTTGAAAAACAAAAAAGTGCGGAAAGCATAGAGCTCCGCACTCAAAAAACAAACTCAAAACCCTGTTGCCGTAAGCTGAGGGGAGAAGCGGACCTTCTGCTTTACTGTAAGAGTTTACCACACTTCTCCTCATTTGTCAACACTTTTTTCAAGTTTTTTATCAATTTCCCAAAACAAAGGTTCTGCAAACGGGCACCATTTGCAAATCCCAGAGAAACGCTTTTTGATTTACCGAAAAATCAAAAATCTCCGCATCCGCTCCTGCTGTAATATCAAAGCCAACAGCTTTCACAAATCTGCCTGTTTCGTCATAATTGGCAATATACAGCTTTGCATCAACATCCGAACGAACAGATATTTTCCCTTCGCTATATGTAACAGAACCCGCAGGAACCTCCTCTGTGACATCCGCATCGCTGTACGCAAGAACAAATTTTGAGAATTTGGCCGTTTCAAATGTAATGGTATCCGGATTTGTATCAACATCTGTCAGAACAGTAGCTTCACCATTGTGAACATGAATGAGGCTGTAATTTTTGTGTCCCTTATGAGCTTCGGGAATTGGAAGGGTTATGGTGAGTGTTCCTGTTGTTTCGGTATCTTTGCTGATGCTGTCAACTACAGCATAACCATTTCCACTGTTCTTTTTCAATGTGATGTCATAATACTGACCCAGTGTTTTTCCCAATGCTGCATCCTCAATTGACTGCTGAATATAATCTTCGTCAGTCTCAACACCTTCCGGCGTAAGGAAATATGAATCAACCTTTTCAACCTCAACCGCCAAGCTAACCTTTGTATCGTTTTTCAACTCCGTTACCTCAACAAGCATACCTGCACCGTCTATCACAGCATCTCCCGAAACCGAACACGCAGCACCCGAAATAAGCTGACACAAACAGCTAAGCTTTTGGGTATATTCTCTTGAAAGATTTTTCTTATCCTTTTTTGAAAGTCCATCATAGAAATTCTTTTCGGCAATGATTTCATCTTTATATTGCAAAGCCTCATTGCGACTACTACAATCGGGAATATTTTTCATATTTTCCTCATGCGCAACGTGCTTTGAAGCCTTTGAAACATAAATATCCAATATGCCGTATACTTTCCCGTCCAGTACAAGAACCGTTGTTGCACCAATCCCCTTGCTTTGAGTAACCGCTGTAATAACATAACAGCCGTCATTGATATTTACAAACTTATATTTTCCGTTTGCCGCCGTTTTGTATATGGCAATCTCATTACCGAAAATATCGGCAAGAGCCACTTCAGCTATCTGATTTTCTCCCTGAGCCGTAACCTTTCCTTCAATTGTTCCCGAAGAATCCTTGCCGCCATACACAATTATGGTCTCAACATCATATTTTATCGTTTCTGTTATGGTGATATAGCCGTAGCCCACCAAAACCTCCGAGCGTTTATAGCCATGCTTTTTGTGCTCGGTAATTTCGTTGCTCTGTGCAACAATCGAATAACTTCCCAAAGGAAGTCCCTCAAACACATACATTCCCTCAGTATCGGTTTTCCCCGATGCGGCAACAAGCCCCTCGGCATTATAAACACTCACATCTGCCCAACTTCTTATATTGCCCTTTTCATCCTTAACAAGTCCGCTGATTGTTGCATTCTGAGCAATTATTTCAAGAGCGACTTCAAGGTCGCCGCCAAATACCGTGATTTCTTTCACCGTGCTGCCCGATTCACTTTCAGCCCTGATAACGTATGTTCCATTGGCAACATTCTCAATGCAAAACGTTCCGTTTTGGGCATCAGCCATAGCTATAATGTTATTTTTGTCATCAATAAGCGATATTTTTGTTTCCCCGGCAGGTGTAACCGTCCCAAAAACAGACCATGAGTTTTTGATTACAATATCCGTCTCACCTGCAAGAAATACATCAAATGCATTTTTCCGTTTAACGTTCACCGTTTCAGTTCCGGTAAGCCCCGCTTCATCCGAAACCTTCAAAGTATATTTTCCCACTTCAGCATAATCGAATGTATAAGCACCGTTTTCATCAGTATTTGCTTCACCTTTTTCCTCACCGTTATAGTACATCAGCTTTACCGTTGCACCCTTCACGGCAGAACCATCCGTGTATGTAACCCTGCCCGAAATTTCTGTTCCATAGTCCACCTCAGGATTAATCACCTTTCTGATAACAAAATATGTCAGGCTGTTATCAATTGCGTATTTGTGCGCAGTTGAATTTCTGTATACATGAATAATCGCCGCTGTTGTGCCGCCAAAGGCATCTGTTCCGATGCTTGTAACACTTTCGGGAACAACAATTTTCTTTGCCGACGAACAGTTCATAAACGCTGTATTGCCGATTGTTTCAAGCCCCTCAGAAAGTGTAATATCTTCCAAAGCATAGCAGTTTTCAAAGGCACTCCTTTCTACACTTTTCAGACCCTTTCCAAGCTCAACCGTTTTTAAAGTATAACAGTTTTTGAAAGCACCCCTATCTATTATACTCAAAGCATCCTGGATTGAGACTGTTTCAATTGACCTGCAATCTGCAAATGCTCCAAATCCAATATACACTAAACTTCGTGGAAAACTTACATTTTTCAGTGCATAACACTTTCCAAAAGCATTTTGACTAATATGTGTAACACTGTCGCCAATACTAACATCTGTCAAAACTGCACATTCAGCAAAAGCACTCACATCAATTGCCACCACGCCCTCATTTATGATAACCTTTTCAAGCTTGGGACATTTATAAAATGCTTCCTTGAGTATAGTTGTTACACCCCTTGGTATCAAAACCTCTGTCAACTCTCCGCACTCACTGAATGCTTCCTCAGCTATATAGGTGAGGCTGTCCGGCAAAATTGCCATTGAAACTCCTGCATGATAAAATGCTCTTTCACCTATTGATTCCAAATTCTCCGGGAAATTAATATTATTTAATTTAGTACATCCACGAAAAGCTTCTTTTTCAATGCTTCTGACCGTGTCAGGCAGTGTAATATTCTTCAGCGAGGTACATCCGCTGAATGAATAATACTTAATTGTTTCTATCGGGCCTCTTATTGTTACCGATTCAAGAGCAGTCGCACTTCCCGCAACGCTTCCACCGATAGCTGTAACCTTTTGGGGAATAATAAGCTCCTTGATAGAACTGCATCCCCCAAAAGCACTTGTTCCGATTGTTTCAACCGTATCGGGAATTTTTATATCTGTGATATATTTACATTCACAAAATGCTCTGTCTGCAATAGCCGTCACAGGACATCCGTTCACTGTGTCGGGAATTACAATTTCACCTGTCGCCCATTCAACACAGGATTTCACAGTGGCTTTTCCGTCAACAAATTCATAAGTTATATTATCAAGCGCAAGCTCACCCACCAATTCAAAATCATAGCCATTTTCCTGTGCATAGGTATGACCGTAGGAATTGGCATAAACCTCAAGAGTTGTTGTTTTGTTGACCAAAATATCATTATCCATTATTTCTGTTACAGAAGCAGGTATACGCAATTTCAGCAAACCCGGACAATTATAAAATGCCCTGTAACCAATCTTTGTAACGCTTTCAGGCATAGATACTTCTGCAAGCTTTGCGCAATTCATAAAGGCTTCTATATCAATATAAGAAACCCCTTCCGGAATCACTATGCTTTCAATGCCCGTTCCTGCAAAACACATACCGGGAATACTTTGTATTCCCTCCGGAATTGTTACATTTTTCAATCCACTGCAAGAAACAAATAATTGATAAGCTAATTGGCTCAAATTCTTTGGCAAGACAATATTTTCAAGACCGGTACATCCGCAAAAAGCTCTTGACTGAATGAGTGTTACACTGTCCGGCAATGAAATATTTTTTAACGCTGTGCAATACTCAAAAGCACTTCCTCCGATTGTTTCAACTGTATCGGGGATGCTTATTGTTTCAATAGCAGAACAATTCATAAACATTTCCACGCCGATTTGCTTTATTCCGTCACAAAATGTCACATCTTTCAGTTCTTTACAATCTTTGAACACACCGATTTCCATTGTTGTTATATTTCCCGATATTGCAACCCTTGTTAATCCCGATTCACTAAAAGCACCGCCACCAAGAGTTGTAACGGTTTCAGGAATTGCAATTTCAGCCAAGGCCGCACATCCGTTAAATGCATTAGTTTCTATTGTTTTAAGCCCCGATTGGAGATTTACTGTTTCCAAAGCCGAACAGCCGCAAAAAGTATATGCATTAATTGTCTCAACCGCTGACGGAATGGTAATTTCTTTCAGGCTGCTGCAGCCAAAAAATGCCCTTGTCCCAATTTCTGCAACACTTTCGGGAATTGTAATTTCAGTCAGATTTGAGGCATTCCCAAAGGCATATTCTCCGATTTTTGTCACCTTGTCATGAAGCCTGACAGATTTCAACCATGGTCCCACCAAAGAAAGCGGGCGTATTTCGGTTATGCTTTCAGGCACAACAATATCACTGATTTTCACATTGTTCACATACACATTTTCGGCAATCCCCAGAGGCGAAGAAGTTGTATCCACCTCTGCCTCAGCATATTCAATATTCAACATGGACTCCAAATCATCAAAATATACTGTTTTTAAATTCGGGCTGTAACCAAACGCAATTCTTCCAATTTTTTTCACGCTTGAAGGAATATGTATTGAAGTTAATGCATTGCATCTGCTGAATGCCATTTCGCCGATTTCTTCCACACCGTTTGGGATAATCACTTCTCTCAAATTATCACAATATGAAAATCCGCTCACATATGTAACCTTGTCATGAAGCGTCACGGTTTCAATACTTTTGCAATATCTGAAAGCCCTTTGAGGCACAACAGTCATATTTTCGGGAATAACAAGATCCACAACAAGCTCACCGTTTAAATAAAGATTATATTTCAACGGTTCGGAACCATAATATCCAATGTCAACCACAAAGGAGTTTTCAGCCCATGCCTTTATGTCCTCAACATATATATTTTTGGCATTTACGCAAGTTCTGTCAAAAGAAGGATACTTCAATCCACGGGGAACATATAAATTCCACATTGTACAGTCCTTAAACGACGTAGACATCATTTTAACATTGCAATTAAGAATCCCCACAGTAACCATACTTCTTGTCCAGTAAAATGCACTGTCGCCAATTGTTTCAACCTTTTCGGGAATTATTATTTCCGTCAAGCCTGTTGAGGCAAAAGCCCACGCGCCAATAAAGGTCAAGGCATCAGGAAGTTTTACTGTACTCAAAATATCGCAATGATAAAAAGCATATCCTTCTATTCTTGTTATTCCCTCAGGGAGCTCAACCAATGCAAGAGAAGAACATTCCTGAAAGGTTGCATCCTTAATCACAGAAACCCCTTCGGGAACTGTTATCTCCGTCAAAGCACGGCATCTTATAAATGCATGACTGCCAATATCTGTAACGGTTTCAGGCATTAAAATTTTTGTGAGTAAATTACAATCTGCAAATGCGGATGTGTCAATTTTTGTCACCGGATAATTCTTCACAAAGAGGGGAATTTCAATCTCACCCTCTTTTTCAACAGGGCATTTTCTCAGTATGGCTTCGCCGTTTAGTATGTAATATTCAATTTCGTCAACATAATGTATTTCCGGCTCTGCATCCTTGTCAATAAGGGTAAAGGGAATCAAATTTTCTGCCGCATATGTATGGGCATAACCCTCCAAGCCGCAGTAAATCATAATGCTTGTGCAATCTGCAAAGGCATTTTCACCGATTTCGCTCACAGTATCATACAGTATAACCGAATTAAACGCCTCACAGCCCTCAAAGGCGCTTGCCCCGATTTTCATAAGGCTCTCGGTTGTTACTATACACACAAGTGAACTGGCTCCCGCAAAGGCACGCTCGCCAATCACTCTCACGTTTGCAGGCAAGGTAACGCTGTTTATTCGTTTATTATTCTCAAACAAACTGTCTCCAAGCTTCAGAACCGGAAGATTTTCGCCATCAACCTCAATGAACGACGGCAAGCACATATCAGTCTGTTCACCAAGATATTCTGTCAACTCCATACCCAAAATATCATCCGAGTCATCCTCAGGAGTGAGATTATCAAATGTAAATTGCCGATACTCCCATTCAACAGCATCCTCAGGCTCGTCCTCACCGAGATTCTCAGCGGTAAATATCTCCGCAGCCGCAGCCTCATTCATCAGTTCAGCAAACTCCGAAACATTCTCCGCCAAAGCCTGAATCCCGCCAATCGGTGCAACACAGCTCAAAGCAATAGTCAACGACACCATCAACGCCAAACATCTTTTCATTGTAAATACGCCTCCAGAAAAATTTTCAATTAATAAATACAAAGCTATATTTTACCATATTATTGCATAAAAATCAAGTAGGGGCGCCCCCTCAAAGACGCCCCATATGTATTTAATTCTTAATTAAATCTTCGCCGGTGTCAAAAACTCCTGACTTGCACTGTCAAGGGGTGACATGGCCTTTATTGACGTTGAATACTCCGTGGGTGACATTCCCGTTGTCTTTTTAAACTGCAACGAAAAATAGTGTACACTTGAATAACCCAAAATCTCCGACACCTGCGATATATTGTAATTATCCTCACGCAGATACTTTTTTGCAAGCTCAATTTTCAACTTGATGAAATACTGAATGGGACTGACTCCGTAATTCTGCTTAAAAATACGGTTAACCCCCATTCGGTTGAGTCCGCTGTACTTCATCAGATTCTCAATTGTGACATTGCCCGTTATATGGTCAAGCATATAATTCTCCATAATATTCAGTATGGAGTTTGAGTTGTTAACCGTAAAGGTTCTGTGCTGGGTTGCAATGGTGTTTTGCCGCAAAAACAAAAGCAAAAATTCCGAAAGATGCTGTTTTATCATCTGTTCTGCCCCAATAACCTGTTCAGCCTTTCGTTCAGGCTTGGCTGTATAAATATCTCCCAGAGCCGTAAAAAACGAATTGGTGAACTCCGAAATTATTTTTGAAATCAATATTTTCTGTTCCTGCCCAACCTTCAAAACCTTTCCCTCAAAAAATGCCATTTCCTTTGAATTGCACTCAAAACTCACAATTGCAACATTGGGCGCAATTTTTCCGTTGGCACGGATATTATGCCATTCATTGGGCTTGTGAAAAATCACGTTTCCCTGCTGAAGAACAATGTCACGCTCGCCTGCAGTTGCCGTCACTTCACCCTTGTCAACATAAACAAATTCCCAAAAATCATGCTGCTCACCGTTAAATCTGAAATCCTTGCCGTATTCAAAATAATGAACCGAATACAACTTGCCAATTTTTATTACATCTTCAAGCTCCACTCCGCTATATTCCATTTTTGCACCCCCCTTTTGAACCAAATCTTTTTCATTTAAATATACTATAACAAACAAATTTTCAAAAATCAATAGATTTGTGATTAATGTATAAAAAAAAGTTACTTTTGTGCAAATACAAACACATTTACAACGTGTATAATGTGTATTGTCTAAAAAATTGTTAATTTTTTGGCAAAAATAAAGAGGAAAAAAGAAAAATATGGCGAACATAGTAAATGGGTCATATTGTGTCACGATCCATTTGACAGTATACAATAAAAAATGTCAGGAGATGTAACAAGATGAACAAAAAAACAGCACTTGTGGTTATGGCAGCAGGTATGGGAAGCAGATTCGGAGGTCTCAAGCAGATTGCACCCGTTGGTCCCAACGGAGAAATCATACTTGACTTTTCAGTTTATGATGCCGTAAAGGCAGGCTTTGATAAAGCAGTATTCATTATAAGACGTGATATTGAAAAGGACTTCCGTGAAATCGCAGGAAAACGAATTGAAAAAATGATTGATGTTGAATATGTTTTTCAGGATATGGAAAAACTCCCCGACGGATTTTCGGTTCCCACCGAGCGAACAAAGCCCTGGGGAACAGGTCATGCGGTTTACTGCACAAAGGACGTGATTGACAGTCCCTTTGCTCTTATCAATGCAGACGACTATTACGGTCAGAAGTCATACCGGATTCTGCACGATAATCTCATCGCCAACAACGAAACCTGCATGGTTGGTTTCACTCTTGGCAACACCATTACCGAAAACGGAACCGTTGCGCGAGGCGTTTGCGAAGTTGAAAACGGATTTTTGAAAAGAGTTGTTGAACACACAGCTTTGGACAAAAACAGCGGAATTCCCCTTGACACCATTGTTTCAATGAATATGTGGGGACTTTTGCCTTCCATTTTTGATGACATTGAAAGTGATTTTGTGAAATTTCTCAGCAATCTTTCAAACCCCCTGAAGGACGAATTTTACATTCCCTTTGTGGTGGATAACAAAATTCAGACCAAGGGCGAAAAGGTCCGCGTTCTTGAAACAGACGAAAAATGGTATGGAGTTACATATAAAGAAGATAAAAACACCGTGGTTGAAGCAATGCAAAAATTTGTAAAGGATGGATATTACGATGGAATTTAATTTAAAGGAAGTCTGTGCCCAGTTCAATGTTGAAACAACCATCGAAGGGTACGGAAACGGTCACATAAACGACACGTATCTTTGTGAAGCGGCACCAAGAGTTATACTCCAGAGAATCAACACAAAGGTGTTCAAAAATCCTCATGAGGTTATGGAGAACATATTCAACGTAACCGACCATTTAAGAAAGAAAATCATCAAGGCAGGCGGCAATCCTGACCGTGAGACTCTCAACGTAATCAAAACCCGCGACGGAAAGAATTACTATCAGCTTGATGATGATAACTTTTTCAGAATGTATAAATTTGTTGAGGACAGCGTAAGCTTTGAAACGGTTGAAAACCCAATTCAGCTGTATCATGCAGGAACAGCTTTCGGAAGGTTCCAGAATATGCTTGACGATTATCCTGCCGACAGTCTCTTTGAAACAATTGTGGACTTTCACAACACACCCGAAAGAGTGAAGCAGCTTGAAGCCGCAATCAGCAAAAACGCTGCGGGCAGACTTGTTGCCGTTCAGAACGAAATCAGCGATGCTCTTGACTATGCAAAGTATGCATCAAAAATCACGGACGAAATCGCAAAGGGAACTGTTCCTCTGAGAGTTACCCACAACGACACCAAGCTGAACAACGTCCTCTTTGACAAGGATACCTTTGAAGGGGTTTGCGTCATTGACCTTGACACCGTTATGCCCGGTTCAGTTCTTTATGACTTTGGTGATGCTCTGAGATTCGGTGCTTCAAGCGGAACAGAAGATGAACAGGATTTGGACAAAATCTGGTTTGACCTTGAAAAATTTGAACAGTTTGCAAAGGGCTTCCTTGGTCAGACTGCAACATGTCTCACCGAAAAGGAAATTGAACTTTTGCCCATGTCGGCACTTCTTATGACATATGAGTGCGGCATCCGTTTTCTTGCAGACTATCTCAATGGCGACACATACTTCAAGGTTCATATGGAAAACCACAACCTTTACCGTGCAAGAACACAATTCAAGCTGGTTAAGGACATTGAAAGCAAGTTTGACGAAATGCATAAGATTATCAAAAAGTATATATAATCTCTGAGGCGGTTGACCTTTTGGGTCAACCGTCTTTAGTTTCTCACAATTCACAAATTATTCAAAAAAAGTTATTGTATATTTCACCCACTTATGCTATACTGTATACAGGAAAGTAAAGGTGATTAAAATGAGCAAAAAAAGCTGCGAAATTAAAAAACACAAAACCTCCATCGGTGGTCAGGCTGTGATTGAGGGCGTTATGATGCGTGGTCCCGAAAAAATTGCAACAGCTGTACGCAAGCCCGACGGAGAAATCGAGATGGAAGAAAAACCCATCGGAAAGGGCAGAAAGAATAAAATCCTGAAGCTTCCCATCATCCGTGGATGCATTAACTTTTTTGATTCGATGATTCTGGGAATACAGTCTCTTATGTACTCCGCAAAATTCTTTGATATTGACGATGACGGAAATCAGGTTGAAGAAGAACCCGGAAAGTTTGAACAATGGCTGAACAAAAAGCTGGGCAGCGAAAAGGCAACAACCGCCGTAATTTACATAGCTGTTGTGATGTCACTTTTCTTCAGCGTAGGCCTGTTCATCCTTCTTCCTGCGGTGATTTCGGAATTTTTCCGCGGATTCATCAAAAATCATCTTGCAATAACGATAATTGAAGGTGCGGTCAGAATTGCAATATTTATGACTTATATCCTCCTTGTTTCACGAATGAAAGACATAAAAAGAGTGTTCATGTATCACGGTGCAGAGCATAAAACCATCAACTGCTACGAAAGCGGCGAAGAACTTACGGTTGAAAATGTACGCCGTCACACACGTCTGCATCCACGTTGCGGAACAAGCTTTCTGCTGATTGTTATGGTAATCAGTATAATTATATTCTGGTTCATCACAATCACGCACCCCATACTCCGTATTCTTGTGAAGTTGGCATTGCTCCCCGTTGTTGCAGGAATTTCCTACGAGATTATTAAATTTGCAGGCCGTCACGACAACTGGTTCACAGCTGCAATCAGTGCTCCCGGAAAATGGTTCCAGCACGTCACAACCAACGAGCCTGACGACAGTCAGATTGAAGTTGCAATAACAGCCTTCAAGGCCGTTATGCCCGAAAACAAGGAAGAAGCAAAATGGTAAAACTAAAATCACTGCGAAGAGCCTCTGTTGAAAAACTTATTTCAGCAGAGAACGACAGCCCAACTGCTGACGTTGACAGCATTCTTCTTTCCCTTGGCTTTTCAAAATCGGATATAATAATTGGCGAAAAGGAAATTACTCCAAAAGCACATGAGAATTTTCAAAACGCCCTTGAACGCCTGCTTGCGGGCGAACCTGTTCAATACATTGTTGGTGGCTGTGAATTTATGTCCCTTTGGTTCAAGGTAAACTCTTCAACACTGATTCCAAGATGCGATACCGAAATCCTTGTTGAACAACTGATTGAAAAGCTGAACGGCAAAGCGGTAAACATCCTTGACATCGGAACAGGCTCCGGATGCATCGCCATAAGTCTTGCGCATTATCTGCCAAAGTCAAAAGTCCTGTCGGTTGATATTTCCGGCAATGCTCTGAAAACTGCCAAAGAAAATGCCCTTTTGAACAAGGTTGACAGCAGATGTAACTTTGAAAAATGTGACATTATGAATCAGATTCCCAACTTTTTACCTGACGTAATTGTGTCAAATCCTCCTTATATTCCAAGCCAGGACATTGACTCACTTGACCGAAAGGTAAAGGACTTTGAGCCCTTGTCGGCATTAATCGGCGGTGGTGAAGACGGTCTTGACTTTTACAGAAGAATTTCGGCAGACATGCCCCTTTCACCAAAAGGCATTCTCGCCTTTGAAGTTGGAATCGGACAAGCTGCGGATGTTGCTGAAATTATGTCCCGACGCTTTGAAAATATAGAAATAAAAAAAGACCTGAGCGGCATTGACCGCACAGTTATGGGAAACCTTAAATAAGCAATATTAAAAGTATTGGAGTTGTTGCATTTTGCACCAACTCCAATGTTTTTAGGTTCTTTATCAAATGTTGGGGTTTAGTACAAAAAAGATGTTTCGACTACGCTCAACATGACCTTGTAACGGCAAGCTTTAGTCATTCTGAGCGCAGCGAAAAATCTTTACAAAGTATTTACCCCAACATTTGTTATAGAACCTGTTTTTATTCCCCTTTTTCAACCAGCGAATATCCCAATTTGAAAATATCGCCTGCGCCCATGGTGATTATCATATCTCCGGGCTTGATTCTTTCCAGAACATAACGCTTAATCGCATCGGAATCATTGATATAAGTACCGCCCTTCATAAGACTGACAACATCACAGGAATGAATTGTTCCGTCATATTCCTCACGGGCAGGATAAACATCTGTCACAATGGTTTTGTCTGCAAGACCGAGGCTTTTTGCAAAATCGGCAGTAAACGCCTTGGTTCTTGAATAGGTATGGGGCTGAAAAATGCACCATACATCGCCTTTTGCAATTTTCTTTGCGGCGTTGAGAGTGCTTTCAATTTCGGTGGGATGATGAGCATAATCATCAATCACCACAGCTCCCCCAACCTCGCCCAGCTTTTCAAATCTGCGTTTTGTTCCGCAAAAGCTTTCAAGGCCACGCTTGATTGACTCAACATCAACTCCCAGCTGCCATGCAGCCGCAAAAGCCCCCAGAGCATTTCGCACGTTATGGTCGCCATGCACCGAAAGTTCAAGGGTTGCGGCATATTCGCCATAGGCATAAACCTCAAGCTGAGTGAGCCCTTTTTCGTTTATTACGACATTTTTTGCATAAAAATCGTTACTTTCACTAATCATGCCATAATTCACAACTTTTATCTCAACATTTTCAACAACACTTTTTATGTTTTTATCGTCAGAACATACAATAATGCACCCAAGAGGTGAATTTAGTCTTGTAAATTTCTGAAAAGCTGTTATAATATGATTAATATCAGTAAAATAATCAAGATGGTCTTCTTCGACATTTGTGATTACTGAAACAAACGGATTGAAATGCAGGAAGCTTTCCACATACTCACAGGCCTCAAAAACAAGGTAATCATCGTTGCCGATTTTGTAGTTGCCCCCAATTTGAGGAAGCTCTCCTCCAACCAGAATTGACGGTTCAAGACCTGCTTCAAGAAGAATCAGCGACAGCATTGATGTTGTTGTGGTTTTTCCGTGTGTTCCGGCAACAGCAATGGGGAATTTGAATTTTTTCATCAATTGTCCAAGCAATTCGGCACGCTCCATCATCGGAATTCCAAGGGACTTTGCCTTGACAAGTTCAGGATTGTTTTCAGGAATTGCCGCCGTATAACACACAAGGTCGGGATCTTCCACCGCTTCTGCGTTGTGCCCGATATGCACTTTAATTCCTTCACGCATTAATCGACGTACAATTTCGGTCTCCGTTCGGTCCGAACCCGAAACGCTGTAACCAAAATATTTCAGCATATGCGCAAGCGCGCTCATACTGATTCCGCCGATTCCCACCATATGTATATGTGCATTCTCGGGAAGATTGGAAAGCTGGATATTTTTCAATTGTTTCATCTCCTTAGGATTTTGTCAGAAATAAATAACCTTTATAAGGATATTTTAACACAAAATTCAAAATATATCAATATAAGTTATTATATTAATATTTAATATTTTTATTCAGCAAATAATTAAAAAGATATAATCTATTTACAAAGGTGGGTGCATTTTATGCAAATCACTGACATCAAAGTCAGAAAAATCAACGCAGAAGGCAGAATGAAAGCCGTTGTTTCTGTAACATTCGATGATTCTTTTGTTGTTCATGACATCAAAGTTATCGAAGGACAGGAAAAACTTTTCATCGCAATGCCGAGCCGCAAAACTCCCGACGGTGAATTCAAGGATATTGCACATCCTATCAACGCCGAAATGAGGGAGCTCCTTCAGAAGATGATTCTTGAAAAGTACGAAGAATCTTTGAACGAAACAGCATTTGAAGAATAGGACATAAAAAATAAAGTAAAAAAGTGATAATGTTCCGTCGTGTCAGGCGAAATTTTATCACTTTTTTCTTTTTGCTTAAACTCACAATGCTCAAAAAATGCCTATCTGAGCAAATCAAGCATCATTTCAACATTTTTGGTTGCAAGAATTTTGTACTGCCTGCTCTTTTCCTCCAAGCCTGAGCATATTTCCTCACGATTTTCAAATATGCTGTCGGCATAATCACACATCTTTTTCACATCAACATTACGGGCATCTACCAAAAACTTTTGCTCAATACTTTCCATAACCGCAGTAACCTTGGGGTCATAATCAATTGCAATGGCAGGCACAGCATTTTTTGCCGCATAAATCAGCGTGTGAAGTCTCATTCCAAGAACAAGCTCTGACTTTCCCACAATTCCCAGCATTATCTCAGGCGAAATGCCTTTTTCAAGGATTGAACATTCTCCCTTTATCATTCCTGCAATACGTTCGGAAATATTGCGATCAAAGCCGTCCTGCATGGAAATAACCAATGGGGTCACGCCATACTTGTCTCGCACATATTCAGCAAATTGAGCAACCTGGCTTTCCAGATTTTTGTCGCTGTTTTTCCATTCCCTCACCGCCACTGCAAAAAATCTTTTGCCTTCAGAGAGCCCCGCCTTGTTCAATGCCGAAGCAATAGCCTTTTCGCTTCCGCTTTCAAGAGAAAAAACAGGGTCGGCAGTAACAAAAACAGGAATATCCTTTGCAACAAGTCCCTCAAGTTCATCCTTTGACGATTTTTCACGCAGGGTAATCAAATCTGTTTTGTTAACAGCCTTTTTCAGTTTTCTTCGGTTTGTATCTTTGCAGATAGGTCCAATGCCGTTGGCATAAATCATAACCTTTGCACCGCAGATTTTTGCAATCCGCATTATGGCAAGATAATAATATAACGATTTTGAACTGGTCACATCCTGAAGCAAACTTCCGCCGCCGCTCACCAAAAGCTTAGTTTTTCTGAGCGCTCCAAAAATTTTGCATATACTGAATCTGTCAATTGAATCCACCCCATACAGCCTTGCTGTTTCCTGAGGATTTTTGGACAATACTGTTATATTGAGGTTGGGACATTTTTCACGGAGACCCTTGACAATTGCCGTCAGAATGGCATCATCACCGCTGTTGTGAAAGCCGTAATACCCCGAAAGCATCACATCAATGCTCCGTTTGCTGTTTCCGTGATAAATATATTTGTCAATATCCTCAAATTCCGACTTTTCAACATCATTAATCTTCGAATCTTTTATGATTGAAACATACATCTTCATGGCATCATCAGCCATTGTTTCAACCGAATAATATTTTTTCACCGTTTCAATTGAAAAATCGCCAAGATGCTTGCGATACTCTTCTTTTTCGGGGTCAAGAATTGCAAGAATGTCATCACGTAATTTTTCTTTTGTTGTCATTTCGCAGCCACGGCAGCAAAAGTTGGTGTCAATTGACACCTGAAGCTTGTCTTCATCAAAAATGCCAATATATCCCTCATTGCCCGCAATGACAGCAGGCTTTCTGCATGCCATCGCTTCAAGCGCGGCACGGCTTACACCAACAAAAACATCTCCCGAGGCAACAAATTTATTAATATTGGTGCGTCCGTTTGTTGTGATAACAACTCTTCTGCCCATTTTTGTGTTCATGGCAGAGGCTTCCTGATTTATGCTCTCAAAATCATTTCCGCCGCCAACAACAACAACTTCAAGATTATCAATCCTCTTGCAAAGGTCGGGAATCGCTTCAATCAGCTTGTGTGCCGCAAAGCTTCGGTCAACATCCATACGGCTGACATAAACAATCCTGGTTCTGTCTTTTCCAAACTCAAATTCCTTTGCCACATCCGAAAAATCAACATTTTCCGAAAACTTTTCCATATCAACACCGTTTATGGTAACACGGATGTTATCAGGTTCACAGTTATAATTGTCAACCAGATATTTTTTTATGTCATCACTAACCGCCAGAGACCGATCACCCCAATTTGTCAGCAAATTAAGGGGGAATCGGGTGTCAAACACCCAATGGGCGGTGGTAACAAATCTGAATTTATACTTTTTTTGAAGTCTTCCGCACAAAAAGCCCGGAATTCTTGCATGAGCATGAACCACATCAATATTATTATCAAGAATAATTCTTTCAAGCCTGCTGTACGCTTTACGCATATCACCCACAGACTTACTGTGCAAAGGCGCCTCAAAATGCTTAATTCCCGCGCCCTCAAGCTCCGAAACATATGCTCCGCCGTTGGATACAACAAAAACCTCAACTCCGCGACGTGCCAAAGCCTTTGAAAGCTCAACAATATGCGTTTCCGCGCCTCCGATATCCAACTGCATAGTTGCCATTAAAACTCTCATAACAATCTCCATTGCCCAACAGGGCTGTCACAACGTGCTTCACACGTCAAAGCTTCTTTTTTAATATTATTCTGCTGTTGCATCAAGCGGTGTTTTTCTGTTTTCATCAAACACTGTGTTTACAAGCTGGTTTGTTGCCGCCGTATCTGCAATATAATATGAAATACCGCTTATCATTCTGGGTGCGCCGGGCAACTGATGCATTTTCACCTTATCAGCCGACATTTTTGAAATTGGCCCAAGATGCCTCAGCAAATCCTTTACAGAATAATTTGTTCTGACATATTTGGTAACAACACCAAAAATATCGGTTGCATCAGCAAGATACTTGGGCTGAAGTTTCTGTGCAACAATCGCCTTGAGGAATGCCTGCTGTGCTTCTATTCTGCCCAGGTCTCCCGTTGCATATCCCGAATATCCGGGGTTACCCTGTCTGAATCTCACAAAATCATGAGCCGCCTCACCATCAAGGTGCTGCATACCGGGTTTCAGGTCAATATGCAGATTCTGAATGGGATCATCGTATTTCATATGGAAAGGAATTTCAAAATCAACACCACCCAAAGCATCAATTATATCCTTAAATCCATCAAAGTCAACAGTCACGAAATAGTGTATCGGAAGACCGGTAAGCTCTTTTATCTTACGAACAGCATAATCCTCGGGTTCCTCATAATTGCCTTTTCTGACCTCCTGCGCACCGATACCGATTGCCGCATTGACCTTCTGGTGTCCGTTCCCCACAGGAATTCTTGTATCTCTGGGAACAGACAAAACATTAATCTCGTTTGTATAGCCATTCAAACTCACAAGCATTATTGTATCACTTCTCATTCCGCCTTCATCAACGCCCAAAAGCAAAATATTAACAACACTCATTTCGCCCTGCGGAATTGCATCCAACTCATCAAGAAGTGTGGTTTCACCGCCAAAGCTTATACTTGTGATGCTGTCTGCGGCAATGACTCCGCCAATGGTTGCAAGCATAACACACAAAGCACCCATCAAAGCCACAAATCTGTTTGTAATTTTGTAATGTTTCATTTTATTCATGCCTTTCTTTTCAATCAAAAAACAATATTATACATTTTGCATTATACACCAACAGCACAACAATGTCAATTATTTCATCAAAAGTTTACATCTCGCAAAGGTTTTTGTCGCTCCGCTTATACAAAACAAATTTATTTCCAATCACAATAACAACCTGAGAACTTGTTTTCCTGGCAAGCTCCTCTGCCGCTTCACGAATCCCCAGCATGGAATTTTCAAGCACATGAACCTTAATCAATTCCCGTGCCGCCAAAGCATCTGCCGCCATCTTAACCACGTTTTCCGAAACTCCGTCCTTTCCAATCTGATAAAGGGCAGGAACATTCGCCGCCAATCCTTTTAAATATGCTCTTTCCTTACTTGTCATTTTTCTTCACCTTTCTTAATTCTAAAGTAAATCCGAAAGCCTTGCAAACTGTTCAAGGCTCAGCTTTTCGCCTCTGATATTTACGTCAAGTCCAAGCTCCTCCAACGCCTTTTGAATTGAATCCTTTCCTATATTAATATAAGGACTTTTTGAAAGTGCGTTCAAAAGAGTCTTCCGCCGTTGTCCAAAAGCAGATTTAATAATCGCAAACATCCTGTCCTTATCCTTCACCACCACCGTTGGCTTTTCCTGAACCTCAAGGCGAATCACCACCGAAGCAACCTTTGGCTGAGGCATAAAGCAATGGGGCTCTGCCTTTGCAATGATTTTTGGCACGGTGTAAAACTGCACCGCTGCCGAAAGCGCTCCGTAATCCTTTCCGCCGGGCAACGCTGCCATACGGTCGGCAACCTCTTTTTGCACCATAACCGTCAAAGACTTCACAGGGATTTCGTCTTCAAGAAACTTCATTATAATGGGAGTGGTAATATAATAAGGTAGGTTTGCAACAACATGAACGGGAGCTTCGCCAAAATTCTCCGAAATAAGCTCCTTCAAATCCACCTTCAGAACATCCTCGTTCACAATCTTCACATTATCAAATTCGCCAAGGGTAAATTCAAGAAGGGGCATAAGACTTTTGTCAATTTCAACTGCCACAACTGATTTTGCTGTGTTTGCCAGTTCACGGGTAAGCACTCCTGCTCCCGGCCCGATTTCAAGAGCGCATGATTCACCGTCAACACCCGACCCCTCAACAATCCGGTTCAGAACATTTCCGTCAATCAAAAAGTTCTGCCCCAAAGACTTTGAAAAAGAGAACCCATGCATTTCAATAACCTTTTTCAGCTCCGAAGGATTATAAAGCTTCACTTCCGCACCAACCTTTCCGGTATTTTCCAATACAGAACAACGGGCACCGGACGCACCCCGCCCAATGCCCTGTGAAATTTTTTGTCAATATTTTAAAAATTATGATTGACAAGGGCAAAATCTTGTGATATAATAGTTACCTATTATAGTGCGTACTTTTGCGTATTTTTAATTTCACCCATATTTTCAACCGTATTTGCAGTATATCACATATGTATTAAAAATGCAATACTTGTTTAAAATATTTTTGTGAAATTTTTCCCAGGTGATGAAAGATAATACAACATATTGTGCAGCTATATGTGCTTTAAATACAATGCGACGGGCGTTTTCGTCCGGTCGTAAATATTACGAAGAGGTGATTGTTTTATGGTACATCCGGTGAAATTGGGTAGAAATACCCGAATGAGCTACGGAAAGATTAGGGAAGTTATTGACATGCCTAATCTTATTGAAATCCAGAAAAATTCTTATGACTGGTTTTTAAACGAAGGTCTGAAAGAGGTCTTCCACGATGTGTCACCTATCACGGACTACACAGGCAATCTCATTTTGGAGTTCATTGATTACAGAATCGACATGACCCCCAAATATGACATTGAGGAATGTAAAGAGCGCGATGCTACATACGCAGCGCCCCTCAGAGTGAAAGTCCGCCTCATTAACAAAGAAACAGGCGAAGTCAAAGAACAGGAAATCTTTATGGGCGATTTCCCCATTATGACTCCATCAGGTACCTTTATTATAAACGGTGCTGAACGTGTTATCGTCAGCCAGCTTGTCCGTGCCCCAAGCGTATACTTTGCCGAGAAGTTTGACAAAATCGGTAAAAAACTCTTTACATCTCAGGTTATTCCCAACCGTGGTGCATGGCTCGAATACGAAACAGACAGCAATGACCTTTTCCACGTTAAAATTGACAAGATGAGAAAAACTCCCATCACGGTTCTTATCCGTGCTCTGGGCTTTGGAACAAATGCCGAAATCACAGAGCTTTTCGGCGAGGATGAACGCATTTTGCGTACAATGGAAAAAGATACAACGAAATCTGTTGAAGAGGGTCTTCTTGAGATTTACCGCAAGCTCCGTCCGGGCGAACCCCCCACGGTTGAAAGCGCACGGTCTCTCATAACAAACCTCTTCTTTGACCCCAAGCGTTATGACCTTGCAAGAGTCGGACGTTATAAGTTCAACAAAAAGCTCCGTCTTTCGGCACGTATCACAGGTCAGGTTTCTGCCGAAAACATCATTGACAGCGAAACCGGTGAACTGATTGTTGCCGC
The DNA here is from genome assembly GCA_017436245.1 of Clostridia bacterium. Lineage (GTDB taxonomy): Bacteria > Bacillota > Clostridia > Monoglobales > Monoglobaceae > SIG440. Next base: position 20,731 of record JAFSDN010000051.1, read on the forward strand.
AGGTGAAACAATCACAAAGGAAGCAGCTCATGCCATTGAAGTTGCTCACATCAGCAAGGTTAAAATCAAGGTCGACGACGAACACACAACCAATGTCATTTCAAACGGTATGGTTGACCTCCGTGACTTTGTTGACTACAATCCAAGAGATTATGAAATCAACGAAAATGTTCGTTACATTGTTCTCAAGGAAATTATGGACGAGTTCCCGGATGTAAACTCCGACGAATTCAAAAATGCCCTTCGTGAACGCCGTGACGAGCTTATTCCTAAACACATTCTGACCGATGACATCATTGCCTCCATTTCATATGTGGGCAACCTTGCAGCCGGAATCGGCTCGGTTGACGACATTGACCACCTTGGAAACCGTCGTCTCCGCAGCGTTGGCGAGCTTCTTCAGAATCAGTTCAGAATCGGTCTTTCAAGAATGGAAAGAGTTGTCCGTGAAAGAATGTCCACACAGGATTTGGACGTTGTAACACCTCAGACGCTCATCAACATCCGTCCTGTGACATCAGCCGTGAAGGAATTCTTTGGTTCATCACAGCTTTCACAGTTCATGGATCAGATTAACCCCCTTGGCGAGCTTACTCACAAGAGAAGACTTTCAGCCCTTGGTCCCGGCGGTCTTTCAAGAGAGCGTGCAGGCTTTGAGGTGCGTGACGTTCACCACTCACACTACGGCCGTATGTGTCCCATCGAAACACCTGAAGGTCCCAACATCGGTCTTATCAACTCATTGAGTGGTTTTGCAAAGGTAAATGAATATGGCTTCATTGAAACACCTTACCGCAAGGTTGACAAGGAAACAGGTTGCGTAACCGATGAAGTTGAATATATGACAGCAGATACCGAAGAAGGATACTACATTGCACAGGCAAATGAACCGCTGGAAGAAAACGGAAAGTTTATTGCCAAAAAAGTCGTAACAAGATACAAGGATCAGTTCCTTGAAATCAATGCAGAGCCCGGCAAGTGCCAGGTTGACTATATGGACGTTTCACCCCGTCAGGTTACATCAATTGCAACTGCAATGATTCCCTTCCTTGAAAACGACGACGCCAACCGTGCTCTCATGGGTTCAAATATGCAGCGTCAGGCAGTTCCCCTCCTCTGTCCCGAATCACCTATTATCGGAACAGGTATGGAATATAAAACAGCAAAAGACTCAGGAATCTGTATTCTTGCAAAACGTGGCGGTGTTGTTACAAAGGTATCGGCACGTCAGATTGAAATTGCAACAGATGATGGCGATTCCGACACATACAAGCTCATAAAATTCATGCGTTCAAACCAGGGTCATTGTATGAACCAGCGTCCCATCGTTGTTGAGGGCGAAAGAGTTGAAGCAGGCGACATCATTGCCGACGGTCCTTCAACAAAGAACGGTGAAATCGGTCTTGGCCGCAACATTCTCATTGGCTTTATGACATGGGAAGGCTACAACTACGAGGATGCTATGCTCATCAGCGAACAGTTGGTTAAGGACGATATTCTTACATCAATCCATATCGAAGAATATGAGATTGAATCACGTGACACAAAGCTTGGCCCCGAAGAAATCACAAGAGACATTCCAAACGTTGGTGAAGATGCACTGAAAGACCTTGACGAGCGTGGAATCATCCGTATCGGTGCCGAAGTTTCAAGCGGTGACATCCTTGTTGGTAAGGTTACTCCCAAGGGTGAAACCGAACTCAGTGCCGAAGAACGACTTCTCCGTGCAATATTCGGAGAAAAAGCCCGTGAAGTACGTGACACATCACTCCGTGTACCCCACGGCGAATACGGCATTATTGTTGACGTAAAAGTATTTACCCGTGAGAACAGCGATGAGCTTCCTCCCGGCGTAACACAGATAGTTCGTTGCTACATCGCACAGAAGAGAAAAATCTCCGTTGGTGACAAAATGGCTGGCCGCCACGGAAACAAGGGTGTTATTTCAAGAATTCTTCCTGAAGAAGATATGCCCTTCCTCCCCGACGGAACACCTCTCCAGATTGTACTGAACCCCCTGGGCGTACCTTCACGTATGAACATCGGTCAGGTTCTTGAGGTTCACCTTGGCTACGCAGCAAAGGCACTTGGCTGGAAGGTTGCAACTCCGGTATTCGATGGTGCAAACGAAGACGATATTATGGATGCTCTTGAGCAGGCAGGATACTCACGTGACGGAAAAACCGTCCTCTACGACGGCCGTACAGGTGACCCCTTTGACAATCGTGTAACCGTTGGTTATATGCATATGCTGAAGCTGGCTCACTTGGTTGATGACAAAATCCATGCCCGTTCAACCGGTCCTTACTCATTGGTAACACAGCAGCCTCTGGGCGGTAAAGCTCAGTTCGGCGGACAGAGATTCGGTGAAATGGAAGTTTGGGCGCTGGAAGCATACGGCGCAGCATACACACTTCAGGAAATTCTGACGGTTAAGTCGGACGATGTTGTTGGACGTGTTAAGACCTATGAATCAATTGTCAAAGGCGAAAATATTCCAACACCCGGTATTCCCGAATCCTTCAAGGTTCTTATCAAGGAACTCCAGAGTCTTGCTCTTGATGTCAAGGTTCTTGATTCCGACGGTAATGAAGTAATCCTCAAAGAAAGTATCGACGATGACGAAGGCGAAGATTTGCAGGTTAACATCGACAGAGCAGAAGATGCACCCGAAGCTCTCCCCACAGATGGCGGTGAGGATTCAGAGGATGACCTTCTTGAAAGCGAGCTCTTCTATGAATTTGAGGACACAATGGACAGCGAAATGCCCGACGATTCAAGCTTTGAAGATGATGACTTTGCTGACTTTGATTCCTCCGATGATGACCTTGATTTCTAAGGATTTTTCCTTTCCTGCTTTCCGCCGCTCATAGCGGGAAGTGCGGATGCATGATTAATAACGGGCGATTCGTGAATCGCCCCTACAATTTGTGAGCAGAAAGTCGAGTGATATTGTATGAGTGAATACCAAAATTTTGATGCTATACAAATAGGTCTTGCATCACCCGAAAAGATCAGAGAATGGTCTCACGGTGAGGTAAAAAAGCCCGAAACAATAAATTACAGAACCTTGAAACCCGAAAAAGACGGTCTTTTCTGCGAAAAAATCTTTGGTCCTCAAAAGGACTGGGAATGTAACTGCGGAAAGTATAAGCGTGTACGTTACAAGGGCGTTGTCTGTGACCGATGCGGTGTTGAAGTAACACGCGCAAAGGTTCGCCGTGAAAGAATGGGTCACATTGAGCTTGCTGTTCCCGTATCTCATATATGGTACTTCAAGGGAATCCCCAGCCGTATGGGTCTCATCCTTGATATGTCACCCCGTCTTCTTGAAAAAGTTCTTTACTTTGCAGCATATGTTGTAATTGACCCCGGCAAAACCGGACTTATGAAAAATCAAATCCTCAGTGAAAGAGAATACCGTGAAGAAGTTGAAAAATACGGTGAAAGCTCCTTCAAAGCAGGAATGGGTGCCGAAGCAGTTCTTGAAATGCTTCAGGCAATTGACCTTGAAGCTCTTTACGAGGAGCTGAAGGCAGACCTTGAAGGCGCAAAGGGTCAGAAAAAAATCAGAACGGTTCGCCGTCTTGAGGTTGTTGATTCATTCCGTCAATCAGGCAACAAGCCCGAATGGATGATTATGCCCGTAATCCCCGTTATTCCTCCTGAAATCAGACCTATGGTTCAGCTGGACGGCGGCAGATTTGCAACTTCCGACCTCAACGACTTATACCGTCGTGTAATCAACAGAAACAATCGTCTTAAAAGACTTCTTGACCTTGGTGCTCCCGAAATCATCGTAAGAAACGAAAAAAGAATGCTTCAGGAAGCCGTTGATGCTCTCATTGACAACGGCAGACGCGGCAGACCTGTTACAGGTCCCGGAAACAGACCTCTCAAATCTCTCTCCGATATGCTCAAGGGTAAGCAGGGTCGTTTCCGTCAGAACCTTCTTGGTAAGCGTGTTGACTATTCGGGACGTTCAGTTATCGTTGTTGGCCCTGAACTGAAGATTTATCAGTGCGGTCTCCCCAAGAAAATGGCTCTTGAACTGTTCAAGCCCTTTGTTATGAAGAAATTGGTTAACGACGGCTTGGCACACAACATAAAATCAGCAAAGAGAATGGTTGAGCGTGTTCGCCCCGAGGTTTGGGATGTGCTTGAAAGCGTAATTTCCGAGCATCCCGTGCTTCTGAACCGTGCCCCAACACTTCACAGGCTTGGTATTCAGGCATTTGAACCCGTACTTGTTGAAGGTAAGGCTCTCAAGCTCCATCCTCTTGTATGTACAGCCTTCAACGCCGACTTCGACGGTGACCAGATGGCGGTTCACCTTCCCCTGTCAGCTGAAGCACAGGCAGAAGCAAGATTCCTTATGCTCTCTGCAAACAACCTCTTGAAGCCTCAGGACGGTAACCCCGTAACTGTACCTACACAGGATATGGTTCTTGGTTCATACTACCTGACAATTCAGATTGATGACGAGCTTGGTGCAGGCAAAGTCTTTGGCAGCGAAGACGAAGCAACTCTTGCTTACGCAAACGGTGCTGTTGGACTTCATGCTCCAATCAAGGTTCGTATCACAAGAGAAATAAACGGCGAAAAGGTTACAGGCATCATAGATGCAACCGTTGGCCGTCTCATATTCAATGAAAAGATTCCGCAGGATCTTGGTTTTGTTGACAGAAGCAAGCCCGAAAACGCCCTTGCGCTGGAGGTTGCTTTCCGTGTTGACAAAAAGAAGCTTGGTCAGATTATTGACAAGAGCATCAAGATTCACGGCATCACAGAAACCGCAACCTTGCTTGACGACGTAAAGGCAATGGGCTTCAAGTATTCAACACGCGGTGCAATCACCGTTGGCGTTTCTGATATGGAAATTCCTGAAGAAAAGAAGGTTTACCTTGCCGAAGCCGAAGAAGAAATCGAAAAGGTAACAAAGAAGTACCTCCGTGGTCTTCTTACAGACGAAGAAAGATATGCAAAGGTTATCCAAATCTGGTCTGAAACTTCAAACAAGGTAACAGATGCCCTGATGAAGAATCTTGACGAGCTCAACCCAATCTTCATGATGGCAAACTCCGGTGCCCGTGGTAGCGTTAACCAGATTCGTCAGCTTGCCGCAATGCGTGGTCTTATGGCTGACACAACCGGACGTACAATCGAAATTCCAATCAAGGCAAACTTCCGTGAAGGTCTGACGGTTCTGGAATACTTTATTTCAACACACGGTGCCCGTAAAGGTCTTACCGATACAGCGCTCCGTACAGCCGACTCAGGTTACCTCACACGTCGTCTCGTTGACGTTTCACAGGATGTTATCATCCGTGAAGACGACTGTGGCACCGATGACGGTATCATTGTTCGTGACATCAAGGACGGAAACGAAATCATCGAAAAAATCAAAGACCGTCTTGTTGGCCGTGTTGTTTGTGACAATGTGGTTAACCCCGAAACAGGCGAACTTCTTGTTGAAAAGAATGCAATGATTACACCCGCACAGGCAGATGCAATCACAGCTGCAGGTGTTGAGAGTGTGAAAATCCGCAGCGTTCTCAAATGCCGTTCCAGAATTGGTGTTTGTGCAAAATGTTACGGACACAACCTTGCAAATGGCGAAACTGTTAACATCGGCGAAGCAGTTGGTATTATTGCGGCTCAGTCAATCGGTGAACCCGGTACACAGCTCACAATGAGAACCTTCCATGCCGGCGGTGTTGCAGGCGGCGACGACATCACACAGGGTCTCCCCCGTGTTGAAGAATTGTTCGAAGCAAGAAAGCCAAAGGGTCTTGCGATTATTGCCGAAATCGGCGGTCGTGTAAAGATTACCGAAAACAAAAAGAAGCGTGAAGTTACCATTCTCAACGATGAAATTGGTGACAGCGCAACCTACCTCATCCCCTATGGCTCACGAATCAAGGTTCGTGAAGATCAGGTGATTGAAGCAGGTGACGAGCTTACAGAAGGTTCAATCAATCCTCACGACATCCTTGCAATCAAGGGCTACACCGCTGTTCAGGACTACCTCATTCAGGAAGTTCAGCGTGTGTACCGTCTCCAGGGCGTTGACATCAACGACAAGCATATTGAAGTTATTGTCCGTCAGATGATGCACAAGGTAAAGGTTGAGGATGCAGGCGATACGCACTTCCTCACAGGTTCACTTGTTGAGCGCTATGAGCTTGAAAGAGTGAACATTCAGATGCGTGAAGAAGGCAAGCAGGAGGCTCAATATTCAGAAGTCCTCATGGGTATCACAAAAGCCGCTCTTGCAACCGACTCCTTCCTCTCTGCTGCTTCCTTCCAGGAAACAACAAGAGTTCTTACAGAAGCCGCAATCAAGGGCAAAATTGATCCGCTTGTTGGTCTCAAAGAAAACGTTATCATCGGTAAGCTTGTTCCGGCAGGAACAGGTACACCTCAGTACAGCAAGGTGGATATTGTTCCCACAGACTTCACCGAAGACGTAATCTTCAACTAAAAAAATCAGGCTATGCAATCATTTTCGATTGCATAGCCTGTTTGTTTTTAATCGAATTTACCGCTTTTACTATTAGAAACCATTTATTAATCAAATCACAAAACTATTTTAGTCTTTCGGTAACAACTTTATAATAATCATAATTAATCTCGATACCTATATACTCTCGATTTAACTCTTTTGCAGCCTGTAAAGTTGAACCACAGCCACAAAACGGATCAAGAACAATTTGACCTTCTATCGTTGTCAACTCTATCAAATACTTCATCAAAGCAATAGGTTTTTGCGCAGGATGTAATCCTCTATCAGACTTCTCCGCCTTACATTTTATTATATTAGAACAAACCTCTATTCCTTGATTTAACAGCGGATTTCTTTTTATTGCTTTTTCATTATATCCGCCAACTTCATTTTCAATAATATTATCAGTAAGCGTATCACCAATTTTATAAGGTTTCATAAACCATAAAATAGGTTCAAACAGCGGTCTCAGATTTCCAATTTTCCAACCATCCCATTTTTCTTCATTCTGTGTATCATTTCTTCTATTAAACACAACAGATACATTCTGCGCTCTGTGAGCTGCCGCATCTTTTTGCCAAGCAATCATATCTTTGAATATAAATCCTGCATCCTCAAGTGCAGAAATACATCTGTGCGCAAATCTACGTCCGGCAAAAATAAAACAGCTTGCCCCCGGTTTAAGAACTCTAAACCATTCTGGAGCCCACTTTGAACACCATTGATAATATTCTAAAGGCATCTTTTTATCCGCTTCAGACCAGCCATTCAGCGGCTTGCCTCTTTTTTTAAACAATGAGCTTTTTTCCTGTGCAGGACTTTTTCCAAGCAATGCAGAATTGGAATTGCTATGAAGAATATCCCACTCCTCAAATGATATTCCATAAGGAATATCAGAAAGAATTAAATGAACTGATTCACTTTTAAATTGTTTTATTTCTATAATGGAATCTCCATATATTATTTTACTCATATTAATATACCTAATCAAGCGCTTCAACAAAACTATTTATTTTTGTTATCCGCTCCATAACTTTTTTGCTTTTCAGTAATGCTGTTATTGCTTCCTCGTGAGTCAAACTGGTTATTATTCTTTTTTCATTGTCCAAATAAGTTAACTCAACTCGTCCTCTGTTCCTTATGTTTTGTTTGCACTCATCCAAATGATTTGCAAATGTATCAACAGATTTCGATATTCTGTCACAAACCATTTGATTTATATATGGAAACAGGCACTTTTTTCTGTCCGCATACGCAAATTTAGTATCTCGCGCAATTCTTACAGGAGCATTCCATATAGATTCAAGGCTTAACTTGTCCGTTTCATATATATTATTCATCAATAAAAACAATATATGTTCCCATGAAAGCAAGCAAACTTGCTTATCAAGTGCCGAAGAATATATCTGGCTTTCAATGTTTGGATACTGAAAATATGGAGCAACTAATAATGCAAAATCATGCTCCGCACCTCTCCAATTACTTAGTGTATCAATTTTAAAATCTTTTTGATTTTTTGCAGTTCTGCTCAAACGAAAAGTCTTAGCATCAGCAACCAATGTATATCCATGTATACTTTTTGCAATAATATCCGCACTATTCCCACGCTCATTAACAGCAATCGACGGCATTCCCAATTCACTGAAGCAACGCGCCAATATACAATCCGAAACCTTTGAAAATAACTTTTCTGCCGATGAGCTGGCTTCTATACACTCAGGAATTGTTCCAATCTCTTTAACAATATCCATAAGTTCTGCCTTACTAAGTTTTTCAATGCATTGCTTCATCAACTCTGTTGCTTTCACAAAGCTAATTTTCGTATTTTCCGATAGCTTACAAATCTCATCAACAAAACTTTCGAATTTCATCAATTATCTCACCTCTGTAACATAGCTCATCTCTCATCAATGGGAGTGTATTCTTTTCTTTCAACAATGCTCTTGTATGCAGGACGAATAATCTTGCCCCCTGTGAGCACTTCTTCAATACGGTGAGCACACCAGCCAACAATTCTTGCCATTGCAAAAATGGGAGTGTAAAGCTCTTCAGGAATATTGAGCATCTGATAAATGAAACCCGAATACAGGTCAACATTTGCAGGCATGGGAGCATGAAGATTTTTCACATCCGCAAAAACTCTCGGTGCCAGTCTTTCAATTGATGCATAAAGTTCAAATTCCTTCTCGGCTTCTTCCCCAATCTCCTTTGCCAACTCCTTTGCACAGCCTTTGAGAAGCACCGCACGTGGGTCTGACAAGGTGTAAATCGCATGACCGATACCATAAATCAGTCCGCTTCCATCCCCGGCTTCCTTACGCACAATCTTGCAAAGATAATCGTAAACCTGCTCCTCATCCGTCCAATCCTCAAGATTACGCTTGATTTCTGCCATCTGAGCAAGGGTCTTTTGGTTGGCACCGCCATGCTTCGGTCCCTTTAACGAACCGATTGCAGCCGCAACCGCCGAATATGTATCGGTATTACTTGATGACAGAACCCTGATTGAAAACGCCGAGTTGTTACCACCGCCATGCTCTGCATGAAGCATCAACGCAAGGTCAAGCACCTTGGCTTCAAGATCTGTGTACTTGTGATTTGCACGAATCATATAAAGGAAGTTTTCCGCAATGGAAAGCTCAGGCTTGGGATTATGCAAAACAAGACTCTTTCCGTCATAATAGTGGCGTTTTGCTGCATAAGCATACGCAATCAATGTGGGGAATCTTGAAATAAGCTCCAGACTCTGCCTGAAAAGGGCTTCGGTGCTGATGTCATCGGGATTTTCATCATCATATGAATAAAGAGCCAGAACCGACCTTGCCAGCTTGTTCATAATATTGGAACTGGGTGCCTTCAGAATCATATCCTCAGCAAAACCGGGAGGGAGAGTTCTTCTCTTGGCAAGACTTGCTGTAAAAGTTTCAAGCTCCTGCCTTGTTGGCAAATAGCCAAAAAGCAACAGAAAAACAACTACTTCATAGCCAAATCTGCCTTCCCACTGACAGTTTTCAACAATATCCTCAATTGAAATACCACGGTATCTCAGCTTGCCTTCAACAGGTGCCTTGTTGCCCTCATCCATAACATATCCGTGAACCTCACCAATTGCGGTAAGCCCCGCAAGAACACCCGTACCGTCAGGATTACGAAGTCCACGCTTAACATTATACTCGGTATAATAATGACCGGGAATTCTGCTGAAGGTTTCATGCTGATTCAACACATCCTGTATGTACTTATCTATATCCTTTTTCATAGGTTTCACACCTTTCTGTCATTTTTTAGCCCGGCGGCCATTGGAGGTTTCGACCTGCCAGAAGATGGAAGTGAATGTGTCCAACAGTCTGACCGCCATCTTCGCCGCAGTTATTAACAATTCTGTAACCTTTTTCTGCAAAGTCCAAATCCTTTGCAATCTTTACGGCAGCTTCAAAAATTTTTCCGATAACGGCTGAATTATCAGCCGTTATGTCATTTGCCGATGTCATATGATTTTTGGGAACAATGATGATATGTTCAGGCGCCTGAGGCTCAATGTCACGAAAAGCATAAACATATTCATCTTCATAAACCTTTGTTGAAGGAATTTCTCCTCCGACTATTTTACAAAAAAGACAATCTGCCATTTTTTTGCCCTCCATAGTTATATCAAATCCTTAACAATCGCAAGAGCATCAGCAATTTTTGATGCATCCTTGCCGCCTGCCTGAGCACTGTCGGGCTTACCGCCGCCGCCACCGCCGCAGGCTTTTGCAACCTCACGGATAATGTTTCCGGCATGAGCACCGTTTTTCACGGCATCAGGTGTTGCCATTGCAACAATGTTAACCTTGCCATCTGCCGCAGATGCAAGAACAATTACCGCACATTCTGCCTTCTGCTTCAGGTTGTCACCTGCGTTGCGAAGGGCGTTCATATCAAGTCCGTCGCCAAGACGGTGTGCAATAACCTTTATGCCCTTAACTTCCTCGGCACTTGCCAGAAGGTCGTCAAGACCGCTGTTTGCCATTTTACTCTTTATGCTTTCAAGCTCTTTCTTTAAATTCTTGTTTTCTTCAACAAGACTGTTTGCCTTTGTTTCAACTTCATGAACGGTTGATTTGATTGTCTCGGCAACATTTGCAATGGTTGCCTTTGCATCATTCAGCTGTTCAAGAACTCCAAGTCCTGTCACAGCCTCAATTCTTCTCACACCTGCCGCAACACCGTTCTCAGAAATAATCTTGAAAAGACCTGCCTGAGAAGTATTTGAAAGATGTGTACCACCGCAGAATTCAACAGAGTAGTCACCCATGGAAACAACTCTTACGGTTTCGCCGTACTTCTCGCCAAACTGTGCTGTTGCACCAAGCTTCTTTGCATCCTCAATGTTAAGCTCCTGAACATTAATGTCCATTGCTTCCATAATTGCATCATTAACCAGTTTTTCAACATTCTTAATCTCATCGGATGTCATTGCTTCAAAATGCGAAAAGTCAAATCTGAGACGCTTTGCAGTAACTTCGGAACCTGCCTGAGCAACATGTGTTCCCAGTGTTTCCTTTAGAGCCTTGTGGAGAAGATGCGTTGTTGAGTGATTGCGGCAGATTGCCATTCTGTTCTTTTTGCAAACAGTAAGAGTAACCGCATCATCCTTTGAGATTGAACCTTCTTCAACCTTAACAATGTGGAAATAAATTCCATCGCCGTTCTTCTTTGTGTCAACAACTTTTGCCTTGCCGTTTGCCGCAACAATGGAACCAATGTCACCTGCCTGTCCACCCATTTCAGCATAGAAGGGTGACTTCTTCACAACAATAATTCCTTCTTCACCTGCGCCAATTGCATCAACTTCTTCGCCCTCTGCAACAATACCGAGGATTTCGCTTTCGCTTGTCAGGCTGTCATAGCCCACAAACTCTGTTGCTTCAGCCTTGATATTAACAGCGCTGTCATCATCCCAGCTTGAGCCATCCTTACGGTTTGCTCTTGCGGTTTCCTTCTGGATTTTCAACTGCTTGTCAAAGCCCTCCCGGTCAACCGACAAGCCCTGTTCCTCACAGATTTCAATTGTAAGGTCAATGGGGAATCCGTATGTGTCATTGAGCTTGAATGCATTTTCGCCGCTGAGAACATTTTTGCCCTCTGCCTTTGTTTCTTCGATATAAGTATTCAGAATTGCAAGACCGCCCTCAATTGTCTTTGAGAATTTTTCTTCTTCAATTCTGACAACCTTTTTAATGTAATCTCTCTTTTCGTCAAGCTCGGGATAACCCTGCATTGATGAATCAATAACAGTATCTGCAACAGTGTAAAGGAACTCGCCCTCAATACCAAGAAGTCTGCCGTGACGTGCCGCACGTCTGAGAAGTCTTCTCAGAACGTAGCCTCTGCCCTCGTTTGAGGGAATAACTCCGTCCGAAACCATCATAACGGTACTTCTGATATGGTCAGTGATAACACGGAGCGATACATCTGTTTTCTCATTCTTCTTATATTCAACGCCTGCAATACGTGAAATATGCTTCATTGTGTTCTGAACAGTGTCAACCTCAAAAAGATTGTTCACACCCTGCATAATGCAGGCAAGACGCTCAAGACCCATACCCGTATCAATATTGGGGTTGGCAAGACGGTTGTAGTTGCCATCCTCATCCTTATCAAACTGTGTGAACACAAGGTTCCAGACCTCCATAAAACGGTCACAGTCGCATCCAAGCTTGCAATCAGGCTTGCCACAGCTGAATTCAACGCCACGGTCCACGTGAATCTCAGAACAAGGACCGCAAGGACCTGTTCCGTGTTCCCAAAAGTTTTCATCCTTGCCCAGTTTCACAACTCTTTCGGGATTTACGCCAACTTCATTAACCCAGATGTCTCTTGCTTCGTCATCTTCTTCATAAACTGTAATCCAAAGAACATCTTCGGGAATTTCCATAACCTTTGTGAGGAATTCCCAAGCCCAGTTAATTGCCTCATGCTTGAAGTAATCGCCAAAGGAAAAGTTGCCCAGCATTTCAAAAAATGTGCCGTGGCGAGCTGTTTTTCCAACGCTTTCAATATCAGGTGTTCTGATACACTTCTGGCAGGTTGTAACTCTCTTTCTCGGAGGAATTTCAGCACCCGTGAACCATTTTTTCATGGGAGCCATACCCGAATTGATAAGGAGCAAACTTGCATCATTCTTGGGAACCAGTGAAAAACTGTCAAGTCTCAGGCAGTCTTTTGATTCAAAGAATGAAAGATATTTTTCTCTTATTTCATTCAAACCCATATTTTTCATAATTTCTACAGCCTCTCTATATAAATTTTAATTATAAACTGATTAAATATCTTATTATTTTACCATTTTTTTGTCCATAAGTCAATAAAAAACCATTAATTTCATACAACTCAAAAGCCATAAAAAATTGCTCAGATTTCGTGATTACACGAGCATCGCGTAAACCATTGCTCAAAATCAGCGATAAAATTGATGAAGATTGTTTGTTTTGGCAACTGCCGTGTATCTGTAAAAGCCATAAAAATTGCTCAGATTTCGTGATTAAACGAGCGTCGCGTACTGTGTGTACGCAAGTCGAGTGTAATCACGGAAGATGAATGATTTTTTCAGGCTTTACCCTTTGGGCAGACCTTCATGCATATCCCACACACAGCACCTCTGCCAATATGCTGAAATGCCTTTTTCATATAATCACTGCAAGCCTTTGCATCAATAATTATGTCTCTTTCATCCCCTGCATTCCATTCCTCGCCACGTATTGCCATGGCAGGGCAGGCTTCAACGCATAATCTGCAACTTGCGCAGATTGACTTTGGCTCTGCATTGGTCACATCAAAGGGATAATCGGTGAGTATTGTCCCAAGCCTCACACGAGGGCCAAACTTTTCCGACAAAAAAAGACCGCTTTTGCCAACTGTTCCAAGCCCTGATAGTGTTGCCGCATACTTGTGCGAAAAAACCGCCTGCAAGCCGTTCACCGACTGTGATGCAGGAATTGCCGCATAGTCAAAGCCTCCGCTTGCCAGCATAAGCCCAATCTTTAAAGAAGTGTTGTCAATAAAAGTGTTCACCGTCCGATAATGGTGAAAATATGTATGGGTAGGCTGGTCCGTAATGCCATCAACAACCGCTTTTGAAAGAGGCACAACATAAGAAATTCCATACCCCAACCCAAAAGGATTTTTCTCTGCATCAAGGACACAAAACCCCACCTCGGTTATTCCGTTTTGGTTCAAAAATTCGATTATTCTTTCTTTCATAGTCACATCCCCGCACTTAAAACCTTTTTCAAATAATCAAGGGTGGAAAACTTTTTATCAAACTGCCGCTGTATGTATCGCTCTCCCAAAAGACCCAGATATTCAATTGCCGCATCATTTGCATCAAATGAAAAAATTCTTTTACTTTCGGCCTCACAAATATATTTAATAATCCGTCTCATTCCTTCCGAAACACGTCCGCAATCGGTTTTTTCGCCTCCGCAGGATTCACAAAAAACTTCGCCCTCCGAAAAGCACAAAAGCATATCCCCCTGAACACATCCGCACTTCACGCAGGCTTCAACATCAGGCTCATAGCCCGACATTGCCGCAATCCGCCATTCAAAAACCGTCTTGATTTTGTTTTTGGGGCACAAATCACGGTCCAAGGCAAAAAGTGTGTTCAAAAGAAGCCTGAGAATTTCCTCATCAGGGTTGTCCTCGCTCACTGCACTGTTTGCAACTTCGGCAAAATATGATGCATAAGCCAGCTTTTCAAGGTCGTTGCGGATATTCCCAAAACTTTCAATCACCGACATTTCGTTGAGCTTATAAAGCCCTGTTTTGCTTCGGCTTTCATAAAAAACAATCTCGCTGAACGAAAAGAGCTGAAGTCCCATAAGCATATGGGACTTTGAGCTCCGCACATTGTTGGCAATTGCCGAAATCTTACCGAAATCCCTTGTGATAACGGTTACAATAAGGCTGGTTTCGCTATATTTTGTTGTTTTTGTGACGATTCCCTCGGTCTTCAAAAGCCCCAATTTCCGCACCTGCCTCCATATCATTCAAATTTTCTGACTTTGCTCTGTACTTCAGATAATCCTTAACTGTTCCTGTTTTTTCAAATGTCTTCCACGCCAGCTCAGATATTTTTCCCATAATCATTTTCCTCCGTTTTAACTATTTTGAGGAAAATCCATAGCAAAAATACTGTAACTTTTTAGCAAATTCCTTTCTACACTTATTCAAACCCGATTGTGTTCATAAAGGCTTCCTTATTACGCCAGTCCTCCTTCACCTTAACCCACAGTTCAAGGTATACCTTTGAATCAAGAAACCTTTCAATATCCTGCCTCGCACGACTGCCGATTTCCTTGAGCTTTTCGCCCTTTTTGCCGATTATAATCGCCTTGTGGCTTTGCCGTTCACAATAAATCGCCGCCAAGATTTCATATGTTCCGTTTTCACGCTTTTTCATTCTTTCAATTTCAACGGCAACCCCATGGGGAATTTCCTGATTAAGAAGTCTCAACGTCTTTTCACGGATAAACTCCGCCACAATCTGACGTTCAGGCTGGTCGGTTATAACATCCCCCGAAAAGAACTGAGGGCCTTCGGGCAAAAGCTCCTTGATTTCAGACAAAAGCTGCTGTACATTTGCCCCTTTTTGTGCCGATACGGGAACAATGCCATGGAAGTCATAAAGCTCCTTTAGCTTGTCCAGAACAGGAAGCAGATTGAGCTTTGGAACAGTGTCAATTTTGTTCACCACAAGAATAACCGGAGTGTTCCCCTTTTTCAGCCCCTCAAGTGCCTTTCTTTCCTTTTCATATTCATTTTCATGAAGGTTGCAGTCCACAACATACAAAAGCACGTCAATATCCTGAGTTGCGGTATAGATATACTTTTCCATTTTCTCTCCCAGCTTGTTGTGGGGCTTGTGGATTCCGGGCGTGTCAATGAGCACAACCTGACAGTTTTCCTCGGTGTGCACCCCAAGAATCTTTGTTCTTGTTGTCTGAGGCTTGTTTGACACAATGGCAACCTTCTCGCCGATAATTTTGTTCATAAGAGTTGACTTTCCCGCATTGGGACGTCCGCAAATTGCAACAAATCCTGATTTCATTTATCTTTCTCCTTTTGCAAAAACAAATATAACACTCAAAATAGCAAAAACAATCAAATATATATAATTTTCTTTTATGTATTCCCAAACTCTGACCCAACCGGCACGCTCCGAAAAGACGATTCCGGCAATAATCACGGCAAAAACCGCAAGAACAAGAACCGCTCCTGCGGCACAATCCTTGGCAATCCGTGCCTGAACGCACTTTTCGGGGGCCAGCCTGTCCACCACGGCCTCAATTGCCGTGTTCACAAGCTCCGCTGCCGGAACCGCTCCCATAACAAGAGCAAGAATTGCCCATTGTGTTTTTGTTATGCCAAAAACACAGCCAAAATAAATCACAGTCAAAACCGCCACAATGTGGACTCTGAAATTCCGCTCGCACCGCACAGCATGGCAAATTCCACAAAAGGCATTTTTGAATCCAAAACCCCGTTTTTTCATCGGAGAAGCCCCATTTCCCTGAGAATATCCTCCTGATAACCAAACATTTCTTCCTCATCCTCAGGAGTCATATGGTCATAACCAAACAAGTGAAGCATGGAATGAACCGTCAAAAATCCAATCTCCCGTTCAAAGGAATGTCCGTATTCCTCTGCCTGCTCAGCCGCCTTTTCAAGAGAAATCACAATATCCCCCAAAAACAGCTCGCCATTGGGAGTAAATTCCTTACATTCTTCAAGAATGTTGCCCTCCTCATCGTATTCGAGCAAAGGGAACGAGAGAACATCCGTGGCACGGTCAATGTTTCGGTGTTCACGGTTCAGCTCACGGATTTCCTCATTGTCGGTGAACATAAGGCTGATTTCCGCCTTGCTTCCAAACTCAAAATCCATGTAATCAAGAGCCGCCTTCACCGCCTGTCGCACCAGGTCACGGATTTCCTTTGTGACCTTAAATTTTTTCTGATTATTTCTGATTGCTACCTTCATTTATTCTTCTTCCTCTTCCGCTGAATTTTGCAACCCTTTCACGTTCAAGAGTCTTTTTTTCATATGCCTTAACAATCCTCTGCACAAGGGGATGTCGCACAACATCCGCCTCGCTGAGATACATAAATTCAATTCCTTCAATATTTTTCAGGACAATTTCAGCATCACGAAGTCCCGACTTTTTGTTTCCGGGCAGGTCAATCTGAGTGATGTCGCCTGTCACAACAATCTTTGACGAAAATCCCATACGAGTCAGGAACATCTTCATCTGTTCGGCGGTGGTGTTCTGTGCCTCATCAAGAATGATGAATGCATCGTCAAGTGTTCTTCCTCTCATGTATGCCAAAGGAGCAACCTCAATCAGTCCTCGCTCCACATTTTTGTGGAATGCCTCGCCACCGAGCATATCGCCAAGAGCATCAAAAAGGGGTCTCAGATACGGGTCAACCTTCTCCTGCATATCCCCCGGAAGAAATCCCAGTGACTCACCGGCTTCAACCGCAGGACGAGTGAGAATAATCTTGTTGACCTCCTTGTTTTTGAAAGCCTTCACAGCCATTGCAACAGCAAGATAAGTTTTTCCCGTTCCGGCAGGACCTATGCCAAAAACAATGGAATTCTTTTCGATTGCGGAGATATACTTTTTTTGTCCGAGAGTTTTTGCACGAATGGGAGTCCCTCTTGATGTTATGCAAACGCAATCCTGACCAAGAGTGGTCAACTCCTCGTCATTGCCCTCCTCAATCTGAGACATAACGTAGCGAACCTCCTGTTCGCCGATTGCCGTACCTCCGTGTGCCATTCCAAGAAGATTGTTGATTACCCTTGTTGCCTTGTCAACGGCTTCAGGCTCACCGCCCACCTTGATTTCAGAACCACGGTTGATAACCGCAACATCAAAGGTCTTTTCAATCAATCTGATATTTTCATCAAAGCTCCCGAAGAGATTAATCAAAAGCTCCATTTTTTCAACTTCAATATGACGTTCCATAGAAGAATCCTTTCTTATCCAATGTTAAAAAACACATAATTTACCTATTTTATCTCATTTATATCATACTCCAAAAGCTCCGTTTTGTCAATAACTCTTTGCTGTCCGATGTCCTCAAAACACACATATTCAACAGTGACCGTAACTCCGTTTTCACTCTCGGCAAAGCTCACCCTTTTGTCAAGAATTTTTGCATCGGCGGGAACTTCCTTTTTCAATTCAGCCTCCAGCTCCTCTGCCCCGAATTCAATGGTTTTTTCAAGACTGCGGTTTTTCTTTTCTGTTTTATATTCAACATAATTCTTTGACGTCACAAACACCGAAGGCAAAAAAGATACGGGAGCCTTGTATTCATTTTTCTGCTCATTCACATCACACTTTTCAAAAGGATTTGCCTCACCTCTGTAAAGCCTCAGCTCCTTGCCCATAACCGAAAGGCTGTATCTCTTTTTTTCCTGCCCCGTATATATTTTTTCAATATATTCAAAAGTATATTCACCTGATTTTTTATAACTCGTTTCGGCATATATTTCACCAAAGGAATGAACAAATCTCATACCCTTTGCCTCGCTGTCAACAACTCCGCTCACAAGCAAATCGCCCTTTTCAACAAAGCTGTTGAGAGCCACAAGATGCTTCCCTGACCTGACCTCCATCCGTTTAACCACTCCGTCCTTTTCGGCCACAATATCGCATGGCACATCAGCATCAACCCTGATTGGAGTGTCAAGACGTTCCTTTATTTCAACACAGACCCTTGACCCCTTCAGGCTTATTCCAATCCACGCAATATCGTCAAACCTTGACATCATCCTGTTTTGTACTGAAGTATCATCAATTTTGTTGGTAACCGCTCCGTGATAAACCCCACATTCCCTCAAGCCCACAAGGATTTCTTTTGTGTCAATCCGCTCATTTCCCACCACATCAATTCCCACAATATGGCTTGACAAATACCAGAGAATAACAAAAAAAAGCACAACTCCTGCCAATGCCGCCTTGCGTTTTCTGTATCTGTGCAAAAGAAAGGGCAGACCGTGCCTTTCGGTTATGGAAACACGGGTTCGGGTTTTTCTTGCAATCTCACGTATTTCACGGAAGCCTGCAATGCTTATGCAGGCAGTGATGCGTTCCTGCCCCAATCGCCTCACATTGCTGAGATAAATTCCCCGACGCATACAGATATTCAAAAAACGTTCACAAAAATGACCTTCGGCGCAAATCACAACATATCCCTTCAAAAACACAGCAGCTTTTTCAATCCACACACTATCATCCCTCTTTCACAAAACCCATACTGTCAATTACGCCTGCAACAAAAATCATTTCCTGAGTGACGCTTCTGATTTCCAGATTTTCCCCCGCTATTCTGATGCTTCGGGGATTGGCCTCAAGAACAATTCTTTGGGGCGTATATTCCGAAATGCCTTTATAATTTTCAATAACCGCCTCACAGTTTCCAATCATTACAATTTTTGGAACATCAAGAACAATTTCCTTTGATGCCTCAAAGCCATCGGCAATTTTTTCACGCAAAGTCTGTTTTTCGCCTTTTTCCGCACGCTTTTTCCGCAAATATAATCACCTCTCCTACAAAACTTTATGCTTAAATCCGCCGGTTAATGAATATATATACATAAACCATTTCCGAAAGGTATGAATAATTATGATTTCAAACACCCAAAGAATATTCAAAGGCATAATCACGGTGCTGACCCTGTATCTCACTGTTTTTCTTGTCATTCTGCCTCAGAACTGTCTTTCAGCCGCAAAGGAAGGACTTTCGCTGTGCCTCAACAACGTAATCCCCTCCCTATTTCCCTTTTTTGTGTGCAGCGGAATTCTTGCGGAGTCAGGCTTCTCGGTGCTTTGCAGCCGTTTTCTTTCCTCATTTATGCGTCCCCTTTTCCGTCTTCCCGGTGCAGGAGCAATGACCTTTCTTCTGGGTACGGTCAGCGGCTATCCCGTGGGAGCTTCCTCTGCTGCCCAGCTCTATTCATCAGGACAATGCACCCTTGCCGAAGCACAGCGGATGACCTCATTCTGCAACAATTCAAGTCCCATTTTTATTATTGGATTGGTTGGCACAGGCTTGCTGGGCAACCCTTCCATTGGCTATCTTTTGTATGCCTCGCACATAGTATCGGCACTAATCACAGGTCTGAT
Organism: Clostridia bacterium; assembly: GCA_017436245.1. GTDB lineage: Bacteria > Bacillota > Clostridia > Monoglobales > Monoglobaceae > SIG440. The sequence continues at coordinate 40,419 of JAFSDN010000051.1, forward strand.
TTTCAGGTTTTACGGCAAAGAGCCTTCCTCATCAATGCGAACACTCCCGTCCTCCGGCCACGGGCACACAAAAAAAACCGCCCTTTTCTCCTTTGGCGGAATAATCGACCGTTCGGTTTTTTCCACACTGAAGGTGTGCGGTTTTATTATTTTCTTTTCAGTATTTGCCCAGGGAATCCCCTCTTTTGGCGGAAAGCCCTATCTTTGCAGTTTTATTGAAATTGCAGGGGGTACACAGCTTTTGGTTCAGGCCGCCCCGACCCATAGGTTCTTTTTGCCCGTGCTCTCATTCTTTCTCGGCTTTTCGGGACTGTCGGTTATGCTTCAGATTGCATCAATCATTATCCCCCAAGGCCTTTCAATGAAGCCCGTTGCTGTGGGCAAGCTTCTTCAGGGGATTTTTTCCTTTGTCATAACCCTGCTTCTGACAAACGTATTCCCCGTAACTCAAGCAGCCTCCGTCACCGCCGATTACAGCTCATTCCCAACAGAAATTTCCGTCCCCGATTCAATCCTTTCCGCCCTTTTATCGGTGTTCTTTGTTGTTATGCTTCTGAAAGGGATAATCTTCCTTTCCTCAAAGTCAAAAATCGGGGGTTGATAAATCAGCTTTCCATATGGGGGATTTTTATTTCGGTCAGCTTTTCATTTGTGTTGATGTCGTTCAGAATACTTTCCAGCTTTTCTTCCGCAAGCTCAATGTCCTTCAGGAACTCATCGGCAGAAATACGGAAAGCACCGCTCCCGAAAATTATAATCTGTTCAAGACGGTCAGAGGTTGCAACCCTGACGCTGTAATTCTTTCTGCTGATGTCACGGGCGGTACGTTCAATGTAGCTGTCGGCAGTTTCGGCTTCCTTGGTGTATACCACATCAAGATTTCCGATGCGTTCACAGCTCCCCTGTCCCCCTTTGACCTTGTAGGCATCAAACACAACAATTATTTCGCAATTACGCATCTCTTTGTAGTTTGAAAGACGATTGATGAGGTAATTGCGGGCAATGTCAAGGTCTTCAGTTGAGGCATTGTTCAGGTCAAACCACGCAAAAAGCACGTTGTATCCGTCAACCAGAAGATATTCGCCACGCATAGGCTGTGCCGCCTTATATTTCTTTGCAACAGCTTCGGGTAGCTTCTGGGATTTGAAGCTTGTGTGGGGCTTTCGCTGTACCTTGCCGTATGTCCGCTCAAAAATCCGCATCAACTCATCATCATCCGCATAGTTGGAGCTTCGTTTCGGAGCTTTTTGCGCCACAGAAATCTCTTCTGCGGCTTTTTTTCGCGTGTCCTCAATATGCATATGTTCATGAACCCTATCCCACTTAACAACAAACCCTGCACCGTGCTCACAAAATACTGAATCAGGGGTATTGAGAGTATCCTGTTCGGGGTCATAGCCCATGGCTTCAATAATTTCATCCTGATTTTTGCATGGCTCGTAGCCCCCGGGCATACATTCAAGAGAGCCAAGCCCGTGAGTGTATGCGCGGACATCAGCTGAATAGTTGCACATACTCACAACAGGCGCATAGCCCTTCAGCACGGAAAAATCCCCTTTGTTTTCGGGCGGGGTGAACTTTCCGCCCATATTCTGAATATCGGTCATTGCCCGTCCAAGGGATGCTGTGGGTACGGTCAGGGTGAAGCTGTACCACGGTTCAAGTAGAACAGACTGTGCCTGCATAAGACCCTGACGGACAGCCCGGTAGGTGGATTGTCGGAAGTCGCCGCCCTCGGTGTGCTTCTTGTGTGCGCGTCCTGCAACAAGAGTGACTTTCATATCGGTTATGGGCGAGCCTGTGAGAACCCCCAGATGTGTTTTTTCCTCCAGGTGAGTCAGTATCAGCCTTTGCCAGTTCTTTTCAAGCAAATCTTCACCACAGTCAGTTGCGAACACCAAACCGCTTCCCGGCTTGCCCGGTTCAAGAATAAGGTGAACCTCGGCATAATGACGCAAGGGTTCAAAATGTCCCACACCAAGAACGGTATCACGAATAGTTTCCTTATATATAATACTCCCCTGTTCAAATGCCACATTCATATCAAAACGTTCCTTCAGAACTGACCTGAGAACCTCAGACTGAATTTCACCCATAAGCTGAATGTGAATTTCGTTCAGCTGCTCATGCCACACGGTATGGAGCTGTGGGTCTTCCTCCTGATACTTTTTCAGATTACGCAGGGCGGTATTTACGTCATATCCCTCGTCCAAAACCACCTTGTACGAAAATACCGGTTCAAAAGTGAAGCTTGTCAAATCCTGCTCAAATCCAAGCCCCTGTCCGGCAAAGGTTCGGGTCAGGCCCGAAACGGCACAGATTGTTCCCGTGTCTGCCTTCTGCTCATTTTGGTATTTAAGACCCGAATAAATTCTGATTTCATTCACCTTTTCTTCATTTATAATATCCTTCACGCAAAGACTTCCGCCGGTTATTTTCAAATGGGTCAGGCGATTTCCCCTTTCGTCGGTAGTTATTTTAAAGACCTTTGCCCCAAACCTGTCCTCCGGAGTGCAGGAACGGGTATAACGTTCAAGAGCAGAAATCAATTGGGTCACACCGTCTGTTTTCAGTGCCGAACCAAAGTAACAGGGAAAGAGCTTGCGTTCTGAAATGGCAAGAGCTATGGATTCCTCCAGAAATTCGCCCTTTTCAAAGAACTCGGCCATAAGCTGTTCACTGCATACCGCAAGGGATTCGGACTCTGCCGCAGATTTTTCGGATACCGCCTGCATATCAATACAAGCTGAGCTGAAGGTGTCTTTCAGCTCAGAAAGGAGCTTGTCACGGTCTGCAACTGCCATATCCATTTTGTTCACAAAAATAAAGGTGGGCACATTATAACGGCTGAGAACCTTCCACAGCGAGCTTGTGTGACTCTGAACCCCGTCAGAGGCGCTTATGAGAAGGATGGCATAGTCAAGAACACCAAGAACTCTCTCGGTCTCTGCCGAAAAATCAACGTGACCCGGAGTGTCAAGGAGAGTAAACTCGCATGCATCGGTTGAAAATGTTGCCTGCTTTGAAAAAATGGTTATTCCCCGATTCCGTTCAATTTCATTTGTGTCTAAAAAAGCATCCCTGTTGTCCACTCTGCCCAGAGAGCGGATTTCTCCCGTAAGATATAAAAACGCTTCGGAAAGTGTGGTTTTTCCGGAGTCAACATGGGCAAGAACGCCAATTGAAATCTTTTTTTTCATAAAAGTACTCCACAATATATTGTTATTTTCTTTTATTATACCAATCTATATCTTGTGTGTCAACACCTGTTTTTAAGTTAATTTTTTCGAAAAATTATACCCATTTTGCAGAAAAATACACAAAAAATAAAAAATTTTTTGAGGAATAATTTTCGTCAAACCTTGATGCCGTGTGGGTTTGAGCCTTTGCAAGGAAAATGGCTGAAAAAATTATGAATTTGGGTATTGACAATTGGGAACAACTAATATATAATATCAATATGTAGCGGTCAAGCAAAAAACCAAAAACTATATCTTGTGTTTTCCACTCTTTGCAGACACAAGTGAACAATTACCCCGCCACAGGAGGAAAATCCATGAAAATAGGCGGACTTATGAAGATGACTCTTCTGGATTATCCCGGAAAAATTGCTTGCACGGTATTTCTGGAGGGTTGCAATTTCAGATGTCCTTTTTGTCACAATTTACCGATAGTTGATTCCTGCTCCTCGGATAAGATGTCTGAGGAGGAATTTTTCACCTTTCTGACAAAAAGGCAAGGGCTTCTTGACGGAGTGTGCGTCACTGGCGGCGAACCGCTTCTGAATCCCGGAATTTTTGATTTTTTGAAAAAAATCAAGGATTTGGGCTTCAACGTCAAGCTGGACACTAACGGAAGCCTTCCCAAAAAGCTCCGGGAGATTGTCGGACTTGGACTTTGCGATTATGTTGCAATGGACATAAAAAATTCACCGGCAAAGTATTCTGAAACCTCCGGCTGTCACAAAATTACCTTTGATTCGGTTCGGGATAGTATAGATTTCCTTAAAGCATCCGAAATCCCCCATGAATTCAGGACAACGGTTGTGAAGGAATTTCACACATCAGAGGACGTTGCCGAAATTGCACGGATTATCGGGAAGGACGAAAATTATTTTATTCAGCCCTTCCGTGACGGTGAAACGGTTATTCAAAGGGGACTCACGGAATTTGATTCCGAAGAGCTGAAGGAGCTTTTGGAGGAAGCAAGAGAGTTTGCTCCAAAAACACAAATCAGAGGCGCTGAGTTGTAGAGGATAGGGCTTTGGCTCTTTTAAATATATGTCATAGAAGACAAAAAAATAAAAGGAGAAGAATTATGTACAAGGTAAAAAAGAGAGATAATTCGCTGGTTGAATTTGATTTATCCAAAATCAGCGATGCAATGGTTCAGGCGTTTGAAGCACAAAACAGACAGTACAATATGAATATAATTGACTTTCTGGCGCTGAAGGTTACGGCAGATTTTGAGCCCAAGGTGGCAAACGATGCAATCAATGTGGAAGCCATTCAGGACAGTGTTGAAGAGGTTCTTGTTCAGGCGGGCTATGCCGATGTTGCAAAGGCATACATTCTTTACAGAAAGCTCCATGAAAAAATGCGTAATATGCAGTCAACCGTTCTGGATTATCAGCAGGTTGTGGACAACTATCTGAAAATCAACGACTGGCGTGTTAAGGAGAATTCAACCGTTACATATTCCGTTGGCGGCTTGATTCTTTCAAACTCGGGTGCCATCACCGCAAACTATTGGCTCAGCGAAATTTACGATGAAGAAATTGCAGATGCTCACAGAAGCGCGGATATTCACATTCACGACCTTTCAATGCTCACAGGTTATTGTGCAGGCTGGTCGCTGAAGCAGCTCATTCAGGAAGGTCTTGGCGGCGTTGAAGGCAAGATTACCTCTGCTCCCGCAAGCCATCTTGCAACACTCTGCAACCAGATGGTTAACTTCCTTGGAATTATGCAAAACGAATGGGCAGGCGCTCAGGCATTCAGCTCATTTGACACCTACCTTGCACCTTTTGTCAAGGTGGACAATCTTTCATACGAGCAGGTTAAGAAGTGCATCGAATCCTTTATTTACGGTGTCAACACTCCCTCACGTTGGGGCACACAGGCGCCCTTCTCAAATATCACTCTTGACTGGACTGTTCCTGCCGACCTTGCAGAGCTTCCTGCCATTGTGGGCGGCAAGGAAATGGACTTCAAGTACAAGGATTGTAAAAAAGAAATGGATATGGTCAACCGTGCATTCATCGAGGTTATGATTGAAGGCGATGCAAACGGCAGAGGATTCCAGTATCCCATTCCCACATACTCAATCACAAGAGATTTTGACTGGTCAGAAACCGAGAACAACAAGCTTCTCTTTGAAATGACTTCAAAATACGGAACACCCTACTTCTCAAACTACATCAACAGCGATATGGAGCCCAGCGACATCCGCAGTATGTGCTGCCGACTCCGTCTTGACCTCCGTGAGTTGAGAAAGAAATCGGGTGGATTCTTCGGCAGTGGTGAAAGCACAGGTTCTGTGGGCGTTGTTACAATCAATATGCCCCGAATTGCCTACCTTGCAACCGACGAAGAAGACTTCTTCAAACGTCTCAACAAGCTTATGGATATTTCGGCACGCTCGCTCAGCGTAAAACGTGAAGTTATCACAAAGCTCCTTGACGAAGGTCTTTATCCTTACACAAAGAGATATTTGGGTACTTGTGCCAACCACTTCTCAACAATCGGTCTCATTGGTATGAACGACGTTGGTCTCAATGCAAAATGGCTTGGCGGCGATATGACCACTGTTGCAACT
>JAFSDN010000052.1 GCA_017436245.1 Clostridia bacterium
AATCGGTTTCATAATATTGAAGAAGTTCTTAATATTATATCTCACAATACCATTATGAAGGTTCGTGAGAGCCTGAGATTCAAGTTTGATAAAAATCTTGATTTTTTTGAACAGATTATGAGTGTTGTTGAAAAAACTCTTATTCTTTCATATGAAACACGACAGGGCTTTGCTCATTATGTGTTTGAAAACGATTCGGTTTCAAGCCAGAATTATGAATGGTGGACAAACGAAATTAAGATTATTCTTGATTACGCCATTGAAAACGGATATATAATTGAAGTTGATACCGACAAGGCAAGCTATGCAATATGGTGCTTTATACGTGGCTTCAATGCTGATGCAATCGGCAGGAACATGCCCCTTGAGGCTGCTCTGGAAAAGTATCGCTACGGATTTCGGTTCATTCTTGAAGGACTACGGAAAAGATAAGGTTTTAAACAGAGTTTTCTCTGTTTAAAATGTTTACAGCACACTGTGTGCTGTGTTTTGTGAAAAACGGGATGCAAATCCCTATAAAATATTTTCAGCACACTATGTGCTGAAAGACTAAATAAAACGGGGATGTGTAAATCCCTGAAAAATTATTTCAGCACACGATGTGCTGAAGAAAGGAATAATGAAATGTCTATGAGATTTTTGGGTACGGGCTCATACGTACCGCAAAATGTTGTGACCAATGATGATTTGACAAAGCTGGTGGATACGTCCGATGAATGGATTATGCAAAGAGTCGGGGTTTCGACACGACATATTTCCACGGGCGAAACGGCGGCAGATTTTGCGATTCAGGCGGCGAAAAGGGCCTTGGAGGATGCAAAAATTTCGGCTGGTGAAATTGATTTGATTGTTGCGGCAACGGTTTCGGCGGATTCTGTTTGCCCCACGGTGGCAGGCTTTGTTCAGCGTGCAATTGGGGCATCATGTCCTTGCTTTGATGTTAATTCGGCTTGTAGCGGTTTTTTGTTTGCTCTTGATGTTGTGGCGTCGTTTATTATCCGTGGCGGCATCAGAAATGCACTTGTTATAGGTGCTGAGAGAATGAGCAAAATCATTGACTGGAAGGACAGAGGAACCTGCGTTATTTTTGGCGACGGTGCCGGTGCGGCAGTTGTTGCTCCGGGCGAAGGCTATCTTGCGTCAAGGCTTTATACCGCAGGAGGCGACGAGGTTATTGAAATTCCCAATTATGGTGGAGATTCGCCATTTTTTAAAGGCGAAAAGAAACAGCCCTATGCTTTTATGGATGGACAGGAGACCTTTAAGTTTGCTGTGGGCAAAATGACCGAGGATGTGAAATTTGTTGTTGATGAGGCAGGTTTGACAATGGATGATGTTGATTTTGTTGTTCCTCATCAGGCAAATATAAGAATTATTGATTTTGCTTCAAAACGCCTGAAGGTGCCAAAGGAAAAGTTTGTTGTCAATATTGAAAAATACGGCAACACTTCGGCGGCAAGTGTGCCCATGGCTTTGGATGAGCTGAACAAATCGGGCAGACTCAAAAGAGGACACAGGGTTGTTCTTACGGCTTTTGGCGGAGGTTTGTCAAGTGCCGCCTGCATTATTGAATGGTAAAAAATTAAAAATTTATATATAAAAAATATTTGGAGGTAATTATTATGACTATCGAAAAAATTAAGGAACTTGTTGCAGACCATCTTGAAATTGATGTTGCAGAAATCACAGACACAACAACATTCAGTGACCTTGATGCGGATTCTCTTGACACAGTTGAGATTCTCATGGAGATTGAAGACGAGTTTGGTGTTGAGGTAAAGCAGGGCGAAATCGGTCAGACCGTTGCAGACCTTGCAGCTTACATTGATTCAAAGAAAAACTAATTGTGAAGGGAGCCGTGGCGTATGCGACGGCTCCTTGACAAAGAAAGGTGGTTAAAAAATGATTTATACACCGATATGTGAAATGCTTGGGATAAAATATCCCATTCTGCAGGGCGGTATGGCGCATATTTCCGATGCAAATCTTGCGGCGGCTGTATCAAACGGCGGAGGACTTGGCATTATTTCTGCCGCAAACGGCAATATAGATTGGATTGAAAATGAGATTGATAAGGCGTTTTCGCTCACGGATAAGCCGTTTGGCGTGAATGTGATGCTTATGGGCGAAAATATTGAACAGATTGCGGAGCTTATTGCACGCAAAAGAGTTGCGGCGGTTACAACCGGCGCAGGAAACCCCGAAAGATATATTCCAATGTGGAAGGATGCAGGAATAAAGGTTATGCCTGTTGTGGCGTCTTCTGCTCTTGCAAAACTGATGGTTCGTGCAGGCGCAGATGCTCTTATTGCCGAAGGCGGTGAGTCGGGCGGCCATGTGGGAGATATGACAACAATGGCATTGATTCCTCAGGTTTGCGATGCTGTGGATTTACCTGTTGTCGCCGCAGGCGGAATTGCTGACGGCAGAGGTCTGGCGGCGGCATTTATGCTTGGTGCTCAGGGAATTCAGATTGGAACGAGATTTCTGGCGGCAACCGAATGTGCAATCAGCCGTACATATAAGGATAAACTTCTGAAAGCAGGCGATGGCTCCACCATTGTGACGGGAAAGCGTCTGGGACATCCGGTGAGAAGTCTGAAAAGTCCCTTTTCAAGAGGCTATGCAAAGACTGAATATACAAATATAAGTGATGAGGACCTTGAAATGATGGCTGTGGGAACATTGCGTGCCGCAGTTGTTGACGGTGACGAGAAAAAGGGATGTTTTCTTGCGGGTCAGATTGTGGGTCTGGTTAATAAGGAAGAAAATGCGGCGAAAATGATTGAAGAAATCTTTTCGGATGCTGAAAATATATTGAATGGAGCAAAAAAATGGGTAAAATAGCTTTTGTTTTTTCGGGTCAGGGTGCTCAATACAGCGGTATGGGCAAAACCCTTTATGATATGGGCGGTGCGGCAAAAGCCCTCTTTGACAAAGGGGAGGAAATCCGCATGGGAACCTTGAAGCAATGCTTTGAGGGTTCGGACGAGGAATTGAAGCAGACAAAAAATACTCAGCCCTGTATGTATCTTGTGGAGCTTGGAGCGGCATTATCACTCAACGAAAAAGGGATTTTTGCTGATGGTGTTGCAGGCTTCTCATTGGGCGAAATCGGTGCTTTGGCATATGCAAAGGCATATTCCGCTGAAGATGGATTCAGAATTGTTTCAAAGCGTGGCGAGCTTATGAATGAGGCGGCCGAAGGCTCTGACACAGCGATGTGTGCAATACTGAAGCTGAATGCACAGACTGTTGCTGATGCGGCGGCGGAATTTGAACAGCTTTATGCTGTGAACTTCAACAGCCCCGGTCAGACGGTTGTTTCGGGTCTCAAAAGCTCCATGGATGCGTTTGTTGAAAAAATAAAGGAGCTTGGGGGAAGGGCTGTTCCTCTTGCGGTAAGTGCTGCTTTTCATTCGCCATTTATGGAAGATGCTGCACGTGGCTTTGGGGAGGAACTAAAAAAATTTGACATAAAAAAACCGGAAATCCCCGTGTATGCCAACCTGACGGCAAAGGAATATCCCGAAGATATTGCGGCAACCCTTGAAAGTCAGATGAAGAGTCCCGTCAGATGGCAGGAGACAATTGAAAATATGATTGCAGATGGCTTTACGGACTTTATTGAGGTTGGACCCGGCAACACTCTTTGCGGTCTTATTAAAAAGATTTCAAAGGAAGTGAATACCTATTCTGTTGACAGCGAGGAATCGCTGAACAAGACAATTCTGGAGGTGCAGAACAATGCTTAAAGGAAAAAATGCGGTTATAACAGGCGGTTCGCGTGGAATCGGTGCGGCAATTGCAAAGAAGTTTGCATCTCTTGGTGCAAACATTGCCATTGTTGACTATTGCTCTCCTGAAGTTGCCGGGGCGGCAAAGCAGGAGATTGAAGAGCTTGGTGTTAAGGCAGAAGCATATTTTTGCGATGTTACGGACAGCGAAAAGTGCAAAGAGGTTGTGAAAAACATCTGTGAGGAATTTGGAACAGTTGATATTCTTGTGAATAATGCAGGAATCACCCGTGACAATCTGATTGTTATGATGGAGGAATCTGATTTTGATGCGGTAATCAACACAAATCTCAAGGGATGCTTCAATATGATAAAGGCTTGCGGAAGAAACTTTATTAAGAAAAAATACGGAAAGATTATTAATATATCGTCAATATCGGGTTTGATAGGTCTTCCCGGTCAGGCAAATTATTCCGCATCAAAAGCAGGAGTAATTGGTCTCACAAAGGCTGTGGCAAAGGAGCTTGCCGCAAAAAATGTCTGCTGTAACGCAATTGCACCCGGCTTCATAATGACCGACATGACAAAAGAGCTTGACACCGACGCATACTTAGCCTCAATACCCATGAAAAAGCTCGGAACTCCCGAGGATGTGGCAAAAGCTGCGGTATTTTTAGCCAGCGATATGTCGGATTATATAACGGGCGAAGTAATAAGAGTAGACGGGGGTATTGCAATCTGAATAAAATTGCTCATCTCACTATTTTTTGCGTGGGGCAGTGCACACAGCACGGCACCGCACGCTGCAAAACAGCAATCTGAACAATTTTATTACAGATTGAGAGAGGAAAGTGTCCCTCTCACTATTGAACCAGAAAGGAAGTTTTTGATATGAAAAGAGTTGTTATAACAGGTTTGGGTGCAATAACACCCGTGGGCTGTGATGTTGAAACATTCTGGAACAGCCTCAAAAACGGTAAATGCGGAATTGACTATATAACAAAATTCGACACAACGGATTTTCGTGTTAAGGTTGCGGCGGAAATCAATGATTTTGACCCTTCGATGTATATGGAAAAAGCCGACATCAGACGTTCGGACAAATTTGTGCAATATGCAATTGCGGCAGCAACTCAGGCGGTTGCTGACAGCGGAATTGAAAATAATGTTGCCCCTGAACGCTTTGGGGTTTATTATGGCTCGGGAATCGGCGGCTTTGATACCTTCATTGCAGAACACAATAATCTGCTCAGCAGAGGTCCTGCACGTGTTTCGCCCTTATTTATTCCCAAAATGATTCTCAATATGGGCGCAGGCAATATAGCAATTAAATTTGGCGCAAAGGGTCCTTGTATTTCTGTCAGCACAGCGTGTGCTTCGGGCACAACTGCAATCGGTGAGGCATACCGTGCAATAAAGGCGGGATATGCTGATGCAATCATTGCGGGCGGTGTTGAAGCCAGCATGAACGAAATGGCTGTTGCGGCATTTATGAATTGCATGGCTCTTTCGGAATGTGAAGATAAGGAGTCTGCATCAATTCCCTTTGACAAGCGCAGGAGCGGATTTGTTATTGGCGAGGGCGCAGGTGCCCTTGTTGTTGAGGAATATGAGCACGCCAAGGCAAGAGGTGCAAAGATTTATGCCGAGGTTGTGGGTTACGGAAGCACCTGTGATGCATATCACGTAACTGCTCCCGATGATTCGGCAGAGGCATCGGGCAGAGCCTTTAAGCAATGCGTTGAGGAATACGGAAAGACTTTTGATCCTGACAAGGTATACATCAATGCTCACGGAACAAGCACACCTCTCAACGACAAAACCGAAACAAAGGCAATCAAAAATGCATTTGGTGATGATGCATACAAGGTTCACATCAGTTCAACCAAGTCAATGACGGGACATCTTCTTGGAGCGGCAGGTGCAGTTGAAGGTATTGCGGCAATTCTCGCCCTTAATGAAAATATTATTCCTCCCACAATAGGCTACAAGGAAGCTGATGAGGAATGTGACCTTGATTACACACCAAATGTGGCAAAGGAAACAGAAATCGAGCTTGCAATGTCTTCTTCACTGGGCTTTGGCGGACATAATGCCTGCGTGGCTTTTGCAAAGATTTAAAGGGGCAGCCTGAAAAAATTTGCTCATCTCACCATTTTTTGCTCGGGGCAGTGCACACAGCACGGCACCGAGCAAAAAACGGCAATCTGAACAAATTTTTTTTAGACTGGGGTTTTGTGTATTTGGTATAGAAGGGAAGATTATAACTTATGAATAAGGAAGAAATAAAAGGAATTCTGCCCCACCGTGAGGATATGCTGCTTCTTGATGAGGTGGAGCTTGTGGATGGCGTTGCCTGCGGAAAAAAGAAAATAACAGGCGATGAGTTTTTTCTCAGGGGACATTTTCCTCAGAATCCCGTTGTGCCGGGGGTTATTTTGTGCGAGATTCTTGCACAGTCGGTTTGTGTTTGTCTTGGTGAAACCATGAAAAGCAATCAGTTACCCTATTTTACGGGGCTTGACAAGGTGAAATTTAAAAAGCCCGTTGTTCCGGGAGATGTTTTTGAAACAAGGTGTGAGATAACAAGGGTGAAGGTTCCCTTTTATTTTGCAAAGGGCAGTGGATATGTAAACGGAAAGCTGTGCGTCAGTGCTGAGTTTTCCTTTGCCATCACGGGCTGAGGTCAGAGGTGAATTATGGATATAAAAAATTTATTCGGGTTTTTGAAAAACAATAAAAAAGCTGAAGAAGAAAGATGCTGTAAAAAATGCGGAAAAACAGATAAATATTCGGTGTTTGCCGAAAATTTTATGGTTTGTCCCCAATGCGGAACATATATGAGAATGGGCGCATTTGAGAGAATTGCGGTGACCGTTGATGAAGGCAGCTTTCAGGAGCTTTACGGGAATTTTGGCAGCACCAATATCATAGAATTTCCCGATTATGATGAAAAGCTGAAAAAAGCAAGGGAAGCAAGCGGTCTTGAAGAAGGGGTTGTTTGCGGAACTGCAAAAATTGACAGAATCAACACCTGCATATTTGTGATGGACTCAAACTTTATGATGGGCAGCATGGGAACAGTTGTGGGCGAAAAGATTACACGGATTTTTGAATATGCAACCGAAAAATCTTTGCCTGTTGTGGGATTCACCACATCGGGCGGTGCAAGGATGCAAGAGGGGATTTTGTCACTTATGCAGATGGCAAAGGTCAGCGGTGCGGTGAAACGGCACAGCGATGGCGGAAATCTTTATGTTACCGTTCTCACAGACCCCACAACAGGCGGCGTTACAGCAAGCTTTGCTATGCTTGGCGATATAATTGTTGCAGAACCAAAGGCTCTTGTGGGCTTTGCAGGGGCGAGGGTAATTGAACAGACAACGGGAAAAACACTTCCTCAGGGCTTCCAGCGTGCCGAGTTCATGCAGGAGCATGGTTTTGTTGACGTGATAGAGGAAAGAAAGAATATGAAAGGCTTGCTTTCAAGGCTTTTGAAGATTCACAGTGTTGGAGGTGCGGCATAATGACTGATGCAAAAATCACAGCTTATGACAGAGCGCGTGCGGCAAGGGGAAGTCAAAGACCCTCCGCAGGCGGATACATGAATATGATTGTTGAGGATTTTGTTGAGCTTCACGGAGACAGAAGATTTGGCGACGACCCGGCCATTGTTGCGGGAATTGGTTTTCTTGGCGGCGAGCCTGTTACTGTGATTGCCATGGAACGTGGGGACACCATTGAAGACCGAATGAG
>JAFSDN010000053.1 GCA_017436245.1 Clostridia bacterium
GCAGAGTCCTTCGTGAAATCAGCGAAAGAGACAGAGAATTTTATTTTAAGGACAGACGGATTGCTCCCGAGGTTTTTGAGTGGTAAAACACCCTTTAAGGCTTCTTTAATGTCTGTATGCTATGCTGTGAAAAAATTGAATGAGGTAAAATTATGAATTTAGCAAACAAGCTTACGGTTTTCCGTATGATACTTATCCCCTTTTTCCTTCTGTTTTTCCTGACAGATTTCACTGCACATAACAGACTTATTGCCCTTATAATATTTGCCGTTGCAACGATCACTGATAAGCTTGACGGCACAATTGCAAAAAGAACAGGCACAGTCACTAACTTCGGCAAATTTATGGATCCCATGGCAGATAAGCTTCTTGTCTGCTCGGCTCTTATCTGCCTTTGTGCTTCGGGTGAGCTGCCTGCGTGGGTAGTTCTCGTCATAATTGCAAGGGAATTTGCCATCAGCGGAATAAGACAGATTGCCGCCGACAACGGAGTTGCAATCGCCGCCTCTGCCTGGGGCAAGGCAAAAACCGTTGCTCAGATGGTGATGATAATCCTCTTGCTTATTGACGGTATTTTCAACGGTCTTACGCTCGGATTTCTTCCCGAAATTCTGATTTACCTTTCCGTTGTTCTGACGGTGATTTCACTTGTTGAATACATTGTCAAAAACAGAAGGGTTATTACTATGGGAGAGATGTGAGACGGCTTTGCAATTCACAATTCAAAATTCAAAATGCACAATTTTGCCGCGGAAAAACACCGCGGCTTTTTTGTTTGTCATATAACACATTTTGATATAATTTCCCTCTTTTTTTGATAAAATTTATTGACTATTACCCACTTTGATGTTATCATAAATTGATAAAAGAAATTCATGGAGGAGATATTATGCAATATGATGTTGTTGTAATCGGTGCCGGCGTTGTCGGTGCAATGATTACAAGAGAGCTGAGCAAATACAACCTTAATCTTATGCTTGTTGAAAAATGCGGTGACGTCGCAATGGGTGCAACAAAAGCAAACAGTGCAATCGTTCACGCAGGCTTTGACGCTGAAACAGGCTCACTCAAAGCCAAGCTTAACGTTCAGGGTGCGTCCCTTATGGCTTACTACTGCAACAAGCTGTCCGTCCCTTATAAAAATATCGGATCCCTTGTTGTTGCCTATAACTGGGATGATATGAAAACACTTGAAGCTCTTTTTGAAAGAGGCTTCAACAACGGTGTTCCCAATATGGAAATCATCAGTCAGGAAAGGCTGCGTATGATGGAGCCTTACATCAGCGAAGATGCAATCGGCGCCTTATGGGCACCTACTGCCGGTATTGTAAGTCCCTATGAGCTTACAATCGCTGCCGTTGAAAATGCTATTCTTAACGGTGCAAGAGTAAAAAGAAACAGCGGCGTATTTGACATTGAATATAAGAACGATCTGTTCTATCTTTCAACAGCTTCAGGCGTTATCAAGGCAAAATATGTTATCAACTGCGCAGGTGTTTTTGCAGATAAGATTGCAAATATGATCGGTGACACCTCCTTCAAGCTTATCC
>JAFSDN010000054.1 GCA_017436245.1 Clostridia bacterium
GGCTCCCTCTGACGAGGGAGCTGTCACGGAGTGACTGAGGAAGAGATGGCAAAAAAAAGAAACAGGCAAAGCCTGCTTCTTAATAACGATTATTCAATCCGCCCATAAAAACCAATGCCGAAACGCACTCTCAAACAAAATATACATTCAGTTCAACAGTGCAGTGATTAACATGGAGACAAAACTGATAAATCGTTTGGTATGCAATGACACAACAGCCCCGGTGCCGACTCGGAACTGTATTTCAACCAAGAACAAACCTAACACACTTAACATAATCTGAACTTGATTAAATTCATTGCATACATTATTGGTTTGTTGTTTATCGTTCACAAATGAAATTCAACGCATGACACAAATGTGCTTTTGCATCAAAGGACATTCATTCACTATAAACTCTCTTTATTATATACTTGATTTTCGAATTTGTCAACAACCAAAAACAAATTATATGCACAAAAAATCATTAAAAAGTTTGGTTAATTAATAAAATTTTAACAAATGGTGAATCTTTTGGTGTTGGTGGAAGATTCTTCGCTTTGCTCAGAATGACAAACACAAAAAGATTCTATAACAAATGTTGGGGTAAATGCTTTGTAAAGATTCTTCGATGCACTCAGAATGACAGAGCGTTAAGGCAACAGCTTATTTTACTCTCACTACCTCTCCGTCACGCTTTGCGTGCCACCTCTCCTGACAAGGAGAGGCAAGGGTGCGCGCATAAGCCTTGACTTACTCAGATTTTTCGCTCCGCTCAGAATGACAAACACCAAAAAAAGAGAGAAGTCAAAATTGACTTCTCTCTTGAATTTATTAAGTTATCTTCCGATACTCGTTTAGGTCTGTAACTAAATTAGTTAGCAGCTCTAACCTTCATATCTTCAACACCCTTAACGATTACTACGTCAGTAACTCTGCCGTCATATTCTCTTACGAATACGTAGTCAGCAGCAACCTTTGCATCGTCAACGTCAACTTCTTCGTAAAGAACATCGCCGATTGTTACATCAACTTTGTCAGCACCATCAGCATAGAGAGCATCGAAGCACTTGAAGCTTGAAGCAGAACCCTTCTTAACGTCGAGCTTTCTGCCGTTTGCATCAATAACGAGGATGTTAGAAGCATTTGAGAGCTTGTAGCCTTCGCCATCGATTGTTGCAGTTGAAGATGACTTTCTGTAGCTGTCTACAAGGCCACCAACGATAACTTCGTCGCCTGTAGCTGTGTAAGCCTGTGTGAATGCAAGAGCATAATCATCAAGATCAGCTTCTGCATCATACTTAGCTCTTACATCTTCACCAAGGTCGAATACGAGGTTGATAGCTGAAACAACGCCATCAGCGTTAACCTTAACCTTAACGATATCACCTGCTGTGAGGTCGGGATCATCAGCGCCACTGAACTTCTCGTATACTTCAGCTGTTGTGTCAGCAACGATTTCTTCACCGTTAGCAATTGCTTCGATTGCAAAAATCTGTTCGCCATCTTCGTTTTCTGAAGTACCAACGCTTGTGATAACTGCGAGACCAGCTTTTCTACCAGCAGAACCTGCGATATCTTCAACGATTACGATGTTGTTGTCATCAGCCTTCTTGTCAGCATACTTACCAAGGATGTCGTATGATTCGCCATCAGCGAGGTCAGCTTCTGTACCAAGGTAGCAGTCTTCAGCAACAAGGTCACCTGTTTCTTCGTCATAAGCGATGAAGAATACATATGAGTTAGCATCGAGGTAGAACTTACCAACAAATCTGTTATCTTCTGAATCATATTCAGCATTTACAGTTTCGTCATACATACCACCTTCGATTGAATCATCACTATCAAGGTAGTCAATTCTTGTGATAAGGTTTGAAGAATTCTTTGAATACTTAACCATCTTACCTTCAAGAGCTTCTGCAATTGTTGTTTCTGTGTAGTCATCAGCATCAAATGTTGCGCCATTGAGCTTTGCACCTGTTGACTTAACATTGAGAGCAACAAGACCATCAGCTGTTACCATCTGTACGATAGCTGTCATCTTACCTGTGAGAATGTCTTCATCAACTGTAGCAGCTGTTACGTAAGCGTAGTTTGCAGCAATACCTGAAGCAAGAGCAGCATCTTCATTGAAAGCAGCAATCTTGCCGTACTTGTCAATATAGAATGTACCGCCGTCACCAACAGCAATGCCTTCGATGCCGTAAGCACCTGCAGCTACATCATACTTGTCAGAACCAACTTTGTAAGCTTTTTCTGTTGCTGATGTTGTTGACTTTGACTCAGATGTGATTGTACCAACAACTTCGTTTGCAACAACTTCTGCAAGGATGTAACCAGCATCATCTGTTGCAGCAATGATTGAAAGAACATTCCATTCAGTGAGGTCAGCAAGAGCGATTTCTTCGCCGTCCTTTGTTACCTTAACAATCTTATCTGTGTCGTCTTCATCAACTTCGAGTTCTGTAATATCGTTTCTTGCTGTGCCTGTCTTGAATGCAACATAACCTTCTTCAGCTTCGTCAACAACTGCTGTTTCAGCAACTTCAACAAAGATTACATCGTAACCCTTTTCGTCGTTGTTGTCGATAAGAGTGATCATACCACCGTCAAGTGTAGCACCGTCTTCTTCAACGATAACACCAAATACATCATCAAGATCCTTACCACCAACATTGTTGTAAACTACGTCGAGGTAATCTACGTCAGCAAGTGCAACTGCTGTAGCTGTCTTTGCTGATGTTGTCTTGTAGTATTCGAACTTGCCACTTGCATTAATCTTATTGAACTGGCTGAGGTCGATTGTCAAGATGTCGTTTCTTGTTGTATCTTCAACGATTGAAACGATTGCATATTCGTCATCAACTTCCTGAACGTAAGCGATAACTGACTTACCGATGAAATCAGCAGCGTCTGATTCGCCAACGAGGAATGTGTCGATTGTACCAACGTATTCATCATTTTCATTCATCTTGAAGTCTTTGTTTGTTGTATCGTATGTGTCAACGATGTCGATTACAACAACTTCATCATCTTCTGTGTCGATTTCCTTTGGACCTTCAATGTCTGTGTAAGCATTTTCTGTAACAACACCACGGATTTTAACAACATTGAGGTATTCGCTCATGAGTGTTTTGTAGTCGTTGCCGTTCTTGCCATCGCAAATAACGTAATCAACTTCGCCGTTTGTTGTCCAGCCTACCTGCTGCATAAGAGGTGTGTCGATTGCATTAGCAAGGAGCTGTGCAATTGTACCACGGTTAGCTTCTGTACTCATTGTAGCATTAGATACGTTTGCTGTAACGTTGTATCTCTGTGCTGCAGCGAGGTAACCACCGGGGTAACCACCGTTGTATTCAGCGTAGGGTGTGTAACCCAAAGCAGCCATAATCATCTTTACAGCCTGTTCAAAAAGAACAGAATCATCGGGACCGAAGTTTCCGTCGCCATAGCCGTTGATGATGCCTGTGCTTGCTGCGCTTGCAACATAGCCTGATGCCCAGTGTGAAGCGGGAACGTCAGCGAAAGATGTTGCAGTCTGACCTGCAGCTGATTCGCCATAACCCTGGATTCTTGCAACGAGTGCAGCCATTTCTGCTCTTGTTACGCCAGCTTCGGGCTTGTAAGTACCGTCTTCGTAACCTGTAACGATTCCGAGTTTGTTGAGTGTTTCAATTGCTTCATAATAAGCACTGTCTTCTGCAACGTCACTGTATGTTGCTGCGAAAGCAACTGTTGTGAGCATCATAGCGATAACGCAGATAGAAGCAATCACTTTTTTGAGATTATACATTCTCAAATCCTCCTTTAAATATAAAAATTTTAATTTTTTTTCAAAGTAATGAAAAATATTTTTGTGTCAACAGGGTACAATAAATACACTTTCCCCATTAACTACGTTGATTATATCACTAACATACAGCCAATGTCAACCGAATTTTAAAAATGTAACATTTTTGTAATACATTTTAAATTCTTTTGTCAAAAACAGTATATTGGTGAGTAAATCAAGCATTTGTAATGCCTTTCAAAACCTTATTCCTATTGAAAAACATCATATTACGACATATATTGTAATACTGTTTTATGATTATGTCAAGTGTTTTTTGGAAATTTTAATAACTTTTGAAAATTTCCCTGTTACACACACATCTTATTGTGTATTTTGTTCAAAAGACATTGGTGTTTGACTGCCCCTCCGGCAAAACAATTACTGAGGGAGAGATATTTTTACTCAAACACTCTTTCAAGCTCCTCAAAGCTGCGCTGGGCATACTTTTCCGCTTTTTCCCGCTTGTCCTTTATTCTCACACCCAAATCTTCAAAAATGCCAAAATTAACATTCATGGGCTGAAAATCGGTTACTGCCGGATTGGACACATACTTTGCCAGTGCTCCCATTGCAGTTTTTGCCGTCAGTTCGGATACAGGCTTTTCCAGAACGGCACAGCCGGCACAAACTCCTGCCCAGAGCCCCGATGAAGCCGACTCGATATATCCCTCAACGCCGGTTATCTGTCCTGCAAAATAGATTTTGGGAAATTCCTTCATATTATATTTATCGGTGAGCAATTCCGGCGAATTTATATATGTGTTCCGATGCATAACACCGTAGCGCACAAATTCGGCATTTTCCAATCCGGGAATCATTCCGAAAACACGTTTTTGCTCACCGAACTTCAGATGGGTCTGAAAGCCTACTATATTATACATACTTCCGGCACCGTTATCCTGACGGAGCTGCACAACAGCATAGGGGCGGCTTTGGTCATGGGGATTTGTGAGGCCCACCGGCTTTAAGGGGCCGTAGCGCATGGTATCAATTCCACGTGCCGCCATTATCTCAATTGGCATACAGCCTTCAAACACCTTTGGATTTTCAACGCCTTCGTGAACCTGGGCCGCTTCGGCATTGACAAGTTCTTCACGAAAGGCCAGGTATTCCTCCTTGTTCATGGGACAATTGATGTAATCGTCACCGCCTTTTCCGTAACGTGCCGCCTTGAATGCCTTTGACATATCTATGCTTTCAAAGGTCACAATGGGCGCCGCCGCATCAAAGAAATGAAGTGACGTATCGCCTGTGAGGCTGAGAATACTCTCAGCA
Source organism: Clostridia bacterium (assembly GCA_017436245.1). GTDB lineage: Bacteria > Bacillota > Clostridia > Monoglobales > Monoglobaceae > SIG440. The sequence goes on from JAFSDN010000054.1 coordinate 5,087, forward strand.
ATACCCTCGGATGCCAAAGGGCCTGCCGCAATAACAGTATATTCATCGGTATTAATCTGGGTGACTTCCTCCTCAATAACAGAGATATTGGGATGAGACTTTATTTTATCGGTTACCATTTTTGCAAAAGCATCACGGTCAACAGCAAGAGCACCGCCTGCAGGAACCTTTACGGCATCGGCACATTCCATAATCAGAGAGCCCAGCTTTCGCATTTCCTCCTTCAGCAGTCCCACGGCATTATATATTCCATCGGCACGGAAAGAATTACTGCAAACCAATTCCGCAAAATCAGGACTTTTGTGGGCAGGAGAAAACTTTTTTGGCTTCATTTCAAACAATTCAACCTCGATGCCCATATTGGCAAGCTGCCACGCCGCCTCACAGCCCGCAAGCCCTGCGCCTATAACCTTTATCTTCTTTTTATCTGACATATGCTTACTTCCTCCGAAATTCATTCTCGGATTAGTATATCATACAAGATTGGATTTAGCAAGAAAAAAGTGTTTGAGATCCTTCGACTTCGTTTCACTCCGCTCAGGATGACACAGAGGGGAATAGCATACTCCGCTCAGGATGACACGGTGGGAAAACATACTCCGCTCAGGATGACACAGAGGGGAATAGCATACTCCGCTCAGGATGACACGGTGGGAAAACATACTCCGCTCAGGATGACACGGAGGGAAAACATACTCCGCTCACAATCTCTGCTTGATTCACACCACTGTCATTGCTCCCAGGAGAATTGGCAAGGTTTCTCTATATATAATAGGAAGGTTTTCAATCGGAAGTGGATTTCTCCCCTCGCCCACTTCCACCGTGAATCCCGGTCTTTGGAGCTTATCCACAAACCAGTCCTTATAACCTCCAAAGGATGCAATTCCCTGAGTCCGGTCAATTTTATACTCCGAAACGCACTCAAAGGCTTTTGCAATTTTCAGGGACAGAGGCGGTTCCTTGCCTTCAAAGCCGTGGTATATGACCTTTCCCTGACTGTGGAATGCAATTATCATTTCAAAATCATGCTTGACCGTGAATTCTGCCAATGCTCTTGTTTCAGGCTCGGAAAAGGGGGCTTCGCCCGAATATCGGGTGGGGCCCGGTCCAAAAATGCCATATTCCCGCTCCATGGACTTTGATTTTTGCCACAGGGCATCATAATTATGATTAAGGTCAACGCCGTTGGCATTTGCCTGCCAACGTCTGAAATCACCGCCCGGGTTGATTTGTTTCATATCCTTTTCAACCATTCCGCCTGTTGCAAGCTCCACACCGTCGGGATTGACCATTGGAATTATGTACAGCGATGCATTTTGGCTGAGCTTTTGGGGCAGGAATCCGCCCAAAGGCTTATTTTCTTTTTCGCACAACAAATAATCCTTTACAAACCGCATAAGCATTGCGGAGGTTATCCATTCCATTCCGTGATGCGCACCGTTGAAGGAAATTGCTTTTTTACCTTGACCCAGACGTATGTAAAACAGTTCCTTACCGCATACAGATTTACCTATTGTACCCCATTCAGTATTGGGATACAATTTTTTGAGTATATCAATCTCCTTTTCCAGACAACCGTAATTATAATTTTTCAATTGAATCCACCTCCATCATCTTTTCCACTTACAATATATGAAAAAGTATTGTTTCTATTCTTGATTTTTGGCTTTTGGAGTGATATACTGAGATTAGATTTCTCCACAAGCTTGGAATAATATTGTCATACTTAGCCATGTTGAAGAAAGAAACCGGAGGTATACTCATGCGAGAGATAAAAGCAAAGGAAATTACGGCTCTTGTTGCCGAAATGTGTATAAAATCCAACTGTTGTCTGAATGAGGACATAAAAAACGCCATTGCCCGTGGCATGGCAAATGAAACAAACAGCATTGCATCTGAAATTCTTTCGGATATTCTGAAAAATGCCGAAATTGCGCAACGTGATATGGTTCCCATCTGTCAGGATACGGGAATGGCAGTGTTCTTTGTTGAACTTGGTCAGGAGGTTCACATAACAGATGGTGGACTTTATGATGCAATCAACGAGGGCGTGAGACGTGGCTATCAGGAGGGGTATCTGCGCAAATCGGTTGTTGCTGACCCCATACGCCGCGGAAACACCAATGACAACACACCTGCGGTAATTCACACCGAAATTGTTGAAGGCGACTTATTCAGAATCACCATTGCCCCCAAGGGCTTTGGCAGTGAAAATATGAGTGCTGTGAAAATGCTGAAGCCATCCGACGGACTTCAGGGGGTTATTGATTTTGTTGTTGATACGGTTAAAACTGCATCGGGGAATCCATGTCCGCCCATTGTTGTTGGCGTTGGAATCGGCGGAACAATGGAAAAGGCGGCAATCCTTTCAAAAAAAGCCCTTTTGCGTGACATCCGGGAGAGCAATCCCGATGAATACTATGCAAGACTTGAGGATGAGCTTCTGGCAAAAATTAACAATCTGAATGTGGGGCCTCAGGGTTACGGCGGAGCAACCACAGCTCTTGGAGTTAACATTGAAACCTTTCCCACACACATTGCAGGTCTGCCTGTTGCAGTGAACATAAGCTGTCATGTGACAAGGCACATGACAAGGGCGCTTTGATTGAAGTTAAACGACTTCTCTTTTAAAAGCAATGCCATTAAGTTAAGCAGTTGTCATTCTGAATGCAGTTAGGAATCTTTGTGGCAAATAAGATTCTTCGACTACGCTCAGAATGACATTTTTTACATATAGCCTTAACTTAATGGCATTGCTTTTAAAAGTAGTCACAGCTCTTTTTGTTATTTTAAGGTATTGAAAAAGTCTCCGATTACCGAAGCAGCATGCTCTGCTCCGTTCATTGCCTCCTGCAAGGTATTTCCGCTGCTGCCCACCTCGATTATCAGGCTACCCGTTGTGAGATGTCCATTGAAACGCTCCTTTCGCAGATTGACACCGCGCATCAATGACGGGTATTTTTTGTTTATACTGTTTTGAAGCTTCAGGGCAAGCTTCATATTCTCCCGCCAGTTTGGATGTTCAAGCCCGCCTGCATTTGTTCCCACAACAAACATAAGCTGAGCGGTTTTTTCTCCTTCAATCTCGGTAACAAACTTTGCCTTTGAGCCGTCATCATACACAAAGGCATCCCTATGTATATCCAGCACCACAGCGATTTGGGGGTGCTTTTCAAGATACCGTTCCACGGTTTTCCGTGAATTTTCATAAGACCCATTGAAGTTTGGATGGTCGTGAAGAGTTTTGTCGTGAATAACGGCTATTCCTTTTTGTTCCAGAACATTCTTGAAAACCTCGCCCACCTTTGTGACGTTCAAATTGGAATCAAGACTCCTGTCGCTTTTGGAGGAATCATAATTTTCAACACCCGTTGGAGTGTAGCACTCGGTTGCATGGGTATGGACAATCAGTACCTTTGGCGAAGTTCCTTTCATATCAAATTTCAGCGGCTCATCAAGCATTTTTTGAATATTTATTCCAAACTCCGTTTCATTTCGTATCAGAATCTTTTCCGATTTATCCCCCAGTGCCTTTTTCTGACCCGAATCAACTTCCTTTATGGGATAAAAACCGTTTTCGGGGGTTTGGGGTTCGGGAGCCGTCTCCTGAGTGTCGGCATTTTGCGGATTGTATGCCATCCTGACCGCATCCTTTGCCTGCTGAGCCAGATAACCCCGGCTGACCGACCTCAAAAATGGGATTTCGCCATATATAACCGTTTGTTGGTCACCAACATCAAAACCCAGAACAAAAACCAATGCTCTTTTTGCACTTTGGGTCAATTCATCAATAATGCCTGCACCTTCCTTTGAAAAGCCCTTGATTGCAGGGATGCTTTCCGTCACCGTTCTTTCAGCAAAGCCCGTTCTGTCCGGAACAAGAATTTCCGACAAAACGAAACTGACCAGCATCAACACCGCAACCATCAAGCCAAGGAGCGCACGGCAGCTGTACATCATCCATTTTTTTCCGTCAATTACAACAGCCTTATATCTGCGCATTTCAAGGACCCCTTTTTTCATACAGTATAATATTACATTTTATGAAAAAATAACAGGCTTTATGCTTGATAAAAGAAAAATAGGTCCTATAACAAATGTTGGGGTAAAGGCTTTGTAAAAGATTCTTCGCTGCGCTCAGAATGACTAAAGCTTGCCGGTACAAGGTCATGTTGAGCGAAGTCGAAACATCTTTTTTGTACTAAACCCCAACATTTGATAAAGAACCGAAAAAACACAAAAGCCGCCCGACAGCCTTCGGACGGCTCTTATCATTTATATTCGTTCTACATTCCCGGAAGTCTTTTTGCCGGTTGCGGAGGTGCAACAGGCCAGAGCTTACCATTATTGGGGGTTGATGGCTTTGACGGGGCTTTTTTCTCGGTAGAGCCCGTTTTTGGTACTCCATTGCCCGGAGTTACTACCGTTGTGGTTTCAGTGCTTTCCTCATCATCCTCCTCAATTGTATGAACACCCTTGCAGTAAGGCGGCATATTTTCGGTTGAGAAATAGAAGGCATCACGGGCTTCGCAATTTTTGGTGCTGAGAAGTCCCGAATGGGTGCAGTAGCTTGCGGTTGTTATGCCTGCAGGTGCTGTGAGTCGGGTTATGACCGGCTTATCTTTGTTGATTTCGGTCATGACCTTTTTCCAGACAGGAATACAAGGATTACCTGCTACATTAATGGCACGTGGCGAATCATAGCCGTACCACACCGCCGCAACATAATGGGGTGTGTAGCCCACAAACCAACGGTCGTTGTTGTTGGAAGTTGTACCTGTTTTTCCTGCGGTGTACATACCCGACGAAAGGCCTGCTCCCGCACCTGTACCCGATGTAACAACCTCATTGAGCATACTGCTCATAATAAATGCGGTTTCTTCACTCATTGCATTTGTGAACTGAGGATTGTTCTGAACAAGAACCTTGCCTCTTGAATTTGTTACCGTACTGATGCAGTAAGGCTTTGCATAAAGACCGCCGTTTGCAAATGGGGTATATGCGGCTGTGAGCTCAAGGGGTGAAATACCGTGGGTAAGACCGCCCAACGCCAGAGACGACAAGCCGATGTCGGAATATACCTTTCCGTCACCGCCCGTCTCGGATTCAACAAGGGATGTGACGCCCAGCTTCTGGGTCATAAAATCATATGAAACCTCGGGGCCCATTTCCTCAAGAATAAACACAGGAGTTGTGTTCAGAGATTTTCGCAATGCAATGCGCACCGTCACAGGGAGATTGGAAAAGGTTCTGTCATAGTTGTGGGGAACCCAGCCGCTAAAATCCTTTTCACGGTCAACATAGGTACTGCCTGCGGTTATAACCTTGTTCTCCATAGCAGGAGCATACACCGCAATGGGCTTGATTGTTGAGCCGGGCTGACGCAAGCTCTGTGTTGCACGGTTCAGCACAAGATTGTTTGTTTTTTTGCCGATTCCGCCCACAAGACCTTTGACAGCGCCGGTTTTTGGGTCAATTACCACCATTGCCGACTGAATTGGGTTTGAGCCTGTTGCGTTTGGGAAGTTTGAGGTGTTTTCATAAACAGCCTCCATTGCATCCTGAACAGCAGGGTCAATTGTTGTGACAATCTTCAGACCGCCCGAATAAACCACCTTGCTTGCAAGGGTCTTTGAATAGCCCATGTTTTCAAGCTCTTCAAGCAAATCATAAATAACCTGGTCAACAAAATATGAGTTAACGCTCTCGTCCCTGCCCTCATTCTCAGAGCTTTTTCCAAAAACAAGCTCCTGAGCCATGGCTTCATCATATTCTTCCGTTGTTATAAGCCTGAGTTCAAGCATCTTTTTGAGAACGGTTTTTTGTTTTTCAAGGTTATTTTCGGGATTAACAAAGGGGTCATAGTGGGACGGATACTGAGTTATTCCTGCAATTGACGCACACTCAGCAAGGGTCAGTTCGCTTACGGGCTTTCCAAAAAACTTGCCCGATGCCGCCTGAACACCCGTACATCCCTGAGAGAGATAAATGGAATTCATATACAGTTCAAGGATTTTGTCCTTTGAAATCTGTTTTTCAAGGTTAACCGCCTGTGAGATTTCACGGATTTTACGTGCAGCGGTTCTGTCGTCATCGCCTGTGAGATTCTTCACAAGCTGCTGAGTTATTGTACTTCCGCCAAAGGTTGATGCCTTGCCTCTGAACTGATTTCCGATATATGCCACAAGAGCCTTCATGGTTCTGCGCCAGTCAAAGCCCGAATGTGAATAAAAACGCTCGTCCTCAATGGCAACAAAAGCATCCTTCATATGTTGAGGAATCTGGTCGGAATCAACCCAGACCTTGTTCTGTGCCGAGGTGAGAGTTGTTACGTGCTGCTCTGTTCCGTTTGCATCAACATAAAAAATCTGCGAAGACGCATCGCTTGTCAAAGCGGGAATATCAAGGTCTTCAACGCCTCCGAACCAACCCATGACAGCGGCAATAAAAACACCTGCCACAAGAAACATACAGACGATGAAGGTGATAATAAATGTTAATATAAACTTCTTAACATAAGGTTTGATTGAACCCTCTTTCATTCAAACACTTCCTTCCTCAAAAAGAGAAAATATGTATATTCAGGTATAAAACCCGTAAAAATGTTGACACTTATATTGTAATCAAAGAAACTGCAATAAATACCTTAATCACAACCGCAAAGAAAGGCCGTGAAAAAATGCTGAAGACAACTGCAAAAATCTTTTTGATATTTATACTTCTGACAACGGTTGCCGTGGCAACGGGTTTCGTAACATACACTCTCACAAAACGAATTGCCGAAGAGAACCTTGTTGAAACCGCCGAAGCCGCCTCAGAAGCATCACCGCAGGATAGTGAGGTCAATGCCCCAGCCACCCCTGCAAACGAGGTTGTTCCCGTACCGTCAGAATATTACACAGTACGTCTTGAAGGCGCAACCGTGGGGGTTTATGCCATCACGGACGGAAAGGAAGAATTTTTGTATCACGCCAATGTATATCAAAACGACTTGTCCGCCGATGACCTGACCATGCTCAAGCAGGGAGTAAAGCTAATGAGCCTTTCGGAGCTGACGGGATTTATCGAAAACTTCACCAGTTAACCCCAAACCTGCATACAGCACCATTTTAACACAAAGTATGAAAAGTGTCAAGCAATGTATGCACCACAATATTGAATCGGGAGATGGAAACTTTAATGAAATTTTGTGCAAGAACAGATTTTGCAGACGAAGCAAGAGTTATGCAGCTTGAGGACGACACGTCCGGGGAGCTGAAAGGGGTTGAAGCCGAAGAATGGGAGGACGAACACGGAATCCGCACAACATATGTGAGAATCACCCACAGCGAAGGGGCAGAAAAGCTGGGCAAGCCCTGCGGAAGGTATGTGACAGTTGATATTTCAGGGGATGTGCAGCTTGATCAGAGCCTTTATGAAGCGGCTTGCCGTGTATGTGCAAAGGAGCTTTCAAAGCTGCTTGATTCCGTTGACGACGGAACAGTTCTTGTGGTTGGTCTTGGAAACCGCAACATAACTGCCGATGCCGTTGGCCCCAAATGCGTTTCATCGGTTCTGGTCACAAGGCATCTGCTTGAATATATGCCCGAAGAAATCGACAGCCGGCTCAGGTCGGTTTGTGCCGTAACACCCGGAGTATTGGGTCTCACAGGAATTGAAACAAGCGAAATAATCAAGGCCCTTGCCGAAAAAACAAAACCCTCTGCAATCATCGCAATTGACGCTCTATGTTCAAGACGTATGGAGCGCATAAGCCGTACAATTCAGTTTGCGGATTCGGGCATAACTCCCGGTGCAGGAGTGGGCAATGCACGAATGGCACTCAACCGTGAATCACTTGGTGTCCCCGTAATTGCAATCGGAGTTCCCACGGTGATTGATGCTGCAACCATTGCGGGCGACACAATTGACCTGATTGTTGAAGACCTTAAAGAAAATGCAAAGGAGAACCTTCCTTTATATAAACTGCTTTCGGTTATTGTTGAAGAAGACAAGTATTCCATGATAAAGCAAATACTGAATTCCGATTACGGCGATTTTGTTGTGACGCCAAAGGAAATTGACACCACAGTTGAACGTCTTGCCGAAATAATTGCCAATGCAATAAATATTGCACTTCACAAGGGAATAACCCTTCAGGATATTGATAAATATAAATAATTTTACCAATGAGAGCTGTTGTTTAACGCAACAGTTCTTTTAATATTTCTGTTCAAAAAAGAAAATAAGGCTTGAAATTTTTTGTCATATATGGTAAAATGACTGTTGGAATTAAGTTTGACACTATTTCCGCAGAAAGGAAAACGCTTATGCGCAGATTTTTTACGGAACCTCAGAATATTTCGGGCAATATTGCGGAGATTTTTGAGGATGCAAAGCACATTGAAAAGGTGCTCAGAATGAATTGCGGCGACAAAATTCTGGTTTTTGACGGTACGGGAGCCGAATATACGGCACAGCTTGTTTCAATTGAAAAATCGGTCTGCAAGGCTGAGATTCTTGAAAAAAACTATTCCCTTTCCGAACCCAAAACCAAAATCACGCTGTTTCAGGCACTCCCAAAAGCAGGAAAAATGGAAACCATTATCCAAAAAGCCGTTGAGCTGGGGGTCTTTGAAATTGTTCCCGTGATGACCGAAAGATGCGTCACAAAAATCAACAGCAAAGCCGCCGGCGAAGAAAAGTCAAAGCGTTGGAACAAGGTTTCGGTTGAAGCCGTGAAGCAATGCGGCAGAGGTCTTGTGCCAAAGGTTCACGAGCCTGTTTCTTTTGAAAAAGCGGTTGAAATGCTGAAAAATCTGCAAATTCCTCTTATGCCCTATGAAATGCTTGGTCACGAAGGGCAAAAGGGGCTGAAAGAAATCCTGAATTCTGACCGCACAGCAGATGAATTTGGCATTCTTGTGGGACCAGAAGGCGGTTTTGCGGACAGTGAAGCAGAATATGCTGTGGAAAACGGAATAAAAACAATCGGTCTCGGCAGAAGGATTCTCCGTACCGAAACCGTGGCAAGTGCGCTTATTCCCATGATTATGTTCGACAGAGACGAACTATAATTTATTTGTTATACAACAAAAGGTCCAAAAAACGGACAGAAAGGCTTGTTATTATGGCAGTAAAAACCAATCAGGAACTCAAAAAACAAAAAAAAGCTGAAAAAAGAGCAAAGGTTGACAAAATAACCAACTGGTTTATGATTAACCTTGCCTGGGGTATTTTCAGTTTTATTATTCTTCGTTATTTACAGAATCCCATCATTACGGATTATGACAACACAGTCAGAAACGTTCTGGGAATACTTGGTATCATTGTTGGCGTTATATCCGTTGCACTCTTTGCAATCCGTGTAACTCTCAACTACAAAGAGCTGAAGTTTGTAAGCAACAAGAACCGTGTTCTGAACTATGGTATCTTCACCGCAATTGTTGCAATTGTTCTCATTTACCTCAAGTTCTACACAAATGTAAGAAATGTTGTTGTTTCAATTCTCCCCTTCACACAGAGCTTCCACACAAACTTCTGGACAACAAACGGACTTTCATATGCAATCTGGGCTTATCTCCTCATTGCATTTGTTTATACCGCAGTTAAAATCGCTTTAATCGAAAAGAAAAAATAATTAAAAAACTAAAAAATAACAGGGTCTGTTGCGTTGAACATTTGTTTTGTTTAATGTGACAGTCCTTTGCTTTTACCGATTTTTCGGCTCTGTCACAACAACAAACATAAAAAAGAACAGGAGTTACAAAACATGAAAAACTGGTTAAACAACGCCGTGGTATATGAAATTTATCCCCAGTCATTTTATGACGCAAACAACGACGGAATCGGGGATTTGAAAGGTATAATTCAAAAGCTTGACTATATTCGGGATATGGGCTTCACGGCAATATGGCTGAACCCAATCAACAAAAGCTCTTTCCGTGACGCAGGCTATGACGTAACGGATTTTTATGCCGTTGACCCGCGATACGGCACAAACGACGACTACAAAGCCCTCTGCAGCCAGGTTCACAAAAGGGGTATGAGAATTATTTTTGACCTTGTGGCAGGACATACCTCCATTGACCATCCATGGTTTATTGAATCTGCAAAGGACGAAAAAAACCAATACACAAACCGCTATATCTGGACGGACGACACCTTTGATAACTCCGAAGGCATTGCAGGATACAGCCAAAGAAACGGCAATTTTATTGCAAACTTTTTCTGGAGTCAGCCCGCACTTAATTACGGCTATGCTCATCCCGACCCCAAAAAGCCATGGCAGCTCCCCGTTGACCACCCCGACTGCATTGCAACCAAAGAGGAACTGAAAAAAATAATTGACTTCTGGATTGACCTTGGAACAGATGGATTCCGTGTTGATATGGCAGCATCATTAATAAAGGGCGACACAGACGGCAGTTTTCTTAAATCATTCTGGACCGAAATCCGCCTGCATATGGCAAAAAAGAACCCCGAATGTCTGTTGATTTCAGAGTGGGGGCTCCCCGAAAAAGCAATCAACTCAGGATTCCATCTTGACTTTTTGCTCCACAGCGAAATTCCTGCATATACCTCTCTTTTCCGCCACGAAAAGGGCAGAAACGTCACAAGACTTTTTGTGGGAGACAGCTATTTCAACAAAGAAGGTAAAGGCAATATAAACACATATCTTGACCGTTTTATGTTTGATTACGAAAACACAAAGGGCAAGGGCTACATTGGAATGATAACAGGAAATCACGATATGCAGCGGCTCAGCTATATGCGTGACCCGGAGGAGGCAAAGTGTGCCTTTGTGTTTCTGTTCACCATGCCCGGAGTTCCGTTTGTTTATTACGGCGACGAAATTGGTATGGACTACATAAAGGACCTTCCCAATAAGGAGGGCGGATACAACAGAACGGGAGCAAGAACGCCTATGCAATGGAACGAAGGCAAAAATCACGGCTTCTCCCAAAGCGACAGCCCCTACCTCCCGACGGATTCAAGAGAAGGTGCGCCAACGGTTGAAAAACAGCTGAATGACGAAAATTCTCTGCTTATGCTCGTAAAAAAGCTCACTTCTTTGCACAAAACCGAGCCTGCCTTCAACGCCGATGGTGACTTCAACATTCTTGAAAGGGGCTATCCCTTTGTTTTTGAACGGTTTGCCCATGACAAGAGATTTTTGATTGCAATAAATCCCTCAGCCAAAGCATACAGCATCAAAACACCCCCGCTTGAAGAAATTGTACTTTCACAGAACGCAGAATATTCTGACGACGAAGTGAAGCTAAGCGGCGTGAGCTTTATTATTGCACGGATTTAACGGTTCTGTAGCAAATACCGCTTAACGCAAACAATCTCTTTAAACTATCCCTTAACGCCACCAATATTAATGCCACCAAGGATTTGCTTCTGGAATACCGCAAAAATGATAAAGGGCGGTATTGATGCAAATACAAGTGCCATAAAGTAGGTATTCATCTGAACACTCGTGTCAGCTTGGAGTCTGTATATCTTCAGCGGCACAACTGCGTTTTTGTCAAGCACAAGAAGGGGTGTGAAGAAGTCTGACCATGCTCCGCTCAGAACATTTATCGACTGGAATATAATAACCGGCATTGCAAGAGGCAACATTATTCTGAAAAATACGCCATAGTTACTGCATCCGTCAAGCTTCGCCGCTTCAACGTATGAATCCGAAAGCCCGTCGAAGGCATTTTTGAACAAAAGCACAGCAAATGTATCAGCACCTGCGCCAAGCCACATTGGCCAAAAGGTATCAAGAAGATTGACACCCATATCCGTATCGCCCGCAAAGGGGAAATGAAGCCACGAAATGTAGTTGGGCACCATTCTGATTTGCGACGGCATCATCATTGTCCACACAACCAGAACAAAAATGAATTTTGAGCCCGTGGGCTTGAGCTTTGACAGAACATACCCGCCAAATCCGCACACAACAACGTGCATTGCAAGACTTCCCAAAGACATCACTATGGTATTTATAAACGAATCACCAAGCTGCAGGGCATTCCACGATTCACTTACTCTGCTGACCATTCTTCCCCATGACATATCCTTGGGGAAAAATCCAAATGCAGAATATATCTCCTGAGTATCTTTAAAAGCTGTCATAATGGTCCATATTCCGGGTATAAGTGCAATCAGCGCAACCAACGCAAGTATTGCAAAAAATGCCCAGTACAGAACCTTTCCGTAGGGTGTCTTCAAATCGGAGGAGCTGAGTATTCCCGTCTGTTTGTTTTCAAATCGTTTCATTTTCCAGTCCCCCTTAATATCTGTCTTCTACCTTACGATTGAGCCAAAAATAGAATATCGTAAATACAATCAAAATCAAAAAGATAATTACACCAAGTGCCATCGCCTGACCTGTTCCCTTGCCTCCGCTGTTGAAACCATACTGATAAAGCTGATAGGAAAGTGAGGTTGAGGCACCGTTTGGTCCGCCGCCCGTCATGGCAAGGGGCTGTTCCATTATCTGAAATACGCTGATTATCTGACGTACCAAATTAAGAAGCAGCAAGCCTTCCATTGCAGGTCTTGTTACGTGCCACATTCTCTTGAATGGGCCTGCTCCGTCTATGATTGCCGCTTCATATATCTCAACAGACACACTCTGGAGAGATGCATAGTACAAAAGCATTGTTCCTGCAAAGCCCTTCCATGTGGAATAAATTATAATTCCCAAAATGGCAAAGTTAGGGTCATTCAGCCATTGATAAGGCTCTATGCCAAACTTGCCGAGTATCATATTGAGAAGTCCCGTATGGTCGGGGTAATACATAAAATACCACATGAGCATTGCGGCAATTCCGGGAATTACCGCAGGTATGTAAATCAGAACTCTGAATCCGCCCTTGAAATGCACAATCTCGTTTATCATTATTGCAATAAACAGCGGCGGAAAGAAGCCAATAACCAGCGACCACAAAACATACTGCACCGTGTTCCACAGCATTGGCACAAACTGTGTGTGTGACAGCACCTTTATGTAGTTGTCAAGTCCGCAAAAGTCTTTTACGGTGTATGCCTTCATATTGAAGAAGGACCATACTGTTCCCATAACCGTCGGTCTCCACACAAAGAGGTACAGTATAACCACCATGGGCAGCATCAGTATCCATGCATCAATGTTGTTGCGAAGTCTGAGCCTTCGTTTCATAATTTATAATCATTCCTTTCAAAACCTCAAAACCTGTACTTGTCATTTATATTTTTAAAGCAGTGGAATGTCATTGCATTGGCATTGTGGAAGTTATCCGCACCGTTAATTGCAGTGCGCACAACCGCCATTGCATCATTGCCTTCTATAACAAAGCTTGGATACTGCACAGCACATTGCCACGAATTTTCTCCCCAGCCTATATCTTCAAGATTCAGCAGATCACGCTCAATTTGCCATGTTTCCAAGTCCTTTGAGCTTACAAGGCTCAAAACATTTCTCTGCCAGATTTCATCGGCTGTAATGCGGTTCACCATGCCAACGTATCTTTCCGCACCTTCATCATGCACCATATACGCCTTGTGGAGTCCGCCGTTAAAGCAGAATGACTTTTCAAATACGGGTGCCGCCTTGGGGTTTTTGGCATCAATTTTGAACACAATCTCACGGATATTCTCAGGTTTCACAACCGGGGTGTCATATCTGTGGGAATTGCAACGGATAAGAATTTTCAGTTCGCCCTCAGGGGACACAAGCACATTGCCCTCTTCAAGCATAATGGGAAACCATTTTTCAACACCGTTGCACCACTCAGGTTCATAATGTACCCAATCAGAAAGCACCCATGACTTTGGATTGGTTAAATCCGAATTCAAATCGGCACTTATAACACCAACAGCATTATCGTTATTTTCGTAAACGCCCGTATAGAACCACAAACGACCCTCATGCACCCCATAAGTCATGGGACACGGACGGAAGCAAGCTGTTTTACTGCGTTTTGCAATAACCACAGGCTCGCTCCATGTTCTGCCGTCCTTTGAGCAGTACAGCACAATGTCACCGCCGCCGTCCACATAGCCGCTGTTACCCAGCATATACACGCAATTTTTCACGGTAAACAGAGTTCCGGCAGTGCAATGCTCAATCTCGGATGCAAACTTCCAGTGTTCGCCCCTGTCCTTTGATGCAAAAATTCTGCACAATGCCTCATGACCTATGACACCGTCGTGGGAAAAAACATCGTGAGCTGCAAGGTATGAGCCATCATCAAGCCGCACAATATGCGGAGAGCCGATAAACTCTCCTGACCTGATAAATGTCTGGTCATCGGGATGAATATAGTCTATCACCTTGCCGGGGAAAAATCCGCAGCGGAAAAGTCTTGCATTTGACCTTTCAATTTCTTCCTTGTCTCTGTCCAGCAACACAACCTCTGCCACATAGTCCACATCAACCGTCAATCTGTCTGCTTTCAGCGCCGCAGGGGTGCAGTAGCCGATTTCTTCAAAAACCGTCTCATCCGTTACAAGCTCCTTTATAACCAGCTTAACATATACCCCCTTGGGGTCGTTCTTTCGGTATTCCACCTCAACACCGCCCAAAAACGGTGCAATTCTTACTATCTTTATCTTCGCTGTTTCGCCCATTTTTTCCTCTTTTGTCGGATTATTTTCTAAATATGCCATATTCCCCACCTATTTTTCCTTTTATTTTATCTTATGATATACGGTTTTGCAGTATTTTCGCCAATAACTTCAACGTTCTTCACATCAGCCTCATTAACCTCACAACCTGCAATTGTTACAGCCGCATTGACGTCGCTGGCAAAATCCATCTTCAAACCGTCAAGAACCTTCACCTTTGAGTTCATTATTACAACAGGGGTGCAAGCCTTGGGCATTGTTTCGCTGTGGCTGACAACTGTATTGTTATACATATACAAATTCTTTACCGAATGAACATAAATGAAGTTATTGGGGTTGTTTGCCTCAATATAGTTGTTTTCAATGAGCACATTATTGATTTTTGCCTGACCGCCCATGGGTGTTGAATCGGCAAACACCGCAATGGGGCCCTTTGGCTGAATCTGTCCGTCATACTTCATTTTGTTGTTACGGATTGTACAATCTGACGGATAGAGCCCTTCTCTTCGTCCGGTTGCCGCCGATTCAGGAGCGCCCTTAAATGCCGTACCACCGCAGTTTTCAATTGTGTTATTATCAAAAATAGTGTTCACCGATTTGCAGAGATAGGGGCTTCGACGTGAATTTCTGAAGGTGCTGTTTTTCACAACATTGCCTCGGCTGCTTCCGTTCACGTTGTAAACCTTTGTTGCCTGAAGACCTGATGTTCCCTTCACAATTCCTTCAACCTTCCGGTCAACGGTAACTCTCCAGCCCTGACCCGTGGCAATTTCAATCTTCTTTATAAATGCATTGCCAAGAACAGTACCGCCATTCACCGCATTCATAAAGAGCAGTTCGTCACCAACTCTCAGATGCAAGTCATAGTCAATTACATATGAATAATCGTCATGTTCAAGAATAAATCCGCTTTCGCCCTTGGTATTCATATGGTCATCCATATTGTTTTCAAAGGTACAACCGTCCATAACCACGCCCTCACGGCAACGCCACATATGTAGGGTATCGGAGTTACAGGACATAAGTCTGCCGGGCTTTGTTTTCACGCCCACATTTGTGAGGAATATTCTGCCCCAGCAAAAGCCCATATTGAGACCATTCCAATGTGCCTGATAGAAGTTTACGTTTTCAAGCCTTATGTCACCGCTGTAATAAAAACGTACTGCTGTTCGGATAAGTCCGTCAAGAGTATCCATTCCTATATCATAGGTGTTGAAGCGTGTATTGAGAACAAATCTGTCGCCAACCTCCGCCTCATTGAGCTGAGCATAGTAGCCCTCAAGTGCCGTCAGCTCATATTCACGACCTTCAATGGGAGTTACCGTTTTGATAAAGATTTCGTCATACTTGCGGTCAAGATGAATTCTGTCCTCAACGGGGTCCATAACAGTTCCGAAGGACCAGCCGCCAAGAAGAGGATTCGAAAGGGTGGTGGGGCCCCAGAAGTGGTGTACCCACGCATCATCTGCAGGAAGCAGATGCCCCTCGTCAATAACATAACGGAAGGTATGCTTTTCTTTGTCAATTGCGGTAATTGTTCCCTGAGTGTGAACAAGCTCCTTGTTGTCAAAGTTCAGATTTTTAATTTTTACATTGGTACAGCGAACAATGTCAAGGGGCGAATTTGTTGCCTGAGCAAGAAGAATTTCGCTGCCCTTGCCGTCAAGAGTGAAGTTTTCAACATCCTCAAAGTAAAGAATTGCCTGTGCATCCTGTCTGGGACCCACAAGATAGGTCTTGTTGGGTTCAAGCTCAACCGTTGCAGGCACACCTGATGCAATTGCAACATCTATTGCCTCCAAAATGGGGTGCAAATCGTCATGAACACCGTCACCAACCGCACCAAAGTCCTTTGCATAGAAGGTAAGCTGAGACTCAGGATAATCCGTGCCTGAATGGATGTGCAAATCCTTGTCAAATCTGTTGTATTCAATAACATAATAAAGCATTGACGAAAGTGAGCTGAGGGGAATAAAAAGCTTTCCGCCCTGAATTGAGGGGGCACGTTCAAGCATAATGTGACCGCCCTTATCCTCTGCAAGCTTGCTTCCTGCTGTGTATGTATATTTTATACCGTTTTTCACAAGAGTATTTCCGTTTTCAACTGTTCCGCCAATCAGCTCTGCAAGATTGTTGATTTCCATACAGGGATAATCGTCTGCATGAAGAATGGGGAACTTGTAGCCCTTGCTGCTGTCAAAGGTTGAGGTAACACCCTCAATCATTTCATATTTCACAGCCGGGTCTTCAGGGTTTGAATAACGGTCCTCAACCATGGGAGGAGTCCACTTTGGTTCTTCAAAAGGCTTCACCTCAACGGCTTTTTTGAGAACAAGCTCGCCATAGCAGTTTGTGTTGTTCCACACCCAACCGCTTTCGCAGTTCCATGTGTAGCAACGCAAATCAAGACCGGCAGAAGGCGCAGAGTTAAACTGAACCTCAAAGCCTATTGCCAAACCCTCGTACAGCTCTGTTACATAAAGCGGAAACGCCATTTCGGCATAAAAGCCGTCCTCCAGAACCTTTGTTTTTGCTTCAATGGGAACGCTGTAATTGTTGCCCGAAATATTGCCCGCATAGTCGGAGCGAATCTGATAGTCATCAGCCAAAAATCCCGTCTGATAGCCTCTGTCCTCGTCAATATAAATATCCACCGAGTCATTATAGTGTGCCGCTTCGGTGTTGCACAAGTCCATATCATAAACACGGGAAAGGACATAAATCTTTTCCTCATCCCAAAGAACCTTGAACCAGCCCTTGTATTCCTGTCTTAATCGTGCATAATAATTGTCAACAAGATAATAATTTGACTTTTCCCATACCTCGTCAATCTCGCCATCAATCACGGGCGTTCCGTATGCCGCCTCAGCAACGTTTCGGCTGTCTGCCCCAAAGCCCGTCACGGTCATTGATACTGTCAAGATTGCTATCATTGTCAGAATTGAAATAATTCTCTTAGTCAAACAAAACGCCTCCTTCCAGCGCAAGCTCAATCTCGCTTGATTCCGCCCATCCAAAGAGAACGGGGATTCCGTCATGAATAATCACAAGTCTGTCGGCTGTCCAGACAACTGCTTTGCCTGCACCCTCTGCTGTACTGCGAAGAGGCAGATATTCAGCACCGTTTTGTGTTATCACGCCGTCGGACTTGGCATTGGGAAAATACTTCAATGCCGCCGCTTTTGAAATGTAGGTTGTTCCGTCCTTCACAAAAATCTCAATTCCTTCGGTCTGACCGTTTGCACGGATTGATTTTGCCTTTGTGTCCACAACGATGCTTCTGTCAAGCTTCCACTTTGTTGTTTGTGAAAGAACATTGCCTTCAATATATCTCAGCATAACATTGCTTATGTCCACCTTGTCATAGGTTGACTTTCGCCATTGATTGAAGGTGAATGTGAGAGCATCCCCTTCCTGAACCTGCGCAACAACATTTGCGGTATTGTTGAAATACGAAACATCATAAGGCTCGTCCCAACGCACAGGTCTTTCACCACCCACACGGCTTGACCAGATAACTTCACCGTTCAGAGCAATTCTGCTCACCACGCCATCGCTTACGTCGCTGACAAGCATATCTCCGTCAATGCGCAGGATTCCACTTTTGGGAAGCTCAACCTCAATCACTGTGTCATAATGATTTCCCGGATGTGCCGCCTCTGCCGAAACATAGCCTATGTCGTTCTCAACGGCACTGTTCCATCTTTTGTCTGCCGAGCTGTATGTCATGGGAATTTTTCTTGCATACTTCTGTGTGTAAACAGAAACACCGCCTGCGCCCTGCTCTGTTCCGATAAGTGAGCCAAGACTGAATTCGTCAAGCACCGAGTATGTGTGCTTCTGGCTTGTGCTTGCAACGCAGGCAGAAAATGTTCCGGGGCTTTCGGTTATATCACAGCTCCACTCTGCATAATTATAGCCGGTGTAAGCATAGGGACTTACCTCAACATCAATAACCTCACCGGGGTTAACACGCATACGCACGTCAAAGAAGCCCTTTTCGTCTTCGGGGAACAGCTGTTCCCAAACCTTTTCGCCGCTCTTTATAACCGACACAAGTGTTCCGCCGCAACGCTCGTCTGTGGGGGCAATCATCCCCTGAACACGGCATCTGCCAAGAGCCGTTGTTGTGTAGCGTCTCACCATTGTGTATTCGTCGCTGGGTCGCACAAATTCCGCACTGATAAAGGCAATTCCGTCCCCTGCAGGATAGCCCTCAAGTGCCTCGTCAAATTCAAGCTGTTTGTATTCATCGCCTTTTTTCTGGAAGTAAAGATTGGTTTCGGCTTCGGGCTTGTAGTCAAGGGCAAGATATTCAACCGTGGGATACCAACGAGACCAGTCCTTGCTTGAAGAACCGTTGCAGTTTATTCTGAACTGAAGCTCCTGACCTTCCTTTATTGAAGTCACAAAATCATATTTTATGGGGCTGCCGTATGTTGCAACGCCACTCCATATTTCATTTTTACCCTTGCAGATAACCGCCTTTATGCCGTCTGTTCCCTTTGAGGTGTCATAAGGAAGCCACGCTTCGCCCCTGAGACGAACCATGCCCTTTTCGGGTGAAACAAACTTATAGCCAATGTCCAAATCATCCGTGGGGACCAGCTCAATGCTTCTCAAAAAAGGACCGCCCGTATGGTCGGGGCTGTGCCAGTAACCGTCACTCATTATGAGCTCGTTTGCAGTCTGTCCTGCAAATTCACAAAAATACCAGTTGTTCACGCCCTGTTCGTTTCCAAAAGCCGCCGTATATGTGGCAATAACAGCCGCATCGGTGCTTGCACCCATTGCCGCAAGACTGTTAAAAACCAATATAACCGCCAAAAGCCATGCTATTTTTTTCAACATTCAACACATTCCTTTCCTTTTTGAACTTTATTGGTACACAACAATCATCCTTGAGTTGTTGGTATCCGAAATTGCGGCAAAAACCTTGTCGTTATACTCAATTTCGCTGAACTTTATGGGATAGCATATGCCTCTTTCCCTGTCATACTTCAAAACACATTTTCCTGTATTTCCGATGAGCATATTTGCCTCAACGGGAGAGGTTACGGTGTTTGCAGGAACGCAGCTCACAAGAAGTCTTGTGGCATCACGCATGTAAACATCCCCAAAAACCTTCCAATACGCCGCACCTGTGCCTCTGCCCACTTCAAGGGGGGTCATTTCGCAATAAGAGTTATCGTCCACAGAATGTTGAATCAAAACAGCCGAAATACGACCCTTTGTGTCATTCACATACTGCACCACATCTCCTGCCTTTATCTCTCTGCCAAGAACAGGGTCATTGAGCGCCCCCTGGAAATACGAAACAAGCTCAACCTCCTTGCCTTCCTCATTCATACCGTAAATATGCCTGATTTCATTTCCGTCAGCGTCAACGCCTTTTCCCATATTGGTAACAAGAATCAGCTTGTTGCCCTCCCACATATGGGTGCTGTGGGGATTATAGATACGGACAGCGTATTTCACACTTCCCATTTCATCCACATCATAGAGCTTCACATTGTATGTACTGCCCTTCACAAAATATGTTCCCGTATACATTCTGAAATAGTTGGGGTCGGTCATGACTTCAGCATATGTGGAGCTGCTTGATGAAAGCTGCGGAACATTGAAAAGCAATGTATCAGCCGTCACGGTATATCTCTGGTCAAGAACCGTACTGAAACTGCACTTCAGCGAGCCGTCAACATCCTTTGAAAACTCGTCGGGGCTGTAGCCCTCTGATGCAAGGTCAAGCATTGTCAGCCGTCCGTCCTTTGCGCGATACTGAACAAGCTGAGGTGTTTTCAGGGTTCGCATCAGCACAACGTCCTTTGCAATGTCCGAAACATTCCGTGTTGCGTCGTCAAGCCTCAAACGTTCTTCTGTTTCATAGGTTTCCATTGTTCCCTCAGATGTGTAAATCTGAACACGCATTGAAGTGGTAAAGGCTTCCTCGTTTATGCCCACAGCCACCATATAACCAACCGAAACATTACCCGAGCCCACGGTGAAATATGCAATATTTCCTCTTGCATCCAGATAGAACAAGCCGTTCAGCCCACTGCTCAGTTCAGAAAGCTTTCCATTTTCCATCAAGGCCTCGCAGTATGCACCAACGGTATAATCCGTGCCATTGACACGCACCGTATATTCATCCCCCTGGCTTACGCTCTGAACCATACCGCTGACACGCTTTGAAGAGGACACAATCTGAATATTTTTTGGTTCTGTCACCTCGTCCGATTCCGCCACAAGCAAAACCTCGCCGGGCTTAATATCCTCAAGGTCTGCCTTGATGCCGTTGCGTGTGATGCTGTAAACATTATTTCTGAGGTCAAGGTTATCCTCACCATACATAAAGGAAACTGATTCACTGCTTACATTTGCCTGAGCAACCACGTAGGTTTTGTAATCAACAATCACAATCACATCAAAACGACGGTCATGGTCATTATCAATAAGCTTTACGTAGCCGTTATCAAAGGTCAGACGTTCAGGGTCATAATCCACAGCCACTCCGTTATAAATCATATATGTAGTGGGCGCAAGAGACACACTCTTTACCTTATCGCCCTGATAATATCTCACATTAAAGCCGCCAACTTCCACAAAATCCTCTTGGTCAAATGAAACTGTGGTATTTTTTGTGGTTTCTTCAATATAAATAATGTCACCAAAGGACTCGCCCTTTTGCCTGTACACATATGCCGTAACATTATAGCCCAAATATTCCTCTGCCAGATTTTGTGTATCCTTGCAGATTTCGTCACCGATTCTCACCTTTGCATCATCAGTTCCCTGAGAATCCTCCAGAGAGCTGACAC
>JAFSDN010000055.1 GCA_017436245.1 Clostridia bacterium
AAAAGAGCAAGCTCCTCCGGGTCTGCAAAACCGTAAAGGTCAAATATATCGGCAGAAGCCTTGAAATTTGCATAGGTAAACAGCTTTGCAAACGACCCCACATCACCCAGAACCTCAAGAGTCTTGGTGCTTGCGTACAGCTTATAGCCCACGCCGTTTGCGTCAATAACAGCAAAGCTCTCCGTTTTCAGAGCAACCGTACCCGAAATATAATAAAACATAAGCAACTCTGCCCCTTTGTCACATATTTGTACAGAATGATATAATATCATTCTTTCAGCGTGTCGATAAAGTCGACACGCTGTCACCCTGAGCGTAGTCGAAGGGTCTTAAAACTACGTAAAATTGTAAGATTCTTCGAATCGCTTCGCTCCTCAGAATGACAAAATGAAGTTTTTCGACAGTCTGACAGAATGATATTATATCATTCTTTTTTCAAAATTACAAGCCCCAAATGCATTATTTTGCCAGGCAGGAATACAAGACATTTCTCACCCGTGGCTGATAATATTCTTCTCTCGGATTCAGATTGTGCTTTGCATAAACAGCCGCAAGTCCGATTTGCGGGTCAATATAAACAGATGTTCCTGCCGCTCCGCCCCAGCCGAACTCACCCACACTTCCAAGGGAGCCGCCTTTTGCTCTGTCAATCATTGTGCGGACTCCAAGGCCGTAACCATAGCCCGCAAGCTGTCTCCAGTCAAATGTTTTAATCTGTTTTTCGTCCAGAGTGTTGGTTCTCATAAGCTCCACGGTGGAAGGCGACAAAATCCGCTCACCCGTGAGCCCCATTCCGTAATTTGCCAGAGCTGCCGCCAGCTTTGCATAATCGGCCGCATTTGAGATTATTCCTGCACCGCCGCTGTCATAGTCATCGCCAAGCACCAGACTGTTGCCAAGTCCAACATCTTCAAAAAAGCCTTTTTTATCATTTCCGCACTTCTGGGCATTTACCAAATCAAAATTTTCATTATTATTCTGAGGCACAAACTGATATTGCTTTGCCATATACTTTTGAGCTTCAGGCTTCAGGCAATATGTGGCTGACCTCATTTCCAGAGGGTCAAAAATGTTTTCCTGAACATAATCACGAAACCTTTTGCCCGTAACAATTGAAACCAAACCTGCAAGCACATCATGACACAAGCTGTACTGAAATCGTTCACCCGGTTCAAAGGAAAGGGGGTCGGCTGCAATACACCTCACAACCGTTTCGGTGTCCATTTTTCCGTTTGTGAGCTGCTTTGCCTTTTTTATGCCTTCCGTGTTCGTATTATAGGTAAGACCTGCTGTCATATTGAACAAATTCTGAATTTTTATGTCGTTTTTTGCCTTAACTAATTCCCCTGTTTCAGTTTTTATGTACATATCTTTATATTCAGGGATATACTCATAAAGAGGGTCAGTAAGCAAAATAATCCCCTTTTCAACAAGCTGTAAAGCAGCCGTAACGGTTGCTATTTTGGAGCATGAATACAAATTGAAGTATTCATTTCCCGTCATATTTATTTTTTGCTCCAAATCGGAATATCCGCAGGAATAATCAAAAACCATGTCTCGTCCAAGATAAACCTTGATGGTATTACCCGGAGCATACCCTTCCTCCACAAACCGATTCATAAGTTTTTCAAGCTTTTCAAAATTCATATATGTCTACCCCCCTGAATCACAAATCAAAAATTTCGTCAGTAATCCTCAAAGCCTCCAGGACTTCCTCATCCGTGGATTTATAACCAAACAGAATAAACGCATGCCCCGCATCGGGAATTTCAACCATGGAAATATTGTTTCCTGCCTCTTTCATTTTTTTGGTGAAAAGTCGGTTGTCATTTATGTCCACAATGGCATCTGCCGTTCCGTGCATCACCAGAATCTCGGCATCTGTACTCTTTATGTTATTCATTGGCGAATACATTTCCGCATCCTTGGCACAATAATTCCACTTTTCGCTCACGCAATCCGTAACGGGATTATACGCCGCAATTTTGCTTGGCATTAGTGCCGATTTTTCACCACAGGGCAAACACATTCCAAGGCAAAGAGCAAGATGTGCCCCTGCAGAGTCGCCCATAAGTACAACATTATCAGCATTCACAAATGAAAAATTGGTTTTTATGTACTCCATTGCATCTCTGCAATCTGCAAGCAAATCACCAACATCGCAACTCTCGTCAAGCTCCAAATCACGGTACGAAAAAACTATACCAACATACCCTTTTCGGGCATAGTGCTTTGCTGTGCCTGCCATCCAGCTTCCGTTCCAGTCCACGGGCGTCTCGGTCAGCGAATGCCAACCTCCGCCGTGTATGGCAATTATGGTTTTATAAGTCTTCTCCTCGTCAAATTCATCAGGCAAAAACACCTGCAAGGGCAGGCTTAAATCACCCACGGACTTATAAAATACATCTATATCAGCTTTTTTATTATTTAAAACTTCAAGATATGACATAATCTTCTTCTCCTTTATTTTGTATATTTTAAATATCATCTGCAAGAACTTTACGATTTTTCCACATCCCGCTCAGAAAATATATAAGGGACGGAATTGCATAACCATAGGGTGCAAGTGCGTAGCCAAGCACAAAGCCAAAAAATCCAAAGCCAAGACCAATGCCAAAAAGCCAGCTGAATCCGATTCTGAGGGCAACGCCATCCAGAATTGAAAGGACCATACCAAACTTCACATTTCCTATTCCCTGTACAAATGCACCTGTGCCGCGCATCACAGCAAAAGGAATAAACAACCACACAATTGCCTTGATGAAGGTTGTTGAAAGCGCATGGACATCTGTATCATCCGAAAAGAGCATAAACAGCTCCTTGCCAAAGCACA
Organism: Clostridia bacterium; assembly: GCA_017436245.1. GTDB lineage: Bacteria > Bacillota > Clostridia > Monoglobales > Monoglobaceae > SIG440. Next base: position 2,834 of record JAFSDN010000055.1, read on the forward strand.
AATACAGTGAAAGGAAAATCACCGTGAAAGCACCGGAAAAAACCCATGCCCAATGTACAACCTTTTCCGCACGCTTCAACTGCTTGGCAGCAATGTTCTGACTAATCATCGGAAGGGCTGCATACTGAATACCCATTGATATTTTGTTCATAATATCGTCAATTCTCACACCAACACCAAAGGTTGCAGATTCCACAACACCCAGCGAGTTTATCATTGAATTAACATACAGCATGGAAACATTAATAAATCCCGACTGAATTGCCATTGGGGTTCCAAGATTCATAATCATTTTTACGTATCTTTTCACGGGCATAAAGCTCAAAAGCTTGAAATCAAAGCCAAAATCTTTTTTGTTTTTGTAGAGATAATAAAGTGAAAAGATGAAGGATGCCGCCTGCCCTATGATTGTTGCCCATGCTGCACCCGCAACACCCCATCCCAACACTCCCGTAAAGAGAATATCAAGAGCAAGATTCACAACCGATGCAATGGCAATGAACATGAGCGGTCGTTTTGAATCTCCCATGCCCCTCAAAATTGCAGACACCATATTATACCCTGCCGTAAATATCATACCCAAGCCGCAAATAATCAAGTATTCTTCTGACATCAAAACAGATTCAGGCGGTATATTCATCACTTTTATTACAATATTCTTTGACAAAATAATAATAAGCGAAAAAACAAGACCCATTGAAAGAATCACCGTAAACAGCGTTCCGATAATGCTGTTGGTTTCCTTTTTCTTTCCTGCACCCAATGCCTGTGCAATCAGGATTTGTCCGCCGTTTGAAAATCCAAGACAAATCATCGTTGCAAAATTCAATATGGAGCTGGACTGTGAAACTGCAGAAAGCCCTGCCGTACCAACATATTTACCCACAATAATCATATCAATTGTGGAATATAAAACCTGCAATGCATTTGACAGCATAAAAGGTATCATAAGGGCAAATAATTGCCTTGCTATGCTTCCGTTTGTAAAATCTTTTGTAAGTTTTGTTGTTTTCATTTGTTATTCTATCCCTTTATTTTTGTGTATTTTCTCATATAAACTTGTGTTTAAAATATTAATTTAATTATCCGTTTATTTATTAATTGCTTCAAAAAACATTTCCGCTTTATCTGTACGATTTATTTCAATAATCTGCGATATAAGCAAAACAATATGCACTATTAAAAGAATTACCGAAATCACTATACCAAGATTACACATAAAATCATTTTCAATCAATCCAAAAAACATACGACTATCTAAGTCATCTGCATCAGGAAAAAAAACATTGCTCAATATGTATGTTAATTGAAACAGAAAATTATGCACTCTTATCTTTTTTTTGATTACATAATTGGATGCAACCGCACAAATTGCAAAAACAATTACAGCATGTACAAAAGGTATTAATATTAACGTACAAAAAAGTCTTACTAAACCAAAATTCATAAGCCAAGATATTGCTACTATCACTATTGATAGCAATGATAATAATATCATTTTTATTCTCACAATTGCCACCTCTTTTTCCGACACCTTTCGGCAACATATACTCATGTGATATACAGACTATATAATCCGGATGACAAGATTTTGAGCTAAATCTTGCTCTGTCGAGCACAGCTAAATTATTCCGCTTTGCTTCATAGCTAAATTATTTCTTCAAAACAGCTAAATTAAATTCGCTTTAAGCGTGCAAAGCACATTTAGCTGCCGCAAGGCAATTAAGCTGAACTTGTTCAATTTAACTCGCATTAGCGAATTTAGCTGCGGTGCTATGCACCGCATCAAGCCAAAACTATCTCCAACTGCTCGCCCTGTACGAATGGGCATGGCATATGGCAATGGCAAGGGCATCTGCTGTGTCGTCAGGCTTGGGAACCTTTTCAAGATTCAGAATTGCCTTTGTCATCTGCTGAACCTGAGCCTTTTCGGCACGTCCGTAGCCCACCACAGCCTGCTTTACCTGAAGAGGCGTATACTCAAAAATGGGAACTCCGCAATTTTTTGCCGCAAGAACAAGAACACCTCTTGCCTGAGCAACATTGATTGCCGTTTTCTGATTGCTGTTGAAAAAAAGCTCCTCAATTGCCATAAAATCAGGCTTTGTCCGCTCAATTATCTCAACTGTTTCGTCATAAATTTTTTTCAGGCGGTCAAACATATCCTCTCCCGCATCTGTGGTAATTGCCCCGTATTCCACAACCTTAAAGCGGTTCCCCTCAAAGTCAACCACGCCGACACCAACAATTGCGTAACCCGGATCAATGCCCAAAATTCTCATGTTTTTGGTTCCTTTCTCTCAAAAATGCATATATCGGAATTAATTATGCATAAAAATTCATAGTTATTGCATAAAAATACAAAACTTTTTTAAAAAAGGGTTGCATTTTTTGTTCTTTCATATTATAATATATTTCGTTGAATAAAACAAGTATTTTTCATACATAAATTGGAGGTAATGCAAAATGGCAAAAGATAAGGTTGTACTGGCGTACTCCGGCGGACTTGACACATCAATCATCATTCAGTGGCTCAAAGAGAACTATGACTATGATGTTGTTTGTGTTTGCGGCGATGTTGGTCAGGGTAAGGAAACAGACGGACTTGAAGAACGTGCAATCCGTTCAGGAGCACTCAAGTGTTATATCGAAGATTTGAGAGACGAATATGTTAAGGATTACATCTTCCCTACACTCAAATCAGGCGCAATGTACGAAGGTAAGTATCTCCTTGGTACATCGCACGCAAGACCCATTATTGCAAAAAGACTGGTTGAAATTGCACAGAAGGAAGGCGCAGTTGCAATCTGTCACGGCGCAACAGGCAAAGGAAACGATCAGGTTCGTTTTGAGCTTGGAATCAAGGCTCTTGACCCATCATTGAAGATTATTGCGCCTTGGAGAATCTGGGACATCAAATCAAGAGAAGATGCTGTTGACTATGCAAACGCTCACGGAATTGAAATTCCCGTAACAAAGAAGGACCTTTACTCACGCGACAGAAACATCTGGCACATCAGCCACGAGGGCATGGATCTTGAAGACCCATGGAACGAACCAATGCTTGACAGTCTTCTGAAACTTGGCGTGTCGCCCGAACAGGCACCCGACGAACCCACATATGTTGAAATTGAGTTTGTTGCAGGTGAACCCGTTGCAGTAAACGGCGAAAAGCTCTCGCCCGTTGCACTTGTTGAAAAGCTCAATGAGCTTGGCGGCAAAAACGGCGTTGGTATTGCCGACATCGTTGAAGACCGTCTTGTGGGCATGAAGTCAAGAGGTGTTTATGAAACTCCCGGCGGCACAATTCTCTACACCGCAATTCAGGAGCTTGAATATCTCTGCCTTGACCGTGATACCCAAGCCTTCAAGAGAATGAGCCAGACTCAGTTCTCACAGCTTGTTTATGACGGAAAGTGGTTTACACCCCTCAGAGAAGCAATGTCAGCTATGTATGACGAAATGGACAAGTACGTTACAGGAACAGTTCGCCTGAAGCTCTACAAGGGAAGCTGTACACCTGCAGGTGCAAAATCCAAGTATTCACTCTACAACGAAGACATCGCATCATTCGGCGACAGCAAAGAGCTTTACAGCCACAAGGACAGCGAAGGCTTTATCAACCTTTACGGTCTGCCCCTCAAGGTCAGAGCGATGATGAAAAAGAAAAACGGCGAAAACTAAACCGAGGAACAGGGGCATCACCGATGCCCCTAAGTTTTATTATACAGGAGAAATTATTATGAAATTATGGGGTGGAAGATTTTCAAAATCCACAGATGCGGCAGTTGACGATTTCAATTCATCAATCCGCTTTGACAGCCGTATGTACAAACAGGACATCAAAGGAAGTCAGGCACATGCAAAAATGCTTGGCAAGCAGGGAATTATTCCTCAGGCTGATGCAGAGCTTATCATAAAAACACTTGACGAAATTCTTGCCGATATTGAGGACGGCAAGGTTGAATTTACCATTGATGCCGAAGACATACACATGAACATTGAAACAATCCTCATTTCCCGAATCGGCGATGTGGGCAAACGCCTCCACACCGGCAGAAGCCGAAACGATCAGGTGGCTCTTGACAACAAGCTCTATCTCCGTGACGAATCAGAAGAACTTAAGGCAATGCTTGAAGATTTGCAAAAGACAATCCTCACTCTTGCCGAAGAAAATCTGAACACAATTATGCCGGGCTACACACATCTGCAAAAAGCACAGCCAATCACCTTTGCACATCACATCATGGCATATTACGAAATGTTCAGCCGTGACCTTTCCAGACTTTCAGACTGGCGAACAAGAATGAACATTATGCCCCTTGGAAGCGGTGCATTGGCAGGCACAACATATCCCCTTGACAGACCCTTTGTGGCGGAATTACTTGGTTTTGACGGAATAACCCAAAACAGCATAGACGGTGTTTCAGACCGTGACTTCATCTGCGAATTTGCATTTGTTCTTTCAATGATTATGGTTCATCTCAGCCGTTTTTCCGAAGAAATCATCCTCTGGAGTTCAAACGAGTTTGGCTTTGTGACGTTGGACGATGCATACAGCACAGGTTCAAGCATCATGCCCCAGAAGAAGAACCCCGACATTGCAGAGCTTGCACGTGGCAAGTCGGGCAGAGTGTTTGGTTCGCTTATGGGACTTCTGACAATGCTCAAGGGTCTTCCCCTTGCATACAACAAGGATATGCAGGAGGACAAGGAACAAATTTTTGACGCCCTTGACACCGTAAAGATGTGCCTCCCCGTATTCGGCGGAATGCTTGCAACAATGAAAATCAACAAGGATGCAATGCTGATTGGTGCAAAAGGCGGCTTCACAAACGCAACCGACGTTGCCGACTATCTTGTGAAAAAAGGTCTGCCATTCCGTGATGCACACGCCGTTGTGGGCAGAATGGTTGCATATTGCCTCGACACAAACAAGGTGATTGATGCTTTGAGCATGGACGAATTCAAGGAATTCTCAAAGCTCTTTGATGAAGACATCTACACCGCAATCTCCCTTGAAACCTGCGTGAACCTCCGCAAGATTCCCGGCGGCCCCGCAACTGAAACCATGAAAGCGGTAATAGACGGATATAAAAATAAATAAAAACCAAAAAAGATTCTTCACCGAACGTTCAGAATGACCTCTGCATCCTATTAAAGGGAGTTATCATTCTGAGCAAAGCGAAGAATCTTTGTGGTTCTTTATCAAATGTTGGGGTTTAGTACAAAAAAAGATGTTTCGACTACGCTCAACATGACCTTGTACCGGCTAAGCTTTAGTCATTCTGAGCGCAGCGAAGAATCTTTACAAAGCATTTACCCCAACATTTGTTATGGAACCATCTTTGTTTTTGTTCTGATATTTGTTTAAGAATTATTTACTCAAAGAAATTATCTCATCAATATTTATAATATACTGAGTGAGAACCCGAACCGCATCAAAAAAGCCTTCAATGTCAATCTTTTCATCTGCCTGATGCGCACCGCCGTGACCAGCAGGCAGTTCCATAAAGGGCTTGTCACGGTCTGCACGCATGGTGAATGTTCCAACCGAAAAAGCATTTTCAATAATTCTTGCATATGTTCCGCCGCCAAGGCGAATTGCCTGTTTTTCAAATCCCGTAACCGCCGCATAAACCTTTTCCAATGCTGACGGAATTGGGCTGTCATCGGCAATTGAAAAACCCTTTGAATGTGAATTGATTTCAATTTTCCAACCCAAAGCACCAAAGCTGTCAAAAACATTCTTTTCAAGCTCCTCCGGCTCCAGAGTTGACCCGTACCGGGTGTCAAAACTCAGCTTCAGCTTTCCCTTTTCAACATCAACCATGCCGTTAACAAAAGTCAGCTTGCCAAATCGAATATCATCATGGTCAATGCCCATTGAAGTACCAAAAGGACAGGCAAGAATCTTTTTCATATTCCGCACAACCTCACGGTCAGAGTTGGCAAGTCCATCCACATCCGAAAGAAGCTCTGCCGCAAGGTATGCCGCATTAACCGAACCCTCAGGCTCGCAGGCATGCTTTGCAATACCCTTTGCCGTCAGAACCAGCAAGCCGTCCCTTTCTTCAAGCAAAAACTGTTCTTTTCCGTTTATTCTTTCTTCAAGCTCTGCCTTCAGTTCCGGATTATTTTTCAGCTTTACAACAGCCTTGTCAAGAACAATATTAAACGCCTCACCGCCCTTGAACTCAACAATATCACACAATGTTGCGTCGCTTTTTGCCCAAAAATGAAAGATTCCCTTTTCGCCTATGCTGCACGGAAAATCTGCATCGGGCACCAAAGATACGTCGGGCATGGTCTGTTCCTCAGCAAAGGCTCTTATGTCGCTCATTCCCGTTTCTTCCTCCGAGCCAACAAAGGTCACAATACGGCTTTTCAAAGGAATTTCACATTCCCTGATTATTCTCATGGCACAAAGTGCCGCCATAACTCCCGACTTATTATCTTCAACACCTCTGCCGATAAGGGTTCCGTCCACAATTTTGGGTTCAAAGGGCTTTGTGAAAATCCAGTCCTCCTCATTCACGGGAACAACATCGCTGTGGCTGAAAATACCAATGTTTTTTTCGCCATTGCCAAGACTTGCCAGAGCATACCTGTTGCCCGAATAAAGGCCCGATTCAAAGCCGTATTCGCCAAACATATCCGAGCACGCCTGCAAGGCCTCAGCACAGGCTTTGCCAAAGGGCGCTCCCTCCTCCGCCCTTCCCTTGATTGAGGGAATGGCCGCCAGTTTCATCCACTTTTCAAGGATTTCATCTTTGTGTTCATCAAGCCAATCCTTTATTTTTGTATCATAATTCATATTAACCATTTTTTACAGCTCCTCTATTTTGCTTCAAAAAGACCTTGTATCCTTTCAGCATCACTGCTTGCATTGTTATAAACCAAATCAAAATACGTTTCAATGTCTTTTTTATATTGTGTGTCGTCCTTGTAATTATATGTTTCCCCATTTTCAGTTTTATACAAGCCAAAGGCGGTGAGAACAGGAACCTCTTTGCGCAATTCATTCATATATCCGTAAAATGGCGACACAGGACAACCTGCCGCCTCAAGAACCATTGGCGAAAGGTAGGGCAATGATGTCTCGGCAGGGGTTTCAATTTCCAAATCAAAATTTGCCCACAGAACATAAG
>JAFSDN010000056.1 GCA_017436245.1 Clostridia bacterium
ATTATCAAAAGAGCTGAAATGACATCTTCCCTTACCTCCACCGATATTCTGGACAAATGGTACAAAAACGGCGATTTACATACATTCTATTATGCATCAATTGAAGATTGCTATGAGCTTTAGTCTGAAAATTAATATTTTTCAAAAAAAACTATTGACAAATAAAAAACTTGGGTGTATAATACATTAAAATTGAATATCACAAAAAACTGTGACGAAGACGGTCGGATTACCGAGTTTTGAGAGAGTTGGCGGTTGCTGCAAGCCAATAACAGAGTTTTCCAATGACCCATCACTTCCGAGTTGGAATCCCGAAAGCAATCAGCAAGTAGACGATTCCCGTGCATTGCAACGTTATCGCAAAGGGCTTGATTGAGCCTGCAGAGTGACGAAATATATTTTCGTAATTTGAGTGGTACCGCGAGTTTTATAACCCGTCTCAAAGGAAACTTTGGGATGGGTTTGTTTTTTTGTGACGTTCCTTTAAACAAATACCGAAAGGGGAAAACAAAAATGGATTACAATTTGAAAGAAGTTGCTCAGCGTATAAAGGATTTACGCGAAGCAAAAGGCTACACACCGGCAGAGCTTGCAAGACTTACAGATGTTTCACTTGAGGACTATCTTGTTCTTGAACAGGGCGAAACAGACTTCAGCTTCACATTTATTTACAAATGCGCAAAAGCCTGCAATGTTGAAGTAATTGACATTCTTGAGGGAACAAGCTCCACCCTCACCTCCTATGCTGTTACGAGAAAAGGCGAAGGTGCAAAAATTGTCCGCAAAAAAGGCTTTGTTTATAACAACCTTGCACCAAAATTCAAGAACAAGCTTGCAGAGCCCTTCCTTGTTGAAGCACCCTTCCTTGTCGAAGAACAGACAGCTCCCATTAAGCTCAGCTCACACAAGGGTCAGGAAATTGATATTATCGTCAGCGGAACCCTCAAGGTTCAGGTTGGCTCACATATTGAGGTTCTCAACGAGGGTGACTCCATCTTCTATGACAGCTCAACACCACACGGGATGATTGCAACAAGCCCCGAAGGCTGTGTTTTCAATGCAATTGTTCTGAATCCCACAGGTGAAGACTTCTTTAACGATACAAATGAGGTTGCACAGGAAATCAAGCCTCTTACCTATGAAAAAACATCAACCGTGGCAGATAACTTCATTGATACAGAATTGGACGAAAATGGTGTTTTCTGCGGAATCTCATTCAAGAATGACGACAAATTCAACTTTGCCTTTGACTGTGTTGACGCAATTGCCGACAAAAACCCCAACAAGGTTGCAATGATGTGGGTTGCAAACGACAAAACAGACCGTGCATTTACGTTTAAGGATATGAAGCGTTATTCCTCAAAGGTTGCAAACTATTTTGAATCTCTGGGCATAAAAAAGGGCGACACAGTTATGCTTGTTCTCAAGCGTCATTATCAGTTCTGGTTCTGTATGCTTGCTCTCCACAAGATTGGTGCAATTGCAATACCCGCAACTAACCAGCTTGTTGAACACGACTTTGAATACAGATACAAAGCCGCAGGCGTAAAAGCGATTGTCTGCACAGCAAACGGCGATGTTTCAACCGAAGCCGAAAAAGCTGCAAATGCATATCCCGATATGCTCAAATTCCTTGTTGGCGGCAAGAAAGATGGTTGGTATGACTTCAATGAAGACATTGAACGTTTCAGCACTCACTTCAACCGCAAAGAAGACAGTCCGTGCGGCAACGATCCCATGCTTATGCTCTTCACTTCAGGAACAACAGGATACCCCAGAATTGCAACACATTCATACAAGTACGCATTGGGTCACTATCCCACAGCAAAATTCTGGCACAACGTTAATCCCGACGGTCTTCACTTCACCATATCCGATACAGGCTGGGGCAAGGCTCTTTGGGGTAAACTTTACGGACAATGGCTCTGCGAAGCAGGTGTGTTCACATACGATTTTGACAGATTCCGTTCGGATGATATACTTCCTCTCTTCAAAAAGTATAAGATCACAACATTCTGTGCGCCCCCAACAATGTACAGATTCTTTATCAAAGAGGACCTTTCAAAATATGATTTGTCATCAATCCAGTATGCAACAACTGCGGGCGAAGCGCTGAACCCTGAGGTTTTCAATCAGTTCTATAAAGCAACCGGTCTGAAAATCATGGAAGGCTTCGGTCAGACCGAAACCACCCTTTCAATCGCTAACTTTGTTGGAACAACTCCAAAGATCGGCTCAATGGGACGTCCCTCACCCCTTTATGATGTTGTTGTTCTTGACCCCGACGGAAACGAATGTAAGACAGGCGATACAGGTGAAATTTGTGTCAGAACCTCCGAAAAAGTTCCATGCGGTTTGTTTATCGGTTACTATCTTGATGATGAAAAAACCAAGGATGCATGGCACGACGGTTACTATCATACAGGCGATCAGGCAACAATGGACGAAGACGGCTATCTTTGGTATGTGGGCAGAATTGATGATGTAATCAAATCGTCGGGTTATCGCATAGGACCATTTGAAATTGAAAGTGTCATCATGGAGCTTCCTTATGTTCTCGAATGTGCAATCACTGCTGTTCCTGATGAAGTTCGCGGACAGATTGTAAAAGCGACAATTGTTCTCACAAAAGGAACTGTTGGCACTGATGAACTGAAAAAGGAAATTCAGGAATACGTAAAGACTCACACAGCACCATACAAATATCCGAGAATTGTTGACTTTGTGGATGAACTCCCCAAAACAATCAGTGGTAAGGTTCGCCGTGTTGAAATCAGAAACAATGATTTAAAAAATGCAAACAAATAGCAAATTTAAAGGACTAAGCCGATTTCAGCTTAGTCCTTTGTTTGTATCATGTTATAATTATAAGTCGTTCAGAATAATATCTTCAAGGGATTCTCTGCGAACAGCAATATACTCCCTTTCCTTTGCAAGCATAACAATGGGCGGTCTTGGCACTCTGTTGTAATTTGATGCCATTGAATAGTTGTAGGCACCTGTTGTCAGAACCGCAATTATATCGCCACGTTTTACGCTTGACGGGAGCTTTACATTCTCCTGAATAATATCACCACATTCGCAGCAACGTCCAACAACGCTGCATTTAAAATCGCTTTCTGCATTGATTTTGTTTGCCAGCAACACAGTATAGTCTGATTTATAAAGTGCAAATCGGGGATTATCCGTCATTCCGCCGTCAATGGAAACATAATTTCTGTATTCGGGAATCTGCTTCACACTTCCAACGGTATAAAGAGTCAAACCTGCGTCTGCCACTATGGAACGTCCGGGTTCCATTCTGATTGCAGGAACTTCTATTCCAAGTTCGTCACATTTTTCTTTAAGAATTTTCCCAACCAAGGCAATATTCTCCGCTATGTCAATTATGGGGTCAGATTCAACATAGCGCACACCGTAACCACCGCCAAGATTCAGTTCCCTTGTTTTGAAGCCCTCTTCCTTTTCCATTTTGGCAATGAATTTGAGCATTACATCCGAGGTCTTGAAATATACATCTGAATCAAAAACCTGTGAGCCAACATGGCAATGAAAGCCGTAAAGGTCAATGTTTTTCTTTGAAAGGGCATATTTTGTTATCTCCTCTGCTGCACCTGTTTCAATTGCCGAACCGAATTTTGAATCAACCTTTCCTGTTGCCACCTCATCATAGGTATGAGGATCAATTCCGGGTGTTATTCTGATTAAAATCTTTGAACAAGTACCAAGCTCTGCCGATATTCTGTCAACTGCATCAATTTCTTCAAGGTTATCTGCAACAAAGCAGCCAACATCGTTTTTGATTGCATACTCTATATCTGCATCGGTTTTGTTGTTGCCGTGAAAATATGCTCTGTCCATAGGAAATCCTGCAGCCACAGCAGTACATATCTCACCTGCAGAAACAACATCAATGCCTATGTTTTCTTCCTTGGCAATCCTGTAAACCTGCTTAAAGGATGCAGCCTTACTTGCATAAAGAGGCAACGCATTTTCACCAAAACTCTCTTTCATGGCAGTAAGATAAATTCTACACTTTTCGCGGATTTTTTCTTCATCCATCAGATATAAAGGTGTGCCGTATTTCCTTGCCAGTTCAACAGTATCTCTGCCCGCAAAAGTGAGATGTCCGTTTTCGGCAACTCCTAAGTTATCACAAATCATCAATAATTCCTCTCGTTCTTAAATCTCAATTCCACATTCCTTCATAAGTTTGAACATATTAAGTTTTTTTGCTTCATCCATTGGGGTCAGCGGAAGTCTCAGATAGTTTTCACCATAACCCATGGCAGCAGTTGCCGCTTTTACAGGAATGGGATTAACTTCACAGAAAAGTGCATCAATAAGATCAAGATATTTGAGCTGAAGCTCAGCACTTTCCTTTGTGTTTCCTGCAAAATATTCATCACAGATTTTAACTGTTTCCTTGGGAAGAATGTTGGAGAGCACCGAAATAACTCCTTTGCCTCCAAGTGACATTATGGGAACAATCTGGTCATCATTGCCCGAATAAATATCAATTTCATCACCAACCAATGATGCAATTTTAGCAATCTGTGAAATGTTACCGCTTGCTTCTTTGATTCCAACGATATTTGGATGCTTTGCAAGTTCTGCGCAGGTTGCAGGTTCAATATTACAGCCGGTACGGCTTGGAACGTTGTAAAGTATCACCGGCTTCGTGCTTGCATCAGCAATAGCAGTGAAGGACTGAATCAACCCCTTTTGAGTCGCTTTGTTGTAATAAGGTGTCACAACAAGCATTGCATCTGCTCCTGCTTCACAGGCATATTTTGTAAGTTCAATTGCATATGCCGTATCATTTGAGCCTGTTCCTGCAATAACGGGAACACGTCCTGCTATTTTATCAACTGCAAATTTTATAACAGCCTTATGTTCTTCGTCTGTTAAAGTTGAACCTTCGCCTGTTGTTCCTGCAACAACAATTGCGTTAATTCCTTCCTGAATCTGCCATTCAATCAATCTTTCAAAGGCTTCGTAATCAATTCCCTTTTCGTTGAGAGGTGTAACAATCGCTGTTGCAACACCTGTAAAAACTGTGTTTTTCATAAATTTAGCTCCTTTTCAATTACTTTGGCAAATGCACCATTGGCACAAAAAAATGATAGCTGAAATCAACTATCATAAATAAACGTATCAACAGTAAATCAACATTCAAATATGATAGCCCTCCGCACTACTGCGACAACGTACAGGATATTATTCCCGTCCGCCAGATCGGTTCTTTGCCGTAAACCGTCTTCGGCGCCAGCCCCTTTCGGCAAATTCTGCTTTGGCAAGCATAAAAATCTGCGTACTGATGACAAAACGCACCTCTATCTCCTTGAATATTATACTTTACTTTATTGCTTTTGTCAATATGTTTTTTTATTTCAACAGAAAAAATTATTCCTCAACAGTTCCATAGTCCCAATCATCCAGTTGACCAAACTCTTTAACATTCAAATATCCAATATCAGCCATTAACTGCGCACCCTTTTTACTTCTTTCGGGGTCGTTGTCATAAACAAGAATTGTCTGATCCTTTCGGGGAATAAACTGCTCAATAACCGCACGGGTTTCATCATTTATTGATTCAAGAGGGAAGCAAATTGCACCGTCGATGTGACCCGCATTGAATTCATCAAAGGAACGCACATCCAAAACAACAGCAGGTTCTTCTTTGTCGTCCATAATCTCCTTTGCTTCCTCCTGTGTGATTTCTTCGTATGTTCCCGAGCCTTCAACAATCGGTTCAGGCTTCACTTCCTCTTTTACCTCAGGAGCAGCCTTTTCAGCCTCGTCGTCTTTTTCCGGAGCAGCATTTTCTGTTTCCGAAGCAATGTTTTCAGAATTCTTTTGTTCAGCATCTTCAGAACCGCAGCCGGTAAATAATAAAGCCATTCCAAGAACAATTGTCATTGCAAAAAGTATCTTTTTCATTAAAAATCTTCCTTTCAATTATGTATTTTGAGCAATGGGCTCATTGGTTTGTATATAAAAATTGTTATTACATTTACAAGAATCACCTTCAGGAGATTAAATGGAGCAACACACCACAAAACAAACTCAGCCATGGTATCTATTGAAGAATTAATTTTTGTTGCCATTGAAATAATCGCATCAATGGGCATTTTGAATGCCGCACCGTAAACAGGGAGCATTATATAAGCATTAATAAAGCAACTGAGCACAACCATAGTTATTCCGCCTGTAACCAATCCCATAACAGCATTCCTTTTTGATTTATGACGTTTGTAAATCAAAGATGCAGGCAAGACAAATGCAACACCCATTGCAAAATTGGCAACCTCACCAACACCTGCTGTAACTGTGCCGTTAATCAGAAGATTCAAAAGAATTTTCAAAGCCTCAATCACAATACCGGCAACAGGTCCAAGTGCAAAGGCGCCAATCAGAACAGTGACTTCACTAAAATCAAGCTCATAAAAAGGCGGTGCAATAAAGGGTAACGGAAATTCAAACAGCATAAGAACTGTTGAAACAGCAGAAAGCATAGCAACCTTCACAAGCCAATTGACATTTTTTGATTTCATAACAACTCTCCCCGATGTCTTCATAGGGCAAAAAAAGAACTCCGTCAAACGGAGCAAAAGCACAAAAGTCAATGTAAAATACAAAAACCTCTTCTCCCATCCAGACTTTAACTGTCGGTTTTGGAATTTCACCAAATCAGCCGCTCAAGCGGTTCACGGACTGTACCGTCGGTAGGGATTTTCACCCTGCCCCGAAGAATATTTAATATCTTTAAGCAGTATAACACCATGCTGACATTTTGTCAACCATAAAATTATTTTTTTATCACCCGAAAAACCGAAAAAACGGCATCAATTGTCATTGTTAAAATTACAAAACAGGCAAAAACTTGTTTTTTCTTCTCTGAGATTCGGCAAAGAATATAATTCAAAAACGGATAAATCACATAAACAAAAGCTGTTCCTCCAACACCAAGCATTATGCTTTGTTTCAAAGAAATTCTTCCGTTTATATTGCAAAAGTGTGCTGAATATGACCACAATTGCACATCAAGAATTTTGTCAAAGAAAAAATGGGTTATATACTCAACTGCTGTAAGAAGAACAAAACTTATCACAAAAACATTACCTACAAACAACTTGTTTCCTGAAAAGACAAAAATCAGCATCAATGCACCAAATCCGTAAATTGGAAGATAACAGCCGTAAAGAAAACCCGGAACGGACAAACAACCCGCCTTGCCGCTTCTGAACAGTACTTCAAAAATCCAGCCTGCAACACAGCACAGAAAAAACACACAGATATAATAATAAAATCTGTTTTCTTTAAACATTAACCTACACTCCTTCTGCTGAATTAATCAGAAAATATGTAGGTTGAATGGGAATATATCAGATTATTAACACAAATATGTAAAACTAAACCGTTTGTTTCTTTCTTGCTCTCGGGTGAGATTTTTTGTAAATATCATTAAGCTGTTTTTTTACAACGTTTGCATAAACCTGAGTTGATGAAATGTCGGCATGTCCCAGCATTTCCTGAATAGATCTGAGGTCGGCGCCATTTTCAAGAAGATGTGTGGCAAAGGAATGTCTCAGCGTATGAGGAGTTATATCCTTTTTTATGTTTGCCGCTGCTGCATATTGTTTTATAATTTTCCAGAACCCTTGTCTTGTCATCTTTGTTCCGCTGTAATTCACAAAAAGGTTATCTTCAGACGAATCCTTGACAAATTGGCTTCTTGCAGTTTCAATATATGTTTTCACGGCCTTCTTTGCGATTGAATAAACGGGAATAACTCTCATTTTTTTGCCCTGATTGCAGTTTATGTAGCCAACCTCCATATCAACGTCCGACATTTTAAGCTCAATCATTTCGGTAACACGCATACCTGTTGCATAAAGCAGCTCAAGCATTGCTTTGTCACGGCAGCCTTTTGCATCACGGGTATCGGGCTGATTCAGCAATCTTTCAACTTCTTCGCCGGTGAGAACCTGCGGCAATTTTCTTTCCGCCTTCAAAGAATGAATGTTGAAGGTTGGGTCCTGTGATACGATTTTTTCATTTTGCAGATAATGAAAAAATGAACGTATTGAAGCAAGATTACGGGAAACCGTTGATGCGGATTTACCATTTTTCTGAAGCGTCACAAGATAATCAAGAATGGTAGCACCGCTCACATTTTCAATTCCGATATTCTTTTTTTCCAGTTCCTCGGCAAACTCCCTGATGTCACGTTTGTATGAAATAATTGTATTTTGCGATGAATTTCTTGTTGTTTCAAGATATGCAAAATACCTTTCTTTTAATGCATCCATCGACGCACCCCTTTCGATTAAGTCAGATATGAAAAAATTGGCTTTATAACAGTTGGAATCACAAAGGTGTCAATAAGGCTCACAACGGCAAAAATAAGAAAAACCGACAAAAGACAAACCATATTGCATACAAGAAGATCACGTCTTTCGGAAACTTTTTGACCATGAATCCGTATCTTTCGGGAAACAAGGGCAAAATTGACATTAAAAACATTGTAAAACAGCAGTGTCGGAATGGTTAACAGAAACTGCGGCAATACAGATGTAAGTGCAATAAGAACGCCTTTGACAAAATATAACTGAACAAGAATGACAGAGGTAAATCCTATTTTATATCCTTTTGTGCAGAGCTGTAAAAAACCCAGCGGTATCAGTTCTGTCCTGAGTCCGGATACAAACATAAACAAAATTATCTTTATGTTATTATAAATCGAAAATGCAAAAACAGAGCTACGGTTAACGGATTGTATTGAATGAGCCGACGTAAAACTGTTCAGATATAACCCAAGAACATCAAAATCATTTTTGTTCATAAAAATTGCCGACAAAGAACCGATTACAACGCCTGCAACAAGACATAGCAGTGAAATCAGAAAAAAACGTCTGTTTTCGACAATGTAACCGGTTAAAAATTTGAGCATTCTGTTTTGTTTCATACTTTCTCCTCCGTCAGAAAAATCTTTTTCTAAATAGTTATGAGACAAGCATAAAACATATGATTAAAACTCTTTATTATTTTGACATTTCATCAGCCTTTTTTACGCACGTATCAATTGCCTGTGCAACAGAGGATTTAAAACCCGCTTTTTCAAGTTCAAGAACAGCTTCAATTGTTGTACCTCCGGGCGAACAGACCGCATCCTTCAATGCCTGAGGATGAATGTCGTTTTCAAGAACCATTTTTGCCGAACCTTCAACCGCCTTTGCGGCAAGCTGAAGTGCTATATTCTTTGGAATCCCGTATTTAACACCACAATCTGCCATAGCATCAATAAGCATATAAATATAGGCAGGACTACTTCCGTGAATTGCTGTTGCGGCATTGATATATTTTTCCTCAAGAACTACAACATCTCCAACACCCGAAAGAACCTTTCTTGCAGTATCAAGCTCTGATGCAGATATGTTTTTATTTGGTGCTATCACGGTCATTCCGCAATTCACCTGCGCCGGAGTGTTTGGCATGGCACGGATAATTTTCGCTTCCGAACCCAATATCATTTCCATTGCATCAATTTTAACTCCTGCAGCAATGGAAATCAAAACCTTGTCTGCAAGCAGACCTTTAATTTCTTCAAGAACACAAGGCAAAACATTGGGCTTAACTGCAAAAATCACAATATCGCTACGACTGATAACCTCAGCATTGTTTTCGGTTGAAAAAGCACCAAGCTCCTTCCATTTTGCAAGACCTCTCGGATTTATATCGCTGATAGAAAGCTCCTCCGCACATATGGTTTCAGACGCAATAAGACAGCCCGCCAGTGCAGATGCCATATTGCCTGCACCAATAATACCAATCTTCATGGCATTGTTCTCCTTTTAATACTCACCTTTGATATATTTTTCAATTCTGTCAAGACCCGTCTTTATTGTTTCCATGGATGTTGCATACGAAAGACGAACATAACCGTCAATTCCAAAGCCTTCGCTTGGGACAAGAGCAACAAGGGCACGGTCAAGAATATCAGCACAAAGAGCACTTGCACTGTCAAAGGTTTTGCCGTAGAACTCTCTTCCAAGAAGCTCCCTCACGTTCATAAAAATATAGAACGCACCGTTTGGTTTTTTACAGCTTATCCCCTCAATTGAATTAATTCTTTCAACCATATAATCTCTGCGTGCAACATATTCCTTTTTCATCTCGGCAACAGAAGACTGATCACCGTTGAGTGCTTCAACCGAAGCCGCCTGAGCAATTGAATTTGGGTTTGAGGTTGCATGACTCTGAATATTTGACATTGCCTTTGCCACGTCTGCATTTGAAGCGGTGAACCCGATTCTCCAGCCCGTCATTGCATATGCCTTTGCCATACCGTTTACGATTATTGTCAAATCCTTGATTTCATCACCAAATGATGCAATATTTATGTGTTCACCTTCATAAACAAGCTTTTCGTAAATTTCATCAAAAATAACATAGATATTGTTTTTTACGGCAATTTCGGCAATCTTTTTGATTTCTTCACCGGAATAAACCATACCCGTGGGGTTGCTTGGTGTGTTGAGAACCAGAGCACGGGTTTTTTCTGTTATGCAATTTTCAAGGTCCCGGGGTGAAAACTTGAAGTTTGTTTCCTCGGTTGTTTCAAGGAACACAGGAACACCATCAGCCATTTTCACCATTTCGGGATAGCTTACCCAGAAGGGTGAAGGAATAATCACCTCGTCACCAGGCTCACAAATTGCCATAAAAACATTTGTAAGACAATGCTTACCGCCGTTGCTGACAACAATATTGGAAATATTATAATCAAGTCCCGAATCCCTTTTTATCTTTGCACAGATTGCTTCTTTAAGTTCAACAGTACCCGAGGCAGGGGTATATTTTGTTATTCCGTTTTCAATTGCTTTGATGCCTGCTGCCTTTACATTATCAGGTGTGTCAAAATCAGGCTCGCCTGCACCGAATCCAACAACAGGAATTCCCTGTTTTTTCATCTGCTTGAATTTTGCATCAAGTGAAAGTGTTGGTGAAGGACTTATACTCAATGCCTTCCTGGAAATATATGTTTTCATAAAGACTCTCCTAACTGTCTCCTAAAATTAACTTTCCTTTTATTTTAATATAAAAAAACAAAAATTTCAACCTTTTTTTTCATTAAATAAGAATTTTTTTCATAAGATTCAAAAAATTGTCTGCCATTATCTTTTTTATCAGTAAATCTGAATAACCGAGCTTTTGCATTTCGTCGGTCAAACGACAAATATCTTCAACGCCCTTTATTTCCTGAGGAAGCCTCGTCATACCATCAAAGTCCGAGCCTATTCCAACATTATTTTCTCCGCCAAGTGACAAAATATGCTCAATATGTCTTAACAAATCCGATATTTTACATTCCTTCTCAGCAATAAAATCACTATAAAAATTAACACCAATACATCCGCCCATTTTTATAAGTGTACATATTTGCTCATCCGTCAGATTCCGCTTGTGTCCACAGATTATTCTTGCATTTGAGTGTGTTGCGGCAACAGGCTTTTCCGATGCTTCAACAACATCCCGGAAACTTTGCTCCGATGCATGGGAAACGTCAATCAGCATTCCAATTCTATTCATTTCTGCAACAACTTTTTTGCCAAAAGGTGTTAATCCGCAATTATTTTTTTCAATTCCTCCGCAGATTTCATTATCATAATTCCAGCATAAGGTCATAATTCTGACACCTTTTTTGTAGAAAAATCTGAGTTTATCAATATCCCCCGCAATCGCTTCACCGCCCTCAATACTCAGAAAAGCGGCAATTCGTTTGCTTTCAAAGGCTGCTTTCATATCTTCCGAGCTCTGACAGTGCATGATAGCCTCATTGTTTTTTTCAATTTGCCTGTAATACGTATCAATCAATTGCCTGCACCTTTCAAAAGGTGGGAGCAAATCATTTTCACGGTCAATAAAGGCTGCAAAGGTCTGAATATAATCAATTTCAGGCATTTTTGCTCTTTTAATATCAAAATGATAAGAATTGTCAACAAGCTCTCCGCCAAAGTCCGTCAGTTTTTGCAAGGTATCGCAATGCATATCGAAGATTTTCACAATAAAAACTCCCTGAAATCAAATTTCCTGAAAAACCTGTTCATAATGGTTGATATTTTCCGTTTCAAAGGTCTCACCGGTGAATGTTCCGAAAACTTCAATAACATCAAAACGTATATTCATTTCTGTGGGATTATTCATCAGATACCAGCGTGCAGTATTAACAAAATTTCTTTTCTTATAATATGTTATAGCCTCCGCAGGGGTTCCGAACTTTTCGGAACGTCTTGTTTTCACTTCAACAAAAACAAGATCCTCTCCCTTTGAAGCAATAATGTCAATTTCACCACATTTGTTTCTGTGATTTCTTTCAATTATTCTGTATTTATTCTTTTTCAAATATAAGCATGCCGCATCTTCGCCGCACTTTCCCGATATTTTTTTGTAAAAGTCAAAAGCCATATTACTTACCTAAAACCTTTGCCGTCATAAATGTTTTGCGGTGAACGGGAAGAACTCCGAATTGTTGAATCGCTTCACAGTGTGCTTTTGTTCCGTATCCCTTATGCTTTGCAAAGCCATATTGAGGATATTCCTTGTCAAGCTCAACCATCAGTCGATCTCGGCTCACCTTTGCAAGAATTGACGCCGCAGCAATAGCCTGTGCCTTTGCGTCACCCTTTATAATGTATTCATATGGTATGTCAAAGGGAATCCTGTCATTCCCGTCAACAATGACGAAGTCCGCGCATACATCAAGATTTTTTACTGCATTATGCATTGCAAGAGATGTTGCCTGCCTTATGTTTATTTCATCAATAACATCCGGAGAAGCAAATTCAACAGAATATGCTATGGCTTTTTCGCAAATAACATCAAAGAGCTGTTCTCGCTTTTTTTCTGTCAGCTTTTTTGAATCGTTTATTCCATCAATAACCACATCATCAGGCAAAATGACAGCCGCCGCACACACCGGTCCAGCAAGAGGACCTCTTCCGGCTTCGTCAACACCAGCAATAAAACGGTAACCTTGGCTATGTAGTTTTTTTTCAATTTCAAGCATAATATTTCCTCGCTTTCGCAATATATGATACCATATGAAAACAGAGCAGATATATGTTTTCATATATCTGCTCAAATCCTTTAAGGTAATTCTAAAGTAATTCTACCAATTTTTGCAGCTCTGAATTCATCAAGAATCAGGTTTGCGGCACGCAATGTATCCACATTACCGCCCGAAACAATGCATCCTCTTTTCTTGCCAATAAGTTCAAGAAGCTCAAAATCATCAATACTTTCTGCTTCCTCACGGTCGATTTTGAATCTTGAAAAAAGCATATCCGCATAGTTTTCACGCAAAAAACCAATCAGATAAAAAGCAAGCTCTTCAACATCCATTATCTCATCCTTAATGCCTCCGGTAAAAGCAATCCTTTTACCAACCTCGGGGTCTTCAAATTTAGGCCACAAAATTCCCGGTGTATCAAGCAATTCATATTTTCCCGTTGTTCTGATCCACTGTTTTGCGGTTGTAACACCGGGACGGTCACCCACCTTAGCCGCCGCTCTGCCCGACAATCGGTTTATGAATGATGATTTGCCCACATTGGGAATTCCCACAACAAGCATTTTGGTTGCACGCCTCATCATTCCCTTTTCCTTTTCACGGGCAAACTTATCCGCAAGAACCCTTTCGATTGCGTCATCAAGATTTTTGAGTCCTTTACCAGACAAGCTGTCTGCAGCAATAACACAAATACCTTTTTTTTCAAAAAAACGCATCCATTTTTCATTTGCGACCGAATCAGCAATGTCTGACTTGTTCAAAATCAAAACCCTTGGCTTATTGCCAACAATTCTGTCAATTTCAGGATTTCTTGAGGACAACGGCAATCTTGCATCAACAAGCTCAACAACAACATCAACAAGCTTTAAGCTATCGGTAATCAGTCTGCGTGTTTTTGCCATATGTCCGGGAAACCATTGTACAACCATAATTCTACCTCTGATTAATCTTTATCAAAATTGCCAAACTCACTGATGGGCCACATTCTGAAAACAGCGTGTCCTTCAATCATATCCTCTGTATAAGGTCCGTTTGCACGGCTGTCAAGACTGTGCTGTCTGTTGTCGCCCATAACAAAAATCTCGTTTTCTTTCAAAACAAGGGGATTTTCAAGGGAAAAATCACCGTTCATAATCAAATCAAAAAGAAATGCTCCGTTTATGTTTGTGCGGTTGTTGATGTATGGTTCGTCAATAAGCTCACCATTGACATAAACATCACCGTTTTCATCATCAATATAAAGAGAATCGCCTTCTGTTGCTATAATTCTCTTAACATGATACTTTTCCTTGAGCTTCTGCTCGTAATACGGGTCATTCTTGTCAATCAGTTTTTCTGTATTTACAATAACAACATCACCTTTTTCGGGGGTATACATAAACTTGTTGACATAAAGAACATCCTTATCCTGCAAAGTTGCTTCCATTGAAGGACCGCTTACGCAGGCAATCTGCATGAAGAACGTCTGAAGAATAAACGCAATCAGTGCAGCAACAACAATGGTGACAATCCATTCTCTTATTTCTTTTTTCCAGTCAATTTTTTTCTTGCCTGTTTCAACCACTTCTTCGGGGTTGATTTCAGGGATATTGTTGTTTTCAATATTTTCCATTTTTTCCACCTCTTATGCATAAATAGTTAAATGGCAGGTATTGGAACAATACCCGCCACATAGGATGTTAAATCTTTTCTTTAACTTTTGCTGCCTTACCAACTCTGTCACGGAGATAGTAAAGTTTTGCACGTCTAACCTTACCGCGTCTTGAAACTTCAATACGGTCAATGTTAGGTGAGTTTACGGGGAATGTTCTTTCAACACCAACACCGTAAGAAAGTCTTCTTACTGTGAAAGTTTCACGGATTCCACCATGATTCTTCTTGATGATTGTTCCTTCAAACATCTGAACTCTTTCTCTGTTTCCTTCTTTTACCTTAACATATACACGAACTGTGTCACCGATGTTAAGCTGGGGAAGATCTGTTCTGATCTGTTCCTGTGTGATCTGGTCTAAAATGTTCATATTTTTACATCCTTTCTATTTCAGATATTCATGCCATATAGCCTCCAGATAAGCTATAAGCAGAGGACTACCCATAATTAACTCAATGAGTATACCACACTTCTTTCAAAAATGCAAGAGTTTTTTGAAAATTTTACAAATTTTTTTATCGGAAGTACTGTGGCATTTAAGTATTATCTTGAATTTTTTGGATTAACAATATCACGCCAAGCAAGGTCTCCACGTTCAAGACCCCTGATCATAACCTCCGCTGTTGCACTGTTGGTTGCCAACGGGATATTATGCACATCACAAAGTCTGAAAAGTGCAGACACATCAGGCTCATGGGGTTGTGCCGTAAGTGGGTCACGAAAGAAAAGTACCAAATCAATTTCGTTATAAGCAATTCTTGCACCAATTTGTTGATCTCCGCCCTGAGGTCCCGATAAAAACAAATTCACATTCATTCCTGTTGCCTCAATAATCAAGCTGCCTGTTGTACCTGTGGCACAAAGATTATGCTTGCTCAGAATAGCCTTGTAAGCAATACAGAAATCAACCATCAACTCTTTCTTTTTGTCATGTGCAATTAACGCTATATTCACTATTTGACCTCCTTGCTTCTGCATTCAACAATTGTGCAGAAAAATTATTTTTGTTTAATGCTCTTAATTGGAATATTTGCCGTGATTGCAGGAACACGTGACTTGCCGTCCTCGCCCTGCGCCGTTGTTACATTTATATCAAGTCCTTCATCCGAAACATCCATATATTTCGCAAGAACCTGCATTATTTCATCTTTTATTTTTTGCAAAAACTCGGGGGATACGTTTGCTCTGTCGTGAACAAGAACAAGCTTCAATCTGTCCTTTGCCGCATCCTTAGACCGGGGTTTTCTGCCAAAAATCTTGGATAAATCAAGCATTTATTTCTTCTCCTTATCTCAATCAATATAAAAACTTACTGTTTCTTTCCAAACAATTTCTTTATTCGACCAAAGAAAGAATTGCCGTCAAGGTCCATCAGCGGAACATTATTTCCCGTGAGACGTTCCGTAATGTTTCTGTAGCCCTGACCTGCAAGAGATTTCGGATTAATTACCGCAGGCTCGCCCTTGTTGGTTGATACAATAATATCCTGATCATCAGGAACAATACCGATAAGGTCAATATTCAAAACCTCAATAACATCATCAACACTGAGCATATCCCCGCGTTTTACCATATCGGGGCGTATTCTGTTGATGAGTGCATAATGATCATCAATTCCGTTTGCCTCCAAAAGACCAACAATTCTGTCAGCATCACGAACAGCCGAAACCTCGGGAGTAGTGACAATAAGTGCTTTATCGGCTCCGGCGATTGCATTTTTGAAGCCCTGCTCGATTCCTGCGGGGCAGTCAATGAGAATAAAATCATAATCCTCTCTGAGCTTGTCGCACAGTTCCTTCATTTGCTCAACCGAAACAGCATCCTTGTCCTTTGTTTGTGCAGCAGGGATGAGAAACAAGCCGTTGAAGCGCTTATCTTTTATGGCAGCTTTTTTGGGTTCGCAAACACCTGTCACAACATCAACAAGATCATATACAATTCTATTTTCAAGTCCCAGTACAACATCAAGGTTTCTCAGACCGATGTCTGTATCAATCATAATAACCTTTTTGCCCAGCTTGGAAAGACCAACACCGATATTGGCTGTTGTCGTTGTCTTTCCCACGCCACCTTTACCGGAAGTTATAACTATTACCTCTGACATTTAAAAACCTCCAAATGCATCTTAAATACTTTTTAATTCATATTAACATAAAATCAGACAAATGTCAAAATATTATTTGCGTTTTTGCAAAAAATCTTCAATAAAAATTTTATCATCACGAATATATGCGATTTCAGGAACAAGCCCTCTTTCAATTTCATAATCGGGAGAACGTGAAATCACATTTGCAATTCTCAACTGAATGGGTGACAAATTAAGTGCCACAACAATTGCTTCACGGTTGCCCTTTGCTCCTGCATGAACCGTTCCTTTTATTGCTCCCATAACAACAATATTGCCCGTTGCAACAAGCTCAGCACCGGGGTTTACATCGCCCACAACAACAATGTTTCCATCCGACTCAAGAAGCTGCCCCGAACGTATTGTTTTTGTATAAAACTTTGTGTTTTCATCAGCAACATCAATTTTGAAAGCATTGCTCAGAATCTGTTCACCCGAAAGCTCCTGATTCACTTTATCTTCTGTTGTCATTTCAATGGGTTCAGGATTTTCCCAGAGAACCGCTTTACATTCCAGAACCTCCGAAATTGCATCAATGAGTATATTTATTTCATTTTCGGATAATTCAACACCTGTAAATCCTACTTTCAGGGTCAGACCCTTGAAAAAATTCTCGGATTTTCTGAACTTTTCAACAATATTCTTTCTGAGTTCAGAAAAAGAAAGCTTTTTATTCACATAAACAAGCATTCCTTCTTTGTATAATTTCAAAATAACATTTTCTGTCTTGCTCATATTGATTTCCATAGCCTTTCCGCTTTAATAGCAAATAAAGATTTTATTTCAAAAGTGTGTTAACAGCATCAGCCTCATTGGTTTCTTCAAAGATTCCGAGATAGTATTCAAACATATCTCTCGCCACCTGTGCGGCATATTTGCTGGTTGCACCGTGTTCCAGAACAACAGCAACAGCAATCTGCGGCTTGTCATAGGGCGCAAATCCCACAAAAAGAACCGTATCACTTCCTCCGCCAACTTCGGCTGTACCTGTTTTTCCTCCAACTTCAACAGGAAAATCCTCAAAAACAGTTTTTGCCGTACCGTCCTCGGTAACACGTCTCATTCCGTCCTTCACAGCATCAACGGTGGACTGTGAAACTTCAGTCTGCGAAAGAACTTTGGGTTCATAAATATAAACAGCTTCTCCCGTTTCATAACTTCTTATGTCTTTCACAAGATGCAGTGAATACCGTGTACCGTTATTCAGTATGGTAGAAACATAGCTTGCAAGCTGTGCCGGAGTGAACATATTGTCCGACTGTCCGATTGCCGCCTGCAAAGTATCTCCCGGATACCATTCTGCATTCATTTTTTCACGATATTCAGGGCTTGCAACAATTCCGGATGATTCAGCAAGTTCAATCCCCGTCGGCTGCCCAAGACCGTAATTTCGGGCATAGCGCGCAATGGTTTCAATTCCAAGTCTGCGACCAACATCATAATAAAAATAGTTACACGAAACACCAATTGCCTCTGAAACATTTATTGCACCGTGAGTTTCGCCGGTATTCTTCCATATCAGACAGGTGGGTTCGTACGACGGAGCATAATACTTGTAAACACCCTGATCCACAATTGTTGATGTTGGAGTAATCAAGCCTTCCTCAAGAGCCGCAATTGATGTCAACGGTTTGAAGGTTGAACCGGGAGTATATGCACCGCTTAATGCACGGTTAAACAGCGGATTCTGAGGGTCTTTCAGAAGTTCGTTGTAGTGAGCGGTATACTCAGCGGGGTCAAATCCGGGAAGTGATGCCATGGCAAGAACTTCGCCCGATGCAATATCAACCGCAACGGCGGCACCGCTGAAACAGTCGGTTCCCTTTTCACCACGAGTCTTTTCAATATTTTCTGCCAATGATTTTTCAAGAACTTTCTGTAGCTCTGAGTCAAGGGTCAAAACAGCATAATAGTCGGTTTTTGCAGGTTCAACCTTGAAGGTCTGAGATACCTTTCCCTTTTTGGTCTGTTCAACCTGCTTATAGCCGTCCTTGCCCTTGAGATACTTCTCAAGAACCTTTTCAAGACCTTCTTTTCCGATAATATCATTCATTCCGTAGCCACGGTCTTTGAGCTTGTCATATTCCTCTTTATATATGATTCCCGTTCTGCCGAGAATATGTGCCGCCATAGAACCGTTTACATATTCCCGCACCGGTTCTGTTTCGACATTAACTCCGCTGAGCAGGGATGAATTCTCTTTGATTATATGAACCATTTCAACGTCAATATCACTTGCAAAGGTGTATGGATTATAGGCATCAAAATTCTTTGAGTCCATTGTATACCTGACAGCAACAATATTCCTCAGCTCCTCCGCTTCAAGATTTGCAGGAAGCTTATATTCTTTTCTGTAAAACTCTATTATATCATCAGGAGTAGCTTTTGCCTCAAATTTATTGGCTTTTTTCCATTCAGCAATCAGCTTTGCAGAATCGGTCCGTTCACCAAAATCAAAGGCATAGGGATTTCCGCTGATTGGAAATTCGTCAACATATTCATATCCTTTTTCTTCAAAAATCGAAATAAGATTTATTAAAGAACTGTTCAAATTCGTATTTTCTTTGTCAACGCTCTGAATCTGGACATAGTATCCTGTGCCGTTTGTTACAAGCGGTCTGCCGTATCGGTCAAGAATCTCCCCCCGGGGAGCCTTTATGGGATATGCACGGACAAGATTGTTATCAACTTTTTCCTTGTTCACTTCACCATTAACAATCTGCAAATTAAACAAACGTATCACGCAAAGCACAGCAAATATACCCAGAAAAAAAATTATCAAAAAAATACGAAGTCTTAAATCTTTTTTATCCAAGTGTTTCACCCTTATCGGAATATATTAATTTCGCAATTTTTCTAAATAATAAATATATCGGTACAGCTATAATTGTATTGTAAATGCTTTCGGGCAAAACAACCCACAAAAAAGCATATTTCAGGCTCATGTTTTCAACAGATGCATAACTGATCAGATAATATACAAATTCAAGGAAGCACGTACAGACAAAAGACAAAATCAAGGTAAGAAAAATATTCTTTTGTCCAAAAAGCTTTTCACAGAAATTTGCAACAGAAAATCCCAGTATCATTCCAAAAAGCGCATAAAGCCCCCAGACTTCACCTGAGAGAATGTCCAGAATCAATCCAAAAACAAAGCCGATTACCGCACCTTCAATCTTGCCGCAGAAACATGAAACAACGATTATATAAACCAAAAATATATTAGGAACAACATTAAAAATCTCAATTGCATGAATCCATGTTGTCTGAATTGCGGCAAAAAGAATCAGAAAAATAGCGTGTACAATAATTCTCATTATTTGTCACCTTTCGTTTTTTCTGTTTTAATTCAAACGCCCCATTATTTTGTGGGATTTTGAATTACACACACAGTTCTGATATTTTCAATGTCGGCAACAGGGCTAAGAAAAGCGGTTTGTGCAATTCCCTGTTCATCAGCCTTGATGTCAACAATTTTACCGATAATTATACCTTCGGGGAAAAGACCACCAAGCCCCGATGTCATAATGGTATCACCAATTATTATATCAGAATTCTTGGAAATGTAAGAAAGCCTGCAATAGCCACTAAGCATGGCATCTGCATCACCTTCCACAATGCCGTATTCGCCCGAACGTGAAACTACGGCACCAACTGCGTGTTCTGCATCAAAGACGGTTATTACCTTTGCCCAGGTTGTACCCACTTCACTAATTCTGCCAATCAACGTGTTTTCCATTGATACAACAGGCTGATTCACGGCAATACCGTCGGATGAACCGATATTTATCGTAAAAGTATTGTGCCAGTTTGACGGTTCACGGGAGATTATTCTTGCATATTTCAGTTCTTGTTCAGGAAATACCTCTTTCAGATTCAACAAGCCTCTCAACTCTTCATTCTCTTTTTTTGCAAGCTCAATTTTGCTTATGCTGGCTTTTAAATCGGCATTTTCCTTTTTTAATTTTTCAATCTCATTCTTCAAATCGTCTTTATCGGCAAAATTGTCAAAAAAATCCGAAATTCCGTTCCCAACCCATGTAAAAAAACTTTGCACAGGCTTGACAAAAACATTAACAATATTTTCGCCAAAGGATAATTCCGGATTCTTCACATTGACTATTCCGACAATTATACTGAAAATAACTACAACAATAACAAACCCGAAAACACATCTGTTTTTAAAAAATTTTTTCAAAAGATGTATCTCCTCTCAAAACTATTCGGAAATAAGGAGTGAATGAAGGGTTTTAACCTCATCAAGAGTTTTGCCCGCACCAACAGCAACACATTCACCGGGAGATTCCGCAATATAAATGGGAATTTCGGTATGAGCGTTTATCAGCTTGCCAAGACCTTTTAGAATTGAGCCGCCTCCTGTGAGAACTATTCCCGATTCAAAAATATCCGCAGCAAGCTCGGGCGGTGTTTTTTCAAGCACCGATTTGATTCCGTCAATGATGGTTGCAAGGCTTTCCTGAATTGCCTCACGAATTTCCTCGGATGTAACCGTTGCAAGTCTCGGAAGACCCGAAACAAGGTCACGACCTTTTATTTCAATTGTAAGCTCATCCTTAAGAGGACAGGCTGAACCAATTTCCTTTTTGATTTCCTCGGCTGTGATATTACCAATAATAAGATCATGATTTTTCTTCATGAACTGGATTATATCGTTGTCAAATGTTCTGCTTGCAACCTTGAGGCTCTGGGTCGCAACAATACCACCAAGAGAAACAACAGCAATTTCAGTTGTTCCGCCGCCAATATCAACAACCATTGACCCCACTGGAGCATTAACAGCTATACCGGCTCCGATTGCAGCAGCCATAGATTTTTCAATAAGAAATACCTCCTTTACACCTGCCGCAATAACAGCATCTCTTACAGCACGTTTTTCAACGTCAGTAATATGCGAAGGAATACAAACAACTGCCTTGGGCTTTATAAAAGATGTGGGAACAGCCTTTTTTATGAAATATTTGAGCATTGAAACCGTAATGTCAAAATTCGCAATTACACCTTCCTTTATGGGCGTAACAGCGCAGATGTCAACAGGAGTTCTGCCAAGCATATCCCCGGCTTCCTTACCAATTGAAAGTACCTTTCCGTTTGCACGGCTGACAGCCACAACAGTCGGTTCGTTGACAACAATTCCCTTTCCCTTTAAATAAATAATGGTATTGGCAGTACCAAGATCAATTCCAATCTCATTAGCCATAATAAAAACACTCCTTATGTAAAATTTTCTGATTAAAAATATAATTCAAAGTCCTTTTTCAGAACTTCACCAAGCCTGCAAACAGGGAGACCAACAACATTAAAATAATCACCGCAAATCTTCTTCACAAACAAGGCGCCACGGTTTTGAATTCCATATGCTCCTGCTTTATCCATTGGTTCTCCAGTATTAATATAATCTTTTATTTCCATTATGTCAAGTTTTTTGAAAAATACTTCTGTTTTTTCACAAAAAACAACAGATTTTTTTGTGCAGATGTCCTTTACGCAAACTCCCGTATACACCGTGTGCACATTATCGCTGAGCAAAAGCAGCATTTTTTCAGCATCGCTTTCATCTTTCGGTTTTCCAAGAACAGTATCGTTCACGGCAACCACAGTATCGGCAGAAATAACGATAGCATCCTGAGAACTGTCAAGGGTTGATATAACATTATTTCCCTTGAACTCCGCAAGAAAACAAACAATTTCTTCAGGAGTCAGATTTTCATCAACACACTCAGGTGTATTATCTGCAATAACTTCAAAATCTAATCCGAAATTACCCATCAGCTCACGCCTACGGGGTGAATTTGATGCCAGAATCACTCTTTTATTCATAGAATATCCTTCCTTTTTAAAAATCTGTTTCCAAAAATTCGGGCAAATACCCCCGTAACAAAACCGCATATGACGCCAACAACAAGTAAAATGGGCATATACGAAAAAATGTATCCCGAAGAAAAAACAATACTTGCAACAAAAATCTGCGAAACATTATGCAAACAAGCACCTATAACGCTTATTCCCACCATACTCAGCCCCGGGTAAAAAAAATGTTTTGCACCCCACATTGAGATTGTTGAAACAAAAGCTCCGGCAAGGCTGTAGGGCAAGGCAGAAACACCGCCTGTAAGCATTGTTCCCAAAAAAGCTCTCAGCATTGAAACAACAAGCGCATTCGGCCCTCCAAACAAAAAAATGTTTATTACGGAAACAATATTTGAAAGTCCAAGTTTGCCTCCCGGCACCGGTGTGAACAAAATTGTATTTTCAACATATTGGAGTATTATACCCAAAGAAACGAATATTGACATTATTCCCAAATTCCTTGGTGTGTATATTTTTTTGTTCATCAGTATGTCACCTTGTCAACATTTAATTTGTTTTTACCTGTTATTCTCACCAAAACCTTATTCGGAATACAAATAATCATTTGCCCAGACTTTGAAATTTCACCTGATTTCACATCAATCTTGTCAGGGCATGAAGCATTGGTCATCAAAGCACCTTTTTCGGTTATTTTCAAAATATTAAATCCTTGTTCTGTTTCAATTCTGAGTATCTTGTCTTCGGTTATATCAGCAAAAGAATATGATGCATATTCTTTTCCGTCAACAAAAATTTCAATCCCCTCTGCGTGTTCACCAAATATTGCATACGAAAAAATAATATAACTCAACAGCGCAATCATCAAAACAAGAACAATCACTGCTTTATCCCATTTTGTAATCATGGCATCACCGTATAACACCTTTATAGTAGTGCCCTTTTGTAAAATCCTCGGGACGGTAACTGTCACCCTCAAGAAACGTCTTGCAGATTTTAACACATTCCTCGGGAGATTCGTCTGTGAAATAAATACGTGAAAAATTCACTCCCGACTCAACTATTTTTTGCATTTCAAAGCCCATAAAAGTCTTTTTGCAATTGAGTATAACACTTCTGCAACTGTTTCCGTCTTTTATAACAGGAAATTTCATTCCAAGCCTGTCCACAATAAAGTTCTTTCCGTCACAAGGGCATTTTGCACCGTTTTTAACAAGACAGTTTTCCGAAACCGTCAACGGCAGCCGTCCGTAAACCATTGTCTGAACCGGCATAACCTTTCTGATACCCTTAATCTGCGCCAATGTAAGCTCAGGCGAAAGCTCACAACATTCAATCCCGCACTTTTTAAGAAAATTCAGAGAAAAACTGTTGAAAATATTCAATCTGAAACCTGTATAAATCCTGTATCCTGAAAAATCTTCAATAAGAGATATATTATGAATCAAAACCCCGTGATAACCTGATTCAAGAAGTCTTTTTGTATCGTCAACGGTTCTTTCATACTCTTTGTTGCGTAGTATTGCAGGTAGAACAATTATTATTTTTTCTTTGTATGACTCAAATTCGTTTTTATATTTTCCAAGCAGCCAAAGTGGCACATACAGCACATCAAAATCAAAACATTTTATTGCATCAAACTGTTCAAAATTTGTTATCTCACACACAAATTTGTGTTTATCTGTATTATTTTTAGTCTCCGACAATTCAACTATACCATACGAATTAACGCTTCTTTTATATGAATCTGTAATTGTCTTTTCAAACAGCAACAGAGCTTTCCGTCGGATTTTGTTCAGCGTTCCTGCCGAAACAAATAGCCCGTCATCAACATCCGCTTCAATTCTGTCAAATCCAAATGTTGTACCGCCCGTTTTGCTTAATTGAGCAATTACGCCTTCCTTGGTAACAGAATTTTTTATTGCCGGTTCTGGCTTTTCAGGATAAGAAAAACGTACCGAAAACTTCTCATTTTCCACAGTAAACTCAGGACAAACACCAGTCTTCAAAGAAAATCTACCTGTGACTGAGGTTTTTCTGTTTTCACCGTTCAGCCCATGAAGCAATACTTTTTCAAGTTCAGAGCTGCCTTTCAGATAAGGATTGTCCGGTTTTTGAAGAGCAAACATTTCCTTTCCGATTTTTCCTGTCAAATATCCGTCAGTCAGGCCGCCTCTGTTAAATATTGCATCAAGAATTTCAAAATCCTTTTTGCTTACGCTATGTGGGTTGTCAATATATTTTCTGTATATTCCCACCACCGCCGCAACATAAGCCGGTCCCTTCATTCTACCTTCAATTTTGAGGGATGCAACTCCTGCATTGCAAAAATCATTAATGTGTTCCAAGCCGCACAAATCCCTGAGACTCATTATAAAGGACTTATCTTTCGCTTTATTCACACTATACGGAAGTCTGCATGGCTGAGCACACTTGCCTCTGTTGCCCGACCTGCCGCCGATGATGCTGCTCAAAAGGCATTGCCCCGAATAACACATACAAAGAGCACCGTGAGCAAAAACCTCAAGCTCAACGTCACTGTTGGCAGATATGTTCCTGATGTCATCAAGGGACAACTCCCTTGAAAGCACAACACGCCTGATGTTATATTTTTTCAGGAAATTCACACCGCTGAGATTGTGTATTGTCATTTGCGTGCTTGCATGAATTGGAAGCTCCGGAACAACCGTTCTTACAATTTCTGCAACGCCCAAATCCTGAACAATCACAGCATCAACACCAATCCGAGCCAAAAAACAAAGGTACTCTTTCAGTTCCTCAATCTCCGGGTCTGTAACAAGAGTGTTCACCGTCACATAAACAGAGGTATTGCGCAAATGACAGTAATCAACAGCCTTTTCCAGTTCATCACTGTCAAAATTATCTGCAAAATTTCTTGCACCAAATTTTTTTCCTGCAAAATAAACCGCATCTGCACCGCTCTGAACAGCAGCAACAAGACAATCAAAATTTCCCGCCGGCGCAAGCAACTCAATTTTTGGCATAGTATTCAATCCTTTATTTATGTTTGTTGTAGTATCCGTTATTTTTTTGCGCACCGCTTCTTGCAAGCTCAAGTTTCAGCTCTTGCACCTCTTTTTCAAGTTCTTTTGCACGCTGCGTACATTCATCAAGAGCCGCAGAGAGCCTTGCTTCGTTCTTTGAGTATTCCGCAATCTGCTTTCTCATATTATCTGTTGAATCTTCAAGTTTTATATACTCATCTGACAAATTAATTGCCGTCAGCATGGCAAGCATTGTATTTGTAAGTTCAGGATTTTCGTTTTTTATTTCTCGGATTCTTTTATCAACAGCAACAGCAACACGCTGAACATATTCAGGCTGTTCGTGGGTAACAAGAGTGTATGCCGCACCGTTAATCAAAACTCTGACCTTATTCTTTTCCATACCATTATTCCCCCTCAAAAAGATTCATTGCTTCGCATTTCAAAAAAGCAGTAACACTTTTTGCGTCATTAATTTCATTATTCATAATCATTCTGCGAACTTCGTCAAGCGAAAATTCCTCAACGTCAAGGAATTCATCCTCATCAGGATTATCCTTGCCTTTTTCAAGACCTTTTGCAAAATAAATATAGGTAATTTCGTCAACAAAGCCGGGTGACGGATAAATATATCCCAGATCAACAAATTCTTTTGCCGTATATCCCGTTTCCTCCTGAAGCTCACGCTTTCCGCACACAAGCGGTTGTTCTTCTTTTTTATCCAGCTTTCCTGCAGGAATTTCGTACATTACTTTTTCAAAGGGTTTTCGATATTGTTTAACCAGAGGAATTTTTCCTTCATCAGTAATTGCAATAACCCCAACACCGCCCGGATGCTCAACAAGCTCACGGTATGCGGTTGTTCCGTCGGGGAACTCAACAGTTTCAACCTTCAGATTGATTATTTTGCCTTCAAAAACTCTTTTTGACTCTATTGTTTTTTCTTCAAAAACCATATTTTCATCCCTCAAAAATCTATTTTAAACGGGCAGAAAATCAACTCTGCCCGTTTGAATTCATTTTATTATTATATCATATTTTATGTTTCTATGCAATAATTTTTGAAAAAAACTCTAAATTCAACAATAATTTCCTGCAAGAACACCTGTTGAAAAAGCAATTTGAAGATTAAAGCCGCCTGTATATGCATCAACATCAATAACCTCGCCTGCAAAAAACAAGCCTTTTACCAGTTTTGATTCCATTGTTGACGGATCAATTTCCTTAACCGAAACACCGCCCGAAGTTATTATTGCCTGTTCAATGGGACAAAAATCCCTGACCGTAAACTCAATTTTTTTCAGAACCGAAACAAGACCTTTTCGTTCTTCCTTTGTGATTGAATTGACCTTTTTGTGTGGTTCAATGCCCGAAAGCTCAACAACCGTTCCAATTAAGCCCGAAGGAAGCAAATCACAAAGACTGTTGGCAAAATCCTTGTTTGAGTATTTTTGAAAATCTCTCAGAATTCTGGCATCAAGCTGACTTTCATCAAGTGCAGGTTTCAAATCAAGAAAAATACGGTATTTCCCCCGTTCCATTGGTCTCATGTGCGCCGAAGCACTAAGGATAACAGGCCCGCTGAGTCCAAAATGGGCAAAAAGCATTTCGCCGAAATCTGTATATACCTTCTTGTTTTTTTCGTTAACAACTGTAATCTCAACATTTCGCAAAGAAAGCCCCATAAGCTCATATGCCCACGGTTCTTCAACCTCAACAGGCACAAGTGAAGGTATGATTTCCGTCACATGATGTCCCGCCTTTTCGGCAAAAACATAACCGTCGCCGGTGGAACCCGTCTGGCTGTATGACACACCGCCCGTCGCAACAATAACAGACTTTGCAGAGATAACACCGTGTTTTTCGGTTACAACACCTTTAGTCACATTATCCTTCACAACAACATCAACAACCCTGTCGTGAAGAATTCTGACGCCGCATTTCTTTATATGCCCCACAAGCGCATCAACAACCGTCATACTTTTATCGCTTACGGGAAAAACCCGATTTCCACGTTCTACCTTTGTTTCAACACCCAGTTCATTGAAAAAAGAAATTGTTTCCTCATTGGTGAAGCCATAAAAAGAGCTATAAAGGAAGGAACTGTTTTTGGTTGTATTTTTTATTAACTCTTCAACATCGTCGCAGGCATTTGTAATGTTACATCTGCCCTTTCCTGTTATCAGCATTTTCTTGCCAAGAATACGGTTTTTTTCAATCAGCAAAACAGATTTTCCACGTTTTGCCGCTGTTCCTGCAGCCATCATTCCTGCAGCACCGCCACCTATAACAATAACATCAAATTGATTATTTATCATTTTTCTTTACCCGTTTTTGTGTGGTTGTTCTCCTGCTGTTGGACTTCATAAAAGCCTTTGGCTTTGGCTTGGATGTACTCTTTTTCTCCTTTGAACCTGACGCCTCAATCTTTTTCAGCATATTCACTTCTGACTCGCTGAGCTTACGCCATTTTCCCAAGGGCAGATGTCCGAGGGTAAGTCCGGCTTCCTTTGTTCGTTTAAGTTTTTTCACAATACAACCCAATGACTCAAACATTCGTCTGACCTGACGGTTTCTTCCCTCATGAATTGTAATTTCAACCTTTGTGCCAAATTGAGTTGCACCAACAACCTCCACTTCTGCAGGACTTGTTTTCTGTCCGTCAAGCATAATTCCACGTCTGAGCTGCAGAATTGTATCCATTGATATATTTCCCGTTACCTCAGCCACATATGTTTTTGAAATATCGTGCTTTGGGTGAGTGATTCTGTAAGTCAAATCACCGTCATTGGTCAAAAGAAGCAAGCCTTCGGTGTCATAGTCCAGACGACCCACAGGATAAATCCGTGCCGAAATGTCCGACACCAAATCCATAACTGTTTCTCTGCCCAAATCATCCGAAACTGTTGTCACAAAACCAACAGGCTTATTAAGCATTATATAATACTTTTTCTCGGTGTTTTTTATAACTTCTCCGTCAACTGCAACAGTATCATAACTTTCATCAATCTGAACACCCATTTCACGAATTATTTCGTCGTTAACAGAAACACGGCCTTCGCTGATTATTTTTTCAGCACCTCTTCGTGAAGCAACGCCTGCATTTGCCAGATACTTTTGTAATCGCATCATGTTGTGTTTTGCCCCCTTTTTATATCTTCAAACAAACTGCTGCAACAGTTTTCCCCATTGCAGCAGTTTTAGTCAAAAATTACATATTCTTGTACTTTTCAAGAATCTTTTCAATTCTCTTGATGGGATTGAGAAGATCGCTGATTGAATGGTCAGCGTTGAGCTCATCAATAAGAAGTGCAACGTACTTACTCATATCAACCTGATGATACCAGGGCTTTGTGAGAAGTTCAGGTTTTGCGTAAATCAGATTTGTTGTGAATACGCCCTCAATAAGACCTTCTTCATATGCTTTGTCAAATCTTTCAAAGCCTTCCGTAAACAAACCAAATGTTGAGAAAACAAAAACTCTTCCTGCTTTTCTCTTTTTGAGTTCTCGTGAAACGTCAATCATCGAATCGCCTGATGAAATCATATCATCAACAACAATCATATTCTTGCCTTCAACATCAGAGCCTAAGAACTCATGGGCAACAATAGGATTCTTTCCATTGACAACCTTTGAATAATCACGACGCTTGTAGAACATACCAAGTTCTGTTTCAAGAACCGAGGAATAATACATACAACGTGACATTGCGCCTTCATCAGGAGAAATAAACATTGTGTTTTTCTTGTCCAGAATAATTGTGGGGTCATACTTGAGGCACGCCTTAATCATCTGATATGTGGGCATAACATTCTCAAAACCCTTTAAAGGAATGGCATTCTGAACTCTGGGGTCATGAGCATCAAATGTAATAATATTGTCAACACCGATATTGCAAAGCTCCTGCAGAGCCATTGCACAGTCCAGAGATTCACGTGAGGCACGTTTGTGCTGACGTCCTTCATAAAGCATGGGCATGATAACTGTTATTCTCTTTGCCTTACCGCCAATTGCCGAAATCGCACGTTTAAGATCCTGATAATGGTCATCAGGACTCATGGGTATATCAACACCATACATCTTATATGTTTCGCCGTAGTTAAAGCAGTCAACTATGATATAAACATCATAAGTTCTGGCAGAATGAAGAAGGGTTGCCTTTGCTTCACCTGTGCCGAATCTTGATGTCTTGAGGGGAAGCAAAAATGTACCATGGTTTTCCACATCATCATTGTTAAATTTTTTGAGATAATAGTCCACCTTTGAACAGAAGTCCTCACAACCGTTCATTCCTATAACACCAAGTCTTCCCAGGTTATAAGATTCAATTGTTGATTTCATTTGTTTTCTCCTTTTGGTTTATGTAATATATTTAAAGTGTATAATTTTACGCAATTATATATGTTTCGCATACAACCGACATTTATTATACTTCAATTCTGCCAAAATGTCAATAAATTCGACAATAGTTTTTAGCATTGTCTGTCAAACTGTATTATTCTCTGTAACCGGATAGTAATTTATACTTTGCATGCCATAGCTTTTCCGACAAATCCACATAATATTTATGAGGATTTTCAAAGCGTTTAACTTCATCCCAGATGGTTTCAAGCTGCCTTTCACAGTACGCCCGTATTTCAGTCAAATCAGGAGAATTATATACACATTCTCCCTTTTTAAAAATGGGAACCTGCAGTTCAACAGCCGTAAAATCCGATATTTTTTTGCGTTTCCAGGTATGTTCCGGGTCAAAAATCTCATATTCTGCCGAGCTGTCAATTTTTTCGCCCGCAAGTGTAATCACGTCTGCTATGGCCTTTCCCGTTTCGTTGGCAAAAAGTCTGTATACCTTTTTAAAGCAAGGATTTGTTATTTTTGCAACGTTTTCACTAACCTTTATTTTGGGAACAATCTCTCCATCCCTTTCCATGGCAACCAGCTTATACACGCCGCCAAAAACAGGTTCCGATTTTGACGTAATAAGTCTTTCACCAACACCAAAAGAGCTGACGCAGGCACCCTGCTTCAGAATATCCCGGATAATATGCTCATCAAGGGAATTGGAAATCACAATACCAACATCTTCATATCCTGCATCATCAAGCATCATTCTTGTCTTTTTTGAAAGGTATGTTATGTCACCGCTGTCGATTCTGACACCCTTTGGTGTTTTCCCCATGGGCTTCAGGACCTCGTCAAAGACTTTTATGGCATTGGGTACACCTGAATTCAGGACATTGTATGTGTCAACAAGCAAGGTGCAGTTATCAGGATATGCAAGGGCATACGCTTTGAAAGCCTCATATTCGCTGTCAAAGGACTGAACCCAGCTGTGAGCCATTGTTCCAAGGGAGGGAACCCCAAACAGCTTGTCGGTAATTGTGCAGGCAGTTCCCGAAACTCCACCGATATATGCCGCTCTTGCCCCATAGATTGCACCGCTTGCTCCCTGAGCACGTCTTGACCCAAACTCCATAACAGGTCTGCCTTCAGCCGCACGGACAATTCGGTTCGCCTTTGTTGCAATCAGGCATTGGTGATTTATAATCAAAAGAAGCATTGTCTCAATAAACTGAGCCTGAACCAGCGGACCTCTTACCGTTATAACAGGCTCATTGGGAAAAATAGGCGTCCCTTCCGGTATCGCCCATATATCGCACTCAAACTTGAAACTTTTCAGATAGTCAAGAAAATCATCCGAAAACATATTCTTTGAGCGCAAAAAATCTATATCCTCGTCAGAAAAATTCAACTCGTTGATATATTCAATAATTTGTTCAAGACCTGCCATTATGGCAAATCCACCGTTATCGGGAACTCGTCTGAAAAACAAGTCAAAATATGCAATTTCATTCTGCATATTGTTTTTCAGATAACCGTTTGCCATTGTAATTTCATAAAAATCAGTAAGAAGTGTATAATTCATAGCTTTTCTCCTTTGATGAAACCATTATATCATTATTTCCCATAATATACAAGTGTTATTTTAACCAATCATGTTAATAAAAATAAAATCGCTGCCGATTTTGTTTATATTTTCCCATTTTATAACAACATCGGCAGCCTTACCAAAAAGTCCAAAAAAACGGTAAGCCCCCTCAACTATCAGCGCTAAAATCCGACCATCCTCAAGGTCAATTTCAACATCTGTCACAAATCCAAGCCGAGCACCGTCTGCAATGTTTATAACCTCCTTTTCTTTCAAGTCATTTATATTACACCTCATGCAAATCACCCCTCTTTTTAACGTGTATATGCAACAGTAAAAAATCATATTCAAACAATTTTCTGTAAAAACCTTCAGTATATGTTTTTGCTGTTGGTGAAATACTGTAATAGAAAATTTTGCTGAGGGGATGATTGACATTTTGAACAAAGTGGAAATATGCGGTGTGAACACGGCAAAGCTGCCATATCTGAACGAAAAACAAAAGCAGGAGCTTTTTGCAAAAATACAGACCGGCGACAAAAATGCCCGTCAGGAATTTATAAACGGCAATCTAAGACTGGTTCTGAGCGTTATACAGCGATTCAGCAATCGCAACGAGAATATTGACGATTTGTTTCAGGTTGGATGCATCGGACTGATAAAGGCTCTTGACAATTTTGACACATCACATGGCGTCCGTTTTTCCACGTACGCAGTGCCGATGAATGTCCCTTGTGGGAAAAATCACAGCTTAAGTTTGTAATAAAGTTTTACATCGTCGCAATCCACCACAATCTCTGAAACACAACTTCTGATTATGTTTCTCTTTTCGTGGTTTGTCATATAATCCCAGCTTTCAGAAAGGGTTGAAAGCTGTTTTTTTACTTCTGTCTTTATTCCGCTCAATGTGTTCTGTTCCTTTTCGGCTTTAATTTCCTTTTCAATCACATCAAGCTCCGACTTTGTTTCGTCTATGGCTTCAAGCAATGCCTCGTTGTCATTTTCAGCAAAAAGCAGATACAGCTTTTTCAGTTTATCTCTGACCTTTTTTTCTCTTTGTTCAAGAATATCAGCAACGGATTCCGGATTTGTTTGGTTTTGGGTATTATTAATTTTGAATCTGAATGAAAATAAATCATCCCTGACAATGTTTTCAAGCTCCTTTGCCATGATTCCCTTATTGGGACATTGGGGATTATGAACAAGATGTGCTTTATTCTTATCCCTTGAATAACAGATTATTTTGTAACCTCTTTTTCCCCACTTGTGATACCTCATTTTTGCACCGCAGTAACCGCATTTCACAAGCCCTGTCAAAAGGTGTCCGCTGTCTGCCTTTGTTGTTTTTGAGCGTTCTCGCATCAACTGCATTGCCTTTTCATAGGTTTCAAGACTTATAATTGGCTCATGGAGACCTCGGTATTCTTCGTTATTGAAGCAAATGAATCCGGCATTTGTTTTCCGCCTCAAAATCTGACGTGCCAGTTTTTCGTAAGAAAGTCCAAGCATACGTGCAATATAATTGGTTGAATAACCGGCTATATATAGCTCGTATATTTTTCTGACAGTTTCGGCATCCTTATTTGGAACAAGAATCCCACGCTCTGAGTCATAGTCATAACCAAAAGGGACTCTGCCTCCTCCCATCCAGTAACCCATTTTTACACGTTCTTTCATACCCATGCTTGTACGTTCTTTGATGTTTTCGCGTTCGAGCTGTGCAAACGCCGAAAGGATTCCAAGCATCAACCGTCCCAAAGGCGTTGATGTGTCCATACTTTCATTCAGTGAAACAAAGTCAACATTATTTGGATTAAACACATCCTCAATCAGGAAAAGAGTGTCCTTCTGACTTCTTGAAAGTCGGTCAAGTTTGTACACCAGAACACAACCGACCTTTCCGTCTTCAATATCCTTCATCAATCTTTTCAGCTCAGGTCTATCAATATTACTACCGCTGAAACCACCATCAATATAGTATTCATAATTTTTTATTGACTTTGAAACACAGTAGGCTGTGAGCATTTCCTTTTGAGCATCAATGGAATAGCCTTCTTCACGTTGTGCATCTGTTGAAACTCTGATGTATATTGCCGCAATTTTATTCATCAGATGCGTTCATTCCTTTATTTACAAAA
Organism: Clostridia bacterium; assembly: GCA_017436245.1. Taxonomy (GTDB): domain Bacteria; phylum Bacillota; class Clostridia; order Monoglobales; family Monoglobaceae; genus SIG440. Next base: position 33,751 of record JAFSDN010000056.1, read on the forward strand.
TAGTTACGCTTGTTAACAGAACTGATTGTGTTTGAAATTGTCTCATTTACAATCTTTGTTTCGGGGAAGTCTTTCTTTTCGGTCTTTTGACCGTTGATGTATCTGATAATTTTCATTAAATCACCTCAAAAATATTGTCCCCAAATACAACTTAAATCAAACAAAAAAGACCCCTCATTTCTGAAAAGTCTTTTATCGCTTTATAAATTAAAAAGTTTTTTTGCGTTGCCGCTGAGCATTTTTGTATATTCCTCTTGGCTGAAGCCCAAATCAAAGAAGTAGTCAAGCTCCTTTTCTGCCGACCACATGGGATAATCTGTTGCAAACATAACCTTGTCGGCACCATAACGGCTTATAACATCCTTTGCCGTCTTCTTGTCAATCCAGTAAAAGCTGGATGAGCAGTCAACATAAAAGTTTGGAAGTCCGGCATAGCTTTCACAGGCAGAATCCCAGATTGACCAGCCTCCCAAGTGTGCACCGATGACCGTCAGTTTGGTGTAAGTTTCAAGAATGGGTAACATTCTGTTTGGGTTTGAATAATCATATCTGTTATCACCCGTGTGAATAAGAATCGGGAGATTTTTTTCTTCACAAATCTCATAGGCTTTCAGAAGTCTGTAATCATCAAGCTTGAATCTTTGAATGTCAGGGTGAATTTTGACTCCTTTAAGTCCAAGGGCAATAAGATGTTCAATATCGCCCTTCATGTCTTCACTTTCGGGATGAATTGTTCCAAGACCCGTAAAAAAACCGTCGGCTGACTTTACTTCTGCCGAAATAAATTCATTTATGCTCCTGACCTGATGCGGAGTTGTTGCAACAGACTGAACAAGTGCATGGTCAACACCAAATCTGATGCAGGATTCCTTTAAATCAGCTGTTGTTCCTTTGCCAAAAGATTTGGCATCATAGAACTTATCAGTTGCCGCAACAGCCTTTGAGGCAATCTTTTCGGGGTAAATATGGCAATGTGTATCAATAATATAGTAATTGTTTTTCATTATGCCGTTACCACACTGTCTGCCTTTTGAAGGCCCAGCTTCACAACTGCATCTTCACGCATTTTATATTTGAGAATCTTTCCTGCCGCATTCATGGGGAATGAATCAACAAAGTCAATATACCTCGGAACCTTGTGTTTTGCCATATGAGCTAAGATATAATCCTTCATTTCCTTTTCGGTCATTGATTCGCCATCTTTCAGAATTATACATGCCATAATTTCCTCGCCGTACTGTTCGTCAGGCACACCAATAACCTGAACATCACTGACAGACGGATGTGTGTAAATAAATTCTTCAATTTCCTTGGGATAAATATTTTCACCGCCACGGATAATCATATCCTTGAGACGTCCGGTAATCTTGTAGTTTCCGTCCTCGGTCTTGCAGGCAAGGTCGCCGGTATGCAACCATCCATCCTTATCAATTGCCGCCGCTGTTGCCTTTGGCATTTTGTAATAACCCTTCATGATATTGTAGCCACGGGCAACAAACTCACCATTCACGCCAACAGGACACTCGATGCCTGTTTCGGGGTCAACAATCTTACATTCAATTTCAGGAAGCGCTCTGCCGACCGTTGCAACACGAACTTCAATGGGGTCATCAGTTGAACTCATTGTACATCCGGGCGAAGCCTCTGTCTGACCGTATACAATGGTGATTTCCTTCATATTCATTTTGTTCACCACGTCCTGCATTGCTGAAATTGGACAGGGGCTTCCTGCCATTATTCCCGTACGCATATATGAAAAATCGGTTTTTTCAAAATCCTCATGCTCAAGTAAAGCAATAAACATTGTGGGAACACCGTGGAATGCAGTTATGTGTTCGCGGTTAATGCAGGCAAGTGCAGGCTTGGGTGAAAAATACGGGAGTGGAAATAAGGTCACGCCATGTGTCATTGATGCAGTCATTGCAAGCACCATACCAAAGCAATGGAACATGGGAACCTGAATCATCATCCTGTCAGCCGTGGACAAATCCATGCGGTCGCCGATACATTTACCGTTGTTTACAACATTATAGTGTGTCAGCATAACACCCTTGGGGAAGCCGGTCGTGCCAGATGTGTACTGCATATTGCAAACATCATCCTTGTCAACCTCTGCCGCCATACGGTAAACCGTTTCAACGGGTACCTTTGAAGACATGGCAACCGCATCTTCCCATTCGATACAACCCTTCTGTTTGAAGCCAACCGTAATAATATTACGCAAGAAGGGCAGTCTTTTTGCATGAAGCTGTTCACCGGGCTTGAGGTTTTCAAGCTCGGGACAGAGTTCAGCCATAATCTGCGAGTAATTGGAATCACGGTAATTCTCAATCATAATCAAGGTGTGTGTGTCTGACTGTTTGAAAAGATATTCAGCTTCGTGAATCTTATAAGCAGTATTCACCGTCACAAGCACAGCTCCGATTTTTGTTGTCGCCCAAAAGGCGATGTACCACTGTGGAACATTTGTTGCCCAGACAGCAACGTGTGTGCCAGCTTTTACACCCATAGCAACAAGAGCCCGTGCAAATTCATCCACGTCATCACGGAATTCACTGTATGTTCTTGTGTAGTCAAGGGTTGTATATTTGAAAGCATACTGGTCGGGAAATTCCTCAACCATACGGTCAAGAACCTGTGGGAAGGTGCAGTCAATAAGCGCCTCCTTTTTCCAGACAAACTTTCCTGTGTGCGTTTTGTTTGAATAAAGTGCCGAAACATTCTTTGCAGGATCACTGTACTGCTTCATGTAGTTTACAAAATGTGCAAAGATGATTTCAAGGTCGTCAAGCTCTTCACACCAGTCCGGATGCCATTCAAGCGAAATAAATCCATCATAGTTAACCGAACGAAGTGCCGCCATCATTTCGCCAATTGGGAGCTCACCCTCGCCGATAAGGCAGTATTCCTTGCCTGTTTCGGTTGTCTGAGCATCCTTAATGTGAACATGGCGAACATAAGCACCAAGATTTGTGATTGTTTGTTCCGGATGCTCCTTGCCGTCAAAATACGATGAATTCATATCCCAAAGAGCCGCAAGATTATCTGTTGCAAAGTCAATCAGAATGTTACGAAGATCTTCGGTGTCAGCAAAAATACCTGTTGTCTGTATAAGAAGTGTTACACCGTTCTTTTCAGCCACGGGCACAACCTCGGAAAGAATATCTTTTACAGACTCAATTGCCGCATCCTTTTGAATTTCTGTTCCGATAGCTTTAATTCTGACATTTGAAATTTTCAGATTTGTTGCAATGGTTATGCAACTGTTTATTTCATTCAATGCTTCATCTTTTTTTGAAGCATCAGCGCAATCGCAGAGTGTATCAATACAAGGGATTGTAAGTTTAATTTCATAAAGATGCCGAACTGTTGCAGCCGCAGCATAGTTATAAAACGCACCGTCTTTTTCTGTGAATAAAGGATTATGAATATTATGGAGCTCAATGCCCTCAAATTTCATATCCTTTGCAATACGGCAGAAATCATCAAACGAATGACCGTGCCAGCCTTTTGTTGAAAATGATAATTTCATCCTTTACGCCTCCTCGTACACAATCTTATTAACAGCCCCAAGATACGCCTTGAGACTTGCACCTATAATATCGGTTGAAATACCACTGCCTGAATAAAGTCTGCCTCCATGACGGAGCTTCACCAGTGCAGAGCCCATAGCTTCCTTACCTTCGGTTACAGACTGAATCTGGAAATCATCAAGCTCATAATGATTACCCGTAATCTGTTCAATTGCACGGAAAGCCGCATCAATGGGTCCGTCACCCATTGCAACGCCCTCCACCTCTCCGCTGTTTGTTTTGAACAGCTTTATCTGAGCTGAAGCAGTTATAATATTTCCTGTGTTGATAACATAGCTGATAAGCTCATAAGTGGGCGGAACCTGGAGGGCAACTGCCGCAACAATTGCATCAAGCTCCTTTGCACTTACCTTATCCTTCTTTTCGGCAAGCTTTTTAAATTCATTATAAACTTTTTCGGTGTCCTCTTCATTCAGGTCATAACCCAGCTTTTGCGTCAAAGCGTCAACTGCATTAACGTCATCACTCTTGTCAAGAATAATCAGACTTTCGTCAAACTTTTCGGCAAAATCAGATGTTGATGTAACATCTGTATCCCCAAGAATTCTGGAAATCTGACGGATAATACGAGTAAGCTCAGTATACTTCAAATCCGTTGAAAGACCGCAGTCTGCACCGCAATTTTTCACTGTCTGAGCAAATCTTTCAAGAGAAACAGCATCCTTCGAAACCGTGGTTTTAACAGTATCCGCACTATCTCTGACCGTCATCACCGCTGCAGCATTTGCCATTCCGTTTTTGTTCTCGCATGAAACACCCAGCTTCACCTTTGAAAGCTCGGGAATTTTTGTCCTTAAATCATCAACAAAGCCTGCAAATTCATCGGGCATCATTTCGCCTGCTGAATCACAAACAGTAACAAAAGTCGCTCCCTTTGAAACTGCCGCTTTTATAATATCCGTAAGAACCTGTTCTTCGGCTCTGGTTGCATCAACGGCACAGAACTCAACATCCTCACAGGATGCCTTTGCCTTTGACACCATCGCTGAAACCAGTTCAACCATTTTTGGTGCTTTTTTGTGGCATGTATACTCCATACCAACAGGAGAAACAGGCAGTTCAATACGAACACGGGGTCTCTTTGCTGCAGAGAGAGCTTCAAGTGCAAAATCAACGCCTTCTTCGCTCATACCTGCCGAAACCGATACCGTACTGCCCTCAACAAATGAAGAAATTGTGCGGACAAATAGAATATCGCTCTTCTTATTCTCAATTGCAGGTAGTTCAATTGCAGAAACATTTAGTTTTTCAAGCTGTCTCACGATTTCTATTTTTTCTTTAAAGCTCAGTCCGTTATTACGGCAAAGAGTCATATCCGCAACATTTACATTTTTCATTTCTCGTTTCCTCCAATAAAATAATAATTAGTCCAAAGGACAAATCCAACCGAATTTATCTTCAATCTTACCCCACTGAATTCCTGTGAGCGTATCATACAGCTTCTGAGTAACTTCACCGATTTTACCTTCGTTAACGGTGAATATTTCACCCTTATAGCTCAGCTCACCGATGGGTGATACAACTGCGGCAGTGCCACAGCCCCATGCTTCTTCCAGAGTGCCGTCAGCCATTGCAGCTTCAAGCTCGTCAATGCTGAGTAAGCGTTCTGAAACCTTGTAGCCCTCACTCTTGAGAACTTCAATGCATGATTTTCTTGTAATACCGGGAAGGATTGAGCCTGTCAGCGCCGGAGTCACAACTTCGCCATTGATTTTGAACATAACGTTCATTGCGCCAACTTCTTCAATATATTTTCTTTCAACACCGTCAAGCCAGAGAACCTGAGAATAGCCCTTTTGTTCAGCTCTTTCGCCTGCACGGTTACTTGCGGCATAGTTTCCGCCGCACTTTGCATAACCGGTACCGCCGCGAACAGCACGCACATCCTGATCCTCAATCATAATTTTAACAGGATTGATACCCTCTTTATAGTAGCTTCCAACGGGAGATGCAATAATCATAAATCTTGCATTATGAACCGCATGAACGCCAAGGGTTTCATCATTTCCGTACATAAAAGGACGGAGATAAAGTGATGTTCCCGGAGCGGATGGTGTCCAGTCTTCCTCACACTTAACAAATGTTTTGAGAATTTCCATTGCCATTTCCTCATCAATCTGAGGGAGGCAAAGTCTTTCTGCCGAGTTGTTCATTCTGCGAATATTTTCAATTGGTCTGAACATCTGAACTCTTCCGTCTTCACGGCGGTATGCCTTGAGACCTTCAAAAATCTCAGAACCGTAATGGAGCACGGTTGATGCAGGATGAATTTCAAAAGGACCAAAGGGTACTATTCTTGCATCATACCAGCCCTTTTCTCTTGAATAGTCCATAATAAACATATGGTCTGTAAAAATCTTACCGAATCCAAGTTCCGAGCTGTCGGGCTTTACCTTGGGGCAAGCTGTTTTTGTAATTTTGATTTCCATTTCAGATAATCTCCTTATAAATCAGTTTTTAGCAATCTGCGCCAATCTGCATTGCCTTTTTGTTTACATCAAGCATGTCGGCACGCTTTGCCGAAATAACCTTTTTAAGTGCCGCATCAACACCTTCGTCGGTGAAGCTGTCGGTAGCTTTCAAAAGTTTGCCTGCAATAATCATATTAGCAAGTGTGGGCATTTCGTTGTCTGACGCAAGCTTTGTTGCGGGAACATAATAAACCGTAACATCGTCACGCTTAACTTCTCTTTCAATCAAGGTTGAGTCAACAATGATAATTCCACCGGGAGCAACTGAATCTTCGTATTTATCAAGTGAGGGAAGATTCATTGCAACAAGAACATCGGGAGTTGAAACAATGGGAGAACCAACAGGCTCATCACTGAGAATTACGCTGCAGCTTGCAGTACCGCCTCTCATTTCAGGACCGTATGAGGGAAGCCAGCTGACTTCCTTGCCTTCAACAAGACCCTTGTACGCAAGAAACTTACCCGTAAAAAGAATACCCTGACCGCCGAATCCGGCAATCAACATCTGTGTTGCACTCATTTATTTCTCCTCCTTTTCTGCTGCCGCTGATCTGTCTTTGTAAACACCAAGAGGATAATAAGGAAGCATTTTTTCATCAATCCACTTGAGTGCATCCTGAGGAGTCATACCCCAGTTTGTGGGACAGCTTGAAACAACCTCAACAAGTGAGAAGCCTTTGCCGTCAATCTGATTCTGGAAAGCCTTTTTGATTGCTTTCTTTGCATTTTTAACATTCTTTACATTGTTAACGGTAACTCTTTCAAGATATTCAGGACCGTCCAGAGTTGAAAGCATTTCACAAACTCTGATGGGGAAGCCGCATGCATCTGTGTCACGTCCGTAGGGTGAAGTCTGTGTAACCTGACCGGGAAGTGATGTCGGAGCCATCTGACCGCCTGTCATGCCGTAAATTGCGTTGTTAATGAAAATGATTGTGATATTTTCATTTCTTGCAGCACTGTGAACAGTTTCAGCCATACCGATTGAAGCAAGGTCGCCGTCGCCCTGATATGTAAATACAATGTTATTTTCGGGGTCCGAACGCTTTACGCCCGTTGCAACAGCCGGCGCACGTCCGTGAGCCGCTTCAATCATATCACAGTTAAAATAGTTGTAAGCCATAACCGAGCATCCAACCGGAGCAATACCGATTGTTCTGCCTTCAATACCAAGCTCGTCAATAACCTCAGCCACAAGACGGTGAACAATACCGTGTGTACAGCCGGGGCAATAGTGCATCTGGACATCAGCCAGAGCCTTTGGTTTTTCAAATACTACCATTATTTTGCACCTCCGTTTGCTGCATTTTTAATAGCGTCAAGCACCTGCTCAGGTGAGGGGATCATACCGCCCACACGGTTGCAGAGTGTAACGGGAACCTTGCATTCTGATGCAAGCTTAACATCTTCAATCATCTGACCCATTGAAAGTTCAACAGAAATGATTTCTTTCACCTTGTCAGCCGCCTTTCTGTAAGGAGCAACAGGGAAAGGCCAGAGTGTGATTGGACGGATAAGACCAACCTTGATACCCATTTCACGTGCGGCATTGATTGCATTCTTTGAAACACGTGCGGCAATACCAAAGGCAGTAACGCAAATTTCTGCATCGTCCATCATATATTCCTCATACATACATTCATTTTCTTCAATGTACTTATATCTTTCAAATCTCTCAAAGTTTGACTTTTCAAGCTCATCGGGAACAAGGAACAGAGAGTTTACAATATTGTGAGGTCTTTCCATTTTTGTACCGGTTGTTGCCCATGGCTTTTCAACCGGTGCTCCGATTTCGTAATCAAGTGAAACAGGCTCCATCATCTGACCCATTGTACCGTCAGCAAGAACCATTGCTGTCATTCTGTACTTGTCGGCAAGGTCAAAGCCCTTAACGGTCATATCAGCCATTTCCTGAACCGAACTTGGTGCAAGAACAATCATACGGAAGTCGCCGTGCGCGCCACCCTTTGTTGCCTGAAAATAGTCAGACTGTGAAGGCTGAATACCACCAAGACCGGGGCCGCCACGCTGAACGTTTATAACAAGAGCCGGAAGGTCTGCACCTGCTAAGTATGAAAGGCCCTCGCCCTTCAGGGAAATACCGGGGCTTGAAGAGGAAGTCATAACCCTTTTTCCTGTTGATGAAACGCCGTATACCATATTGATTGCGGCAATTTCGCTTTCTGCCTGAAGGAATGTGCCGCCGATTTTGGGCATTCTTTTTGCCATGTATGCGGCAATTTCCGTCTGTGGAGTGATAGGATAACCGAAATAGTGACGGCATCCTGCAATAATAGCAGCTTCGGCAATAGCCTCGTTGCCTTTCATCAAAACTTTATCTGCCATTTTATGTACCTACCTTTCTACTGTTATAATGCAATCCGGACACATTGTTGCACAAAACGCACAACCTATGCAATCGTCAGGCTTTGCAGCCTCAACCGGATGATGACCTTTTTTGTTGATTTTGTCTTTTGCAAGAATCAGAACGGATTTGGGACAAGCATCAACACAAAGTCCGCAGCCCTTGCAGTTATCTGTTTTGAAAGTAAGCTTTGCCATAGTATAACATCTCCTTTAACTTAACTTTTTTTGTAATTTTAATGCAAACAAGTTGGGAATTTTACCGTCCAATGCATCAAAAAGTTCAGCCATAACCGTTGTCATAACAACGGGCAAGCACGCAATGCGTGAAATTTCATCTGCATAGTTCAGCGAATCCAAAACATCATCTGCTGTTGTTTCATTACCTATATTGGAATTATTTATTATCCCCGTAAATTTAATTTTCCCTGCTGCTTCAATCTCGTGCATAATTTCAACCGTTGACCGGGCATCGGGTGTAAGCGGTCGGAACTTGTTCACCACAAAAAGCATATCGTAGTTGCCTTCTTCAATAATTCCTGGTGCATACCGTCCCAAAGCATAAGCGCCTCTGTCATCACCGCCAATATCAACCACAGCCATAACTTCCTTATTGTCAATAACAGAATAGATTTCCTGAGGAAGGGCAGGAATATCAACATTTGAATTTGCGTATTCGGAGCATATGAGCTTTATCCCATTTGCTTCAAGCTCTGTCTGACTGTCCTTTGTTCTGAAATAAGGGTTGACAATATCTATATCCGCAATTGCAACTTTTTCATAATCTTTTTTCAGCCGGAATGCCATATTAACTGCAATATTGGTTTTGCCGCTTCCGTAATGACCGGCAAGAAGGGTAATTCTCTTATAATTCATAACACATTCTTCCTTTACAAATAAAAACACCCATCTCAAAAAGACTTTGAGACGGGTGCAAAACACTCGCGGTACCACTCAAATTGCGAAGCTCGCCTCCGCCACTCATCGGGATCCAACAATCCTCATGCCTTAACGCAGCAATCACGAAAGGTATCTACTCACAGCATAACCGCTTTCTGACCTTCAGCTCGGAAGTGAGGGGCACATTGAAGCAGACTCTATCGGTTCACACCAACCACCGACTCTCTTAAAGCAATCATGCCTCGTACCTTCTTCGTCACAGCTTTTAGAAATAATAGAGTCATTATAGCACCATTAAGCGCTGTTGTCAAGTGTTTTTTTTTATTAAAACCTTATTATTCGTTATTTTTTGAGATATTTTGCAACTTCTTCAGCAACAAGCTTTGTAATCTTTTCAAGATCATCATTTGACAAGCCTGTACTTCTGCCGCAATCAGCCTTGCCGTCACTGCTGAACAGCTTCATTTTTTCCATTGTTGCCAACTTTACTGCTTCAACAGCCGCAGGAATAAGGTCAATAATACCCTTGTTCATATCAGAGAACTTCTTGAATTCAGCCTCAACAGCCGCAACGTTAATATCCGTAAAGATGTTAACCTTGCTGATACCGTCCTTGATTGCCTGACGAAAATCATTGTCAGTAAGACCTGAACCGCCGTGGAGAACAAGTGGAACATCAACTGTCTTTGCAATTGTTCTGATTCTTTCAAAATCAAGTTTCGGGGGCAGCTTATAAGCACCGTGAGCATTACCAACAGCGATGGCAAGTGCATCAACACCGGTCTTGTCAACAAAATCCTTTGCAAGAGCGGGGTCGGTAAAGAACGCAGATGGGTCTGCCATATGGTCACTTCCCTCTGCTGAACCTTCGTTATCGCCAACGTGACCAAGCTCACCTTCGATTGTTGCACCGTAAGAATGGGCAATATCTGCCATTTCCTTCACCTTGCGGACATTTTCTTCGTATGAGTCTGTTGAGCAGTCATACATAACAGAACTGAAGCCCAGTTTCAAAGCCTTCACACAAGTGTCATATGTAAGACCATGGTCAAGATGAACAACAACCGGAACAGATGCTTTCTTTGCCATAGGAATCAAATAATATGAAATTTCCTCCAGAGGACCGTATGGAAGCAGAATTTCTGCAGAACCCATAATAACCGGTGATCTTGTTGACTCGGCAGCAGCAATAATACCACGTGCAAGTTCCAGATTTACAGCATTAAAAAGACCAACAGCATAATGACCTTTTTTTGCAGGTCTGAGAACTTCATTCATGTTAACTAACATTTTATCTTCCTCCTTGATCAATAACCCAACATTCAGCATTTGATTATCAAGTTATTGCAATATACTTTTTACACTCTTATAATACAGCAAAAACCAAAAAAAGTCAACTGATTTTGCAGAATTTTTTTTATTTTTCTGTGTTTTTTTGGGATTTCAAAAAAGAACTTTTACATTAAGTAAAGTTATTATGTAAATTAACAAAAATTGTCACCCTGAGCGTAAGCGAAGGGTCTGAGAAATAAAGATTCTTCGACTTCGCCTTGCGGCTACGCTCAGAATGACAATCATGTTGTGCAACTTTGCTTTAACGCAACAGCCCTTTTTGCGCGTATTTAGTCAATAATTTCAACCGTCTTATTGTAGAAAGACTTTAGTGCCGCTGTTGCAAGAGTGTGCGAGAGAGCTGTTTCTTCGGGAGTAAAGAGTCCAAAGGGAACTTCAACACCTGAATATTCAAGCATAAATGCTGCAATCTGCTGCTGAATTGCGTCTGTAAATCCAAACTCAAAAATGGGACCTGTGATTGTGGGAATCATAGGCTTATATCCGATAATAATTCGGTTCCATGACTGCTCCTTGCCCCATGATGATGTATAATGGAATGCATTTGCATCGTCACTTGTGAACTTTGCGCTACATTCTGTTCCGTAAATTTCAAAGAACCAACGGTTTGTTGAACCGGGAGCCATACGCTTTGTTTCAAATGTCATGGGAATTTCGTCACCGTCTGTATTGAGGGTTGTGCAGAAGATTGTGCAGTTATCAAATGTATCACAAACTGCCATACCACCCTTGCCGTCAGGACGTTCCTTAATGATGTTGCTGAAATGAGCTCTGACAGTTTTGGGTTTGAAGCCAAGACGGAATGGAACGTGCTGAGTATGGATACCAAGGTCACCAAGACAGCCGTATTCGCCGTTGAATTTAACCATACGCTTCCAGTTGATTGGCTTATTTACATCCATATCACTGCAATGGTTGAATCCGCAATGGATTTCAAGAACCTTGCCAAACTTACCTTCCTTGTACCAGTTTATCATGGTTTGCATTGCAGGATAATAAGGGAATTCACTGCAGCAACGAACAAAAGTGTCGGGATTTTCCTTGAGTGCGGCAAGAATATTTTCATTTGCCTTCTTATCAATACCAAAGGGCTTTTCACCAAGAAGAGCCTTTCCGCTTTTGATTATATCAATATAGAACTGTTCATGGAGATTATGGGGAACAGCACAGTAAATTGCATCAATATCATCCTTGTCAAGAAGTTCCTTGTAGTCTGCAACAGAATACTTAATTTCAGGAAAGTTCTTCTGAAACCATTCCATTTCCTTGGGAACAACCGAGCAGATACCAACAATTTCAGGCTTTGGAACATCTTCGGTGAGATGACACCAACGTGCTGCAGCTGATGCAAATTCTCTTGCCATAAGACCACAGCCGATAAGACCAAATCTAACAGTTTTCATGTTTAAATTTCCTTTCAGTATGTTTTGATTTAACAAAAGGCTATTGCAGGATTGCCCTGCAATGGCCCTATGTTTGTAAAGTTATTGATTAATAACCGAAGTGCTTTTCTGTTTCTGCAATTGCTTCTTCGATGATTTCGAGCCCCTTGAGCGCTGCTTCGTCGTCCAGAATCATAGGAGGTGACATACGGAGAATATGACCTGACGGTACCCAAGCAAGACCCTTTTCGAATGCCTTCTGGTAAATCATTGTACCTGCTTCTGCAAAAGGTTCTTTTGTGTCACGGTCCTTAACGATTTCAATAGCCTGGAGACAACCAAGAGCACGAACATCACCAATAATGGGATGAGCTGCCTTCATTTCGTTCATCTTCTTGAGCATAATTTCACCAAGGTGAGCACTGCGTTCGTTGAGCTGTTCTTCTTCGATAACCTTGATTGATTCAAGAGCAGCAGCACAAGCCATGGGGTTGCCGCCGTAACTTGATGAAGCCGAAATCTTTTCGATTGCGGGAGCAAGGTCCTTTGAAACAGCCATAGCTGTAACAGGGAATCCGTTACCAAAGCCCTTACCGAGAGTTGTAATGTCAGCTGTAACATTCCAGTGATCCATAGCAAGGTACTTACCTGTTCTTGCCATACAGTTGAGAACTTCATCAGCAAAGAGAAGGATTCCTCTCTTGTTACAAAGTTCACGAAGTGCAGGAAGGAAATCTGCAGGAGGAATAATTGAGCCGCCCCAACCCTGAACAGGTTCAAGCACGATGGCTGCAACATTCTTACCGCCGCAAGCACAAGCGTTGTCAAGCATACCTTCAATCATATTGATATATGGTGAAGAATCCTTCCATGCTTCCTCTTCGCTTCTGCCAAAGAAGTCACGGTAGGGATTGGGTCTGGGAACAAGCATAAATCCGGGAGCTCTCATATGTGTATCGGGGCCAACTACCGCAAGTGAGTTTGCACCGTATGTCTTACCGTGGAAATCTCTGAAGAATGAAATAAATTCCTGCTTGCCTGTTGCAGCACGAGCGCAACGAAGACCTGCCTCAACAGCTGTTGTACCTGAATCATAAAGCTGGAAGCCGCCAAAACGTCCGCCTGTGATTTCATGGAGCTTTTCAATAAGTTCCATCTTTACCTTTGTTGTGAAGTCATGGCAGTTCATAAGGTTCTTTGCATGGAAAGCAACGGCTTCACTGATTTTTGGATGACAATGACCAAGACCTGTTACATAGATACCTGATGAGAAGTCAAGATATGTATTGCCGTCAACGTCTTTGAGAGTATAGCCATAACCCGATTCAAAAGAAACAGGGAACAGCTTAACCTGGCTTGAATAACCCTTGAAGTACTTAGCACATCTTTCATGATACTCAATTGATTTGGGACCCGGAACAGTTTCGGATACCATATTGGGAACAGTTGCAAGATCCATTCTTGCCCAATCCTTACTCATAGTAAAAACCTCTTTTCTTTAATTTTTCATTGGCAAATTACGATTCACCAATCATTATTTCCACATATAATTATATACAAATTTCTTCGAATGTCAATAGTATTTTATAAATTTATTCAACTTTTTCTTTTCTTTTATATCGTTTTATCTTTTCTTTTGCTTTCGTTTTGTTAATACTTAGCTATTGACATATATAATATTTCCTGAACCTACATTATTAATATATAATATAATTTATTATTATGGGTAACAATATAAAATACTTTAATTTTTCTGTCAAATTTCTATTGACAGAGCGGTTAAAAAGTGATAAAATATATGAAAATGTCAGAAAGGAAACCACCATGAACTGTATTTTAAAAGACGCAATGGTTTATGTTAATAAAGAGTTCACCAAGAAGGATGTATTCATTGTTGACGGTACAGTCACCTTTGAACACAGTCCTCTTTTTTTTGATTTTCAGGTTATTCCCTTTGACGGTAAATTTATTTTCCCCGGTTTTACAGATGTTCACGTACATCTGAGAGAGCCGGGTTTTTCATATAAAGAAAATATCGAAACCGGCACAAAGGCAGCAGCACATGGGGGATACACAGCAGTATGCTCCATGCCCAATCTGAAACCTGCACCTGACTCGGCAGAAAACCTTAAAGTCCAGCTTGATGCCATAAAAAAATCTGCTGTGATTGATGTACACCCTTTTGGAACAATCACAAAAGGCAGCCTTGGCGAGGAATTGTCTGATATGGATTCCATGGCTCCCTATGTTGCAGGCTTTACGGATGACGGCAAAGGCGTTCAAAGGGACGAAATGATGCTTGAAGCAATGAAAAAAGCGAAGGCTTTGGGTAAAATAATCTCGGCACACTGTGAGGATAACACCCTCCTCCGCGGCGGCTACATTCATGACGGAGAATATGCAAAAGAGCACGGTCATAAGGGCATATGCTCGGAAAGCGAATGGGGTCAGATAAAACGTGACCTTGAGCTTGTGCGAGAAACAGGCTGTGCTTATCATGTGTGCCACATTTCAACAAAGGAAAGTGTTGAACTTATCCGTCAGGCAAAAAAAGAAGGTCTTGATGTTACCTGCGAAACCGGACCCCATTACCTTGTTTTTTCGGATGCAGACCTTCAGGAAGACGGACGTTTTAAAATGAATCCTCCCATCCGTAGCGAAGAAGACAGACTTGCCTTAATTGACGGAATCAAAGACGGCACAATTGATATGATAGCAACAGACCACGCTCCCCACTCCGCTGAGGAAAAAAGCAAGGGGCTGAAGGACAGTCTCATGGGTGTAGTGGGTATTGAAACGGCTTTTCCCGTACTATATACAAATCTGGTGAAGACAAATATAATCTCTCTGGAAAAATTGATTGAACTTCTTCATGACAATCCGTGCAGTCGTTTTGGTATCGGCGTTGAGCTTGAAGAAGGAAAATCGGCAAATCTCACGGTCTTTGACCTTGATTCGTCATATAAAATAGATTCAAATTGCTTTCTGTCCATGGGAAAAAGCACTCCCTTTGAGGGTGCTCAGGTCTTTGGCGAATGTCTTATGACAATTTCCAACGGTCAAATCGCATGGCAGAAATCGTAAACATATTCAGGAGGTAAAGGAAAAATGGCAAAAAGAACAGATCTCAAAAAAATTCTCATCATCGGCTCGGGCCCTATTGTTATTGGTCAGGCTGCCGAGTTTGACTACGCAGGAACACAAGCCTGCCTGGCTCTCAAAGAAGAAGGCTATGAAGTTATCCTCGCAAACTCAAACCCTGCAACAATCATGACTGATACAACCATCGCTGACAAGGTTTACATGGAACCTCTCACACTTGAATACATTGCAAAAATCATTCGTCACGAAAGACCGGATGCAATTGTTCCCGGCATCGGAGGTCAGACAGGCCTTAACCTTGCAATGCAGCTTGAAAAGAAGGGTGTTCTCAGGGAATGTGAAGTTGAA
>JAFSDN010000057.1 GCA_017436245.1 Clostridia bacterium
AAGCGTGAAGTTATCACAAAGCTCCTTGAAGAAGGTCTTTATCCTTACACAAAAAGATATCTGGGTACTTTTGCCAACCACTTCTCAACAATCGGTCTCACCGGTATGAACGAAGTTGGTCTCAATGCAAAATGGCTTGGCGGCGATATGACCACTGCTGCAACTCAGGAATTTACCAAAAAGGTTCTCAACCATATGCGTGAAAGACTTTCGGATTATCAGGAAAAGTACGGTGACCTTTACAACCTCGAAGCAACTCCTGCCGAATCCACAACATACCGTTTTGCAAAGCACGACAGAAAGAAGTATCCCGAAATTATCACAGCGGCAAAGGAAGGCGAAACACCTTATTACACCAACAGCTCTCACCTTCCCGTTGGCTATACTTCAGATATATTTGATGCTCTTGACATTCAGGATGAACTTCAGACACTTTACACATCAGGAACTGTTTTCCATGCATTCCTTGGCGAAAAGCTTCCTGACTGGAAGGCTGCAGCAAATCTTGTAAGAAAGATTGCCGAAAACTATCAGTTGCCTTACTACACCCTGTCTCCCACATATTCTGTATGTAAAGACCATGGCTATCTTATCGGTGAGCAGGAAAAATGCCCCATATGCGGCGGCAGAACAGAGGTTTACAGCCGCATCACAGGCTATTATCGTCCTGTTCGCAACTGGAATGACGGTAAATCTCAGGAATACAAGGACAGAAAGCTCTATGACATAGAAAATTCGGTTCTCAAAAGAAGCGGTGTTCCTGCCGAAAAAGCTGATGAATCAGCTTGCGAATGCACCTGCGAAGGTGATGCAGAAATAATGCTCTTCACAACAAAAACCTGCCCCAACTGCAATGCGGCAAAGGCGGTACTTGACAAGAACGGCATCAAATACAACATTATTGATGCCGAGGACGAAACAGCTCTCACCGAAGCATACGGCGTAAAGCAGGCTCCAACCCTGATTGCGGCAAAGGGCAATGCGTTTGACAGATTTGCCGGTGTCTCGGAAATCAGAAAGTATATTGACAGCGCAAGAGGTTAAAAATAGATTTGTGGATTTTGTAGGGGCGGATGCCCACATCCGCCCGATACGGGTCGATGAGGACATCGACCCCTACAATTTTGTATGGAGATGAAAAATATGTATGATGTTATCATAATCGGCGGCGGTCCTGCCGGACTTACCGCAGCACTTTATGCACTACGTGCCGAAAAGTCGGTTGTTGTTATTGAAAAGCTGGGTCTGGGCGGACAGATTGCCCTTTCGGGTGAGGTGGAAAACTTTCCCGGCACAATGAAAATGAGCGGCGCTGAGTTTGCAGAGAACCTTGCGGCTCAGGTTGATGCCCTTGGCGGCAGAATTGAATACGAAGAAGTTGTTGAAATTATTGACGGAAACCCCAAAACCGTTGTAACAGACCTTGACAGATATGAAGGAAGAAGCGTAATCATCGCAACAGGCGTTAAAAACCGTAGACTCGGTGCCGAGGGTGAGGACGAGCTCATCGGCAAAGGAATTTCCTTTTGTGCGGTGTGTGACGGATCTTTTTACAAAAATCGGATTGTTGCAGTTATCGGTGGCGGAAATACAGCAGTTGAGGACGCTATTTATCTTTCAGATATTGCCCAAAAGGTATATCTCATTCACCGCCGAAATGAATTTCGTGCCGAAAACCGCCTTGTTCGTGCATTAAAGTCAAAAAGCAATATTGAGCTTGTTCTTGAAACCACGGTTGAAAAATTTGTTGCCGAAGAGGGTCTCAAAAGCATCAATCTGGTTAATGTCAATACCGGTGAAAAAAGAACCATTGACGTTGACGGTGCATTTGTTGCTGTGGGACAGATTCCCCAATGCGAAATCTTCAGAGACATAATCACATTGAACGAAGGCGGATACGTTGCGGCAGACGAGAATTGCCGCACCAACCTTGAAGGTGTTTTTGTTGCCGGAGATTGCCGCAATAAAACCGTCCGTCAGCTCACAACAGCAGTTGGTGATGGAAGCGTAGCCGCTCTTGCGGCAATTGATTATCTTGGCGGTTAACCAGTAGTAACGGAAAAAAAGAGGCATTACCAATGAATAAAGCAGTAGGAAATTCACAGCTGATACAAAAAATGAACCGACTCAGGGTTCTCAATTATATAAGACGAAATCCCGGTGCGGCAAGGCCGCAAATTGCACATGAAACGGGGCTCTCGGTTGCATCGCTGACCAATATAACCTCATATCTTCTGGATGTGGGTCTGATTACTGAAAGCGGCACCGAAACGGTTGACCGTGTTGGCAGAAAAGGCACCTTGCTGCGATTTTGCGCCGAAAAATACGGCTTGATTTTTATTTTTGTGCATACCCACTCGGTAAATATTTCATACACCGACATGGAGGGCAGAATAATCACCAAAACACATGCCCACATTGAGGAGCTTCAGCCAACAAAGGTTGTTGAGCTTGTGTGCCAAAAGGTTGCCGCCCTTGTGAGTCGGTATGGACGTGAAAAAATTCTCGGAATCGGTGTTGCTGTTTCGGGAATGGTGCTTGAAGACAGTCGCTTTGTTGCATCTTCAAGCCTTAAATGGACTGAATTTGACCTGAAAGCAATTCTTGAAAAGGAAACGGGAATTCATGTTTTTGTTGAAAATATATCAATTCTCAAAGCGGTATGGTATTTCTGTTGTGGCAACCCAATTGAAAAGAAAAATATGCTCCTCGTTGATCTTGAGGGGGGTATTGGTGCAAGTCAGTTCTATCATGGCGAAATTAACCGTGCAATGCTTGGCGAAATCGGTCACACAACCGTTGACAAAGACGGTGAACAATGCTTTTGCGGAAACCGTGGCTGTCTTGAAATAATGTGTTCCGAGCAACGTATAATCAGACTTTATGAAGAAAAAAGCGGTGAAACCGATGCTACCCTTGAATATATTGCAAAAAAATGTGCCAAAGGTGATTTATCGGCAAAAGCGGCAATTGAAGAATGTGGAATGTATCTTGGAATCGGTCTTGCAAATCTTGTGAACCTCTGCAAGCCTCTGACCATTGTTATCAATATGGGCGTATATTCAGTTGTTCACCCTGTTATTGAATATGCGGTCAACGAAATGAAAAAACGTGCATATCCTGTTTTGTTGCAGGACCTTGAAATATGCGAGGTAAACATAAATGAGGAGGACACCATCAAGGGTGCGGCGTTTAATCTCTGCGACAGACTCTTTGACATTGATTTCAAGGATAATATAGTGGAATAAAGCAGAATAAAAATGGAAGTGACCCTTGACTGAGCTTCTTTACGCTTCAATCAAGGGTCACTTCCGATTACTCTTAAAATCTAAATTCATATGTTAACCTCTCTTTCTTTTCCTGCCCTTTAAGGCGGAGCCTCTGACCTTCTGACGAAATAGTTTTTATTTTTCTGAACCCATTTTTCAATCTTTTCTATCTATTCTATATATATTAATGCGCTTATACACCGTCGTGTTTACTTCTCCTTTCGGATTCAGCCAACTCTTTTTATTTCACCAATTCAGTCTCGTCTTACTTTCTCATTGGACTGTACCTTCCTTTCTGTGATTTAAGTGTATCACATTTCAATGGCTTTTTCAATTGACAAACCAACAGAATAAAAAGTAATTTTATTGTATAAAAGGGAGAAAATGTAAAAAACTTCAAAATTCTTCTTTACAAATACCGAAAATGTGTGATAAAATATATTTGTTGAGCGTTTTTTTCCACCAAGTCAAACAGCTCCGTGCATAAATATATTACCTCTGCACACTCCCTCCGTCAAAATCTGCGATTTTGCCACCTCCCTCGTCAGAGGGAGGCAAAAAACGGCTAATTCTTGATTCTTAATTTTTCATTCTACAAACGGGTGCGGGAAATTCCCCTGTTAGGGGAAATGTCGCGGATGCGACAAAAGGGTCTGGCGTCCGCTCCAAGGACCCCGCCCTCTAATTCCGA
>JAFSDN010000058.1 GCA_017436245.1 Clostridia bacterium
CCAGCGAGGCTAAAAACCTTGTTGGTCTTGTGGAAAAGATAATGCCGTGTCCTCCCGGACACTATTATGAGGACGGTAAATTTGTATGCTATTGTGATATTGCTGCTGTTGAGGAGGTTTGTCACGACAGCCTTGAAACAGTGTGCAGAAACATTCACGATAAGCTTGTTGCGGGAGTTGAAAAAAGGCTTGTTGCAGATGCAAAGGTTGGTTTTCTCCTTTCGGGAGGACTTGACTCATCTTTGGTATGTTCAATTGCCGCAAAGAAAAGCAGTACTCCAATCAAGACATTTGCAATCGGTATGAGTGAAGATGCAATTGACCTGAAATATGCAAAAGAGGTTGCCGAATATATTGGCAGCGACCATACGGAGATTATTATCACAAAGGATGATGTACTTTCATCAATTGAAACAGTTGTGAAAATTCTTGGTACATTCGATATTACAACAATACGCGCAAGTATGGGAATGTATCTTATATGCAAGGCTATTCACGAACAGACTGATATCAGAGTCCTGTTGACGGGCGAGATTTCTGACGAATTGTTCGGTTACAAATATACGGATTTCGCACCCGATGCGGATGCTTTTCAAAAAGAAGCTGAAAAACGTATTCGTGAACTTCATATGTATGATGTATTGAGGGCAGACAGATGTATTTCGGTAAACTCTCTTGAAGCAAGAGTGCCCTTCGGCGACCTTGATTTTGTTAAATACGTTATGGCGGTTGACCCGGAAATGAAGCTAAACAAATATAACAAGGGCAAATATCTTCTCCGTCACGCTTTCGAGGGAGATTATCTGCCGCAGGATATTCTTTACCGTGAAAAGGCGGCTTTTTCGGACGCTGTGGGTCATTCGATGGTTGATTATCTGAAGGAATATGCGGAAACCTTCTATACTGACGAAGAATTTGAAGAAAAATGCAAAAAATATACACACGCAAAACCGTTCACAAAGGAATCTCTGTTTTACAGGGAGCTTTTTGAAAAATATTATCCCGAACAGGCAGAGATGATTGTTGATTTTTGGATGCCGAACAAGGAATGGGAAGGCTGTAACGTAAACGACCCATCGGCGAGAGTTCTTTCAAACTATGGCGACAGCGGAAAATAAAGGAGGAAGCTGATATGGAAAAGCGTAATCAGTTATATGAGGGCAAGGCAAAAAAGGTTTATGAAACAGATGCTCAGGGGCTTTTGATTGTTTCCTATAAGGACGATGCAACCGCGTTTAACGGTCTGAAAAAAGGGACAATTTCAGGCAAGGGAATTATCAACAACCGTATGAGCAATATACTTATGCAAAGGCTTGAAAGAGGCGGTATTCCAACTCATTTTGTCGAGGAGCTGAACGAGCGAGAAACAGTTGTACGCAGGGTTTCAATTGTTCCGCTGGAGGTTATTGTAAGGAACATTGCCGCAGGTTCGTTTTCACAACGGTACGGTGTTGTGGAGGGCGAGGTATTTGCTTCGCCTACGATTGAATTTTCCTATAAGAACGATGAGCTTGGTGACCCGCTGATAAATGATTATCACGCCATTGCGCTGAAGCTTGCGACAGTGGAGGAGCTGGAAACGATAAAAAGATACGCTTTTGCGATAAATGAACAGCTGAAAAGCTTCTGGAAGGATTGCGGAGTAACTCTTGTGGATTTCAAG
>JAFSDN010000059.1 GCA_017436245.1 Clostridia bacterium
GGTAGAAAGAAAATGACTTGACAAAAATAGAGATTGGTTGTATAATGAATATAGAAAAAGGCAAGACCTCAAACGGTTATGCCAAGATATAAACGTTATAAAATAACGCTAATGCTTTGCAAGGGCTGGCGTTATTTTACTTTTATAGTAAATGCTATTAAAAACACGATAGTTAAAAATATAATTCTTAATATGTATTTTAACATAGCAACCACCTCCTTCCCTGACTATAAGTACAGGAATCAGGTGGCATAACCGCCCAGCTTTTACACTGTTTTAAATCTTGCCTTGAATATATAATAGCATATTTTGGCGAAAAAAGCAAGAAAGAGTTTTTGTTACGTTGCTCTATCTTTCAGTCACTTTGTGGATTTAAAGAAAAAACACAAAGTGTTTTCTTTATCAGCAAAATGCTCTCGTATTTTGCAATCCTACGCTGAAAACAATTCATAGAATTGTTTTCAGCGTGAAATTTTGTTATTTCAATTCTTCAAAGTCTTCTGCTCCGTGCTTGCAAAGTGGACAGACAAAGTCAGGGGGCAGAACATCGCCTTCATAAACATATCCGCAGATTTTGCATACAAAGCCTTTTTTCTTTTGTGGCTGAGGCTTTGGCTTTACGTTGTCCTGATAATATGTGTAGGTCATTGTGGGGACTGTGTTTATGGTCTTTGCTTCCGTCAGGGTGCAAACAAACATTCCGTGGGTGTCAAAGTCAACATATTGTTCAACCTTCAGTGAAATGAATGCATTGATGTGCTGTGAGGGAACAGCCAGTCCGTTTTCTGAGGTCCAGAAGGGAACATCTGCAAATTTGTCCTCATCCTTTCCGCTTCGGAATCCAAAATTACGGAACACTGAAAAGGGTGCTTCCTCCGAAAGACAGCATACGTTCATGATTCCTGTTTTCTTGATGACATCATGGGAATAGTTTGCTTTGTTTATGGTCACGGCAACACGGTTTGGGGTGTTGGTGAGCTGTGTGACTGTGTTTACAATAAGTCCGTTGTGACGTGTATCGTCTTTTGAGGTAACAACATAAAGTCCATACCCGATTTTGAAAAGGGCATTAATATCAATTGTCTGTGCTGACATAAAAACAACTCCTTCTTTTGTTTATAATGTAATTTTAATCCAAAACCGCCCTGATGTCAACCAATTATTTCAACTTTTGTTGAAATAAAAGGGCTTTGAGGTTGACATTGTAAAAAAATTGGGGTATAATGTTGTAAAATAGGTGAATTGTGTTCAGCCTGTTTTGTTATTGAGCTTTGTTGCGGCTTTTTGACGCAGTAATATAGGAGGAAGACGAAATGAGTTACAAGAAGCTATTCACATCGGAATCTGTAACCGAGGGACATCCCGACAAAATTTCCGACCTGATTTCGGATGCGGTTCTTGATGCAATTTATGCCCAAGACCCTCAGGCAAGGGTTGCCTGTGAGGTTACGGTCACAACAGGTCTTGTTGTGGTTGTGGGCGAAATTACCACTTCTGCCAATATTGATGTTCAGAGCATTGTTCGTGAAACTGTTCGTGAAGTTGGGTATGACAGAGCAAAGTACGGCTTTGATTGTGATACCTGCGGTGTTATCTGTGCGCTGGACAAGCAGTCGGCAGATATTGCAATGGGTGTTGACGACAACGGCGAGGGTCACGGTGCAGGGGATCAGGGAATGATGTTTGGTTTTGCCTGTGATGAAACCGAAAGCTATATGCCCATGGCAATTGATTTGGCACACAAAATGGCAAGGCGTCTCACCCAGGTGAGAAAAAACGGAACATTGCCCTATCTCAGACCTGACGGAAAAACTCAGGTTACCGTTGAATATAACGAGGACGGAACGGTTAATCGCATTGATGCTGTTGTTGTTTCAAGCCAGCACGATGAAGCGGTTGAGATGGAAAAGCTGAGAGCTGATATTGAGCGTGAGGTTATCCGTGCAATTATTCCTGCAGAGCTTATGGATTCCGAAACAAAGATTTTCATTAATCCCACGGGCAGATTCGTCATCGGCGGACCTCAGGGTGATTCAGGGCATACGGGCAGAAAGATTATTGTTGATACCTACGGCGGATATGCACGCCATGGCGGCGGTGCATTTTCGGGCAAGGACCCCACGAAGGTTGACCGCTCGGCGGCCTATGCGGCACGTTATGTTGCAAAGAATGTTGTGGCGGCAGGGCTTGCAAAGTCATGCGAGGTCCAGCTTGCTTATTCAATTGGTGTGGCAAAGCCTGTTTCTTTGAGAATCGACACATTTGGCACGGGCAGAATCAGCGAAGAAAAGATTTCGGAGCTTGTGAGCAAGGTCTTTGACCTGACTCCGAGCGGAATTATCAAAATGCTTGATTTGAGACGTCCTATTTACAAACAAACTGCGGCTTACGGTCATTTTGGCCGTACAGATATAAGCCTTCCCTGGGAGAAGATTGACAAGTCGGCAACTCTCAAGGCATTGGCGGGATTTTAATTCTTACATCAGAAAGGAAAAAGTATTATGAAAAAGTTATTTGCAAGTGTTATGGTGGTATGTATGCTGGCGTCAGGAATGACCGCTTTTGCGGCTGACGAGGCTGTTCTGGATGACGATATGCTTATTGTTGAAGAAATTCAGGGCGACGTTATGCCTATTTCGGAAACTGATGAGGCTGTTCCTGCGGCAGATGCAGCAGAAGTAACAACCGAAGAAGCAACTGAAGAAGCAGCAAAAGAAACTGCTGAGGAAGCAACAGAGGAAACAGCAGAAGAAGCTGAAGAAGTTGTTCTTGATTACGAAGTGATTAAAAAGGATGCTGTTGTTATTGGCGGCAACACGGTTGCAATTGCAGGCGGATTGGGCAGAATTGAACAGAAGGACGGCGTGATTTTTGTTCCAATCAGAGCCATTCTTGAAGCAGCAGGCTATCAGGTTACATGGTCTGACGCAGAACAGATGGTTATGGGTGCAAATCAGGAAACAGGCGCTATGGTGATTATGCAGTTGGGCAACAACCTTTTGTTCTTCCTCGATGCTGACGGCGAAGAAGGCAAGACCGAAATGGAAGCTGCTCCTTTCAAGAATGAAGAAGAATGGAGAACTTATGCTCCAATCAAAGCTATGGCAGAAGCTCTTGGCTACAAGATTGGTTTTGATGCAGAAACCGCAAACGTTACTTTTAATAAATAGAATTTCTGTAAGTTAATACAAAAGATCTGTCCGTTTTTGGGGCGGGTCTTTTGTGCTACAATGGGGCAGAAGAAAATTCTGCCAAGGGAGAGGATTTTTGAAAATGGATTATTATGTTTCACCCCTTCAGAACCTTATTGACGAATTTCGAAAGCTGCCCGGAATCGGGAGCAAAACAGCTCAAAGACTGGCATATCATGTTCTGAATCTGCCCGAAGAAAAGGCGACAAAGTTTGCAAATGCCATTATTGATGCAAAAAAGAAGATAACATACTGCAAAATCTGTCAGAATTTTTCCGACAGAGACGAATGTTCGGTTTGCAGTAACCCTGCCCGTGACAAGGGGGTTATTTGTGTTGTGGAAAATCCCCGTGACGTCATTCAAATGGAAAAGACCAATGAGTTCAAGGGAACTTATCATGTTCTCCACGGAGCAATTTCGCCCATGGATAATATTGGACCCGACGACATAAAAATCAAGGAGCTTATGTCAAGGGTGACGGGTGGCGAAGTCCGTGAAGTTATTATGGCAACAAATCCCAATCTTGAAGGCGAAACAACTGCCATGTATATTTCAAAGCTATTGAAACCCTTTGGTGTCAAGGTGACACGGATTGCTCACGGTGTTCCCGTTGGCGGAGAATTGGAATATGCCGACGAAATTACCCTTGCAAAGGCTCTGCAATGGCGAATTGAACTATGATGAAAGAAAAAATAAGAGAGTTTGCAAAAACTCTGGGAATCAACAAAATCGGCTTTTCAAAAAATTCGGTTGTGGCACTTTTTCCTTATTATGTCAAGGGGGAGAGCGGAAATCTCTCCATGTATGCACGCAGTATTGATTATCATACCGTGGCAGGGGAAAAATTGGAAAAGCTCTCGGAATTGTTGGTGGATTTGGGTGCAACTGAGGTGCTTGTTCATGTGGACAAGGGCGGGCTGGATGACCGAAAAGCCGCTTTTGAGGCAGGCCTTGGGTTCTTTGGAAAAAACGGAATGCTTATATGCGAAGAATACGGCTCGTATTTTTTCATAGGTCAGGTGGTACACAATCTTGAAATTCAATGCGATACGCCCCTTGAGGAAAGCTGTCTGAACTGCGGTGCCTGCATAAAGAATTGTCCGGGCAGGGCTTTGAGTGAAGACGGATTTGAAATTGAAAGGTGTCTTTCGGAAATTTCGCAGCGAAAGGGGCAATTGACCGAAGCTGAAAAGAGAATGATTAAGCAAAGGGGACTTTGTTGGGGCTGTGATGTCTGTCAGGAGGTTTGTCCTCACAATTCGGGGCTTGAAACTACGGCAATTCCCGAATTTCTGTCTGACAGAGTAACGGAATTGAAGCCACAGGATGTGGAATCTTTGAGCAACAGGGAGTTTAAAGAGAAATACGGAAAATATGCTTTTAGCTGGAGGGGAAAAGCACCTCTCGAAAGAAATCTGAAGGTTATTTTTGAGGATACATTATGAACAAAAACGATATTTTTGAAATTGAAATAACCGGTACAACCGATGAGGGCGACGGTGTTGGCAGAGCAGAGGGAATGGCTGTGTTTGTTCCTTATGCCCTTGTGGGCGAGGTTGTGCGTGTTATTATAGTCAAGGTGATGAAGTCCTTTGCTTACGGCAAGCTGTTGGAGGTAATAAAGCCTTCACAGCACCGCATAAAGGCGGAATGTGAGTATTTTTATAAATGTGGCGGATGTCGATTCTGGAATGTGGAGTATGAAAAGGAGCTTGAATTCAAACGGCAACACGTTCAGGATTGCATAAACCGAATCGGCAAGATTGAGATTGATGTGCCAATGACTTTGGGATGCACAAGCTGCAAGGGGTATCGGAACAAAGGACAGTTCCCCGTGACCTCGGAGGGAATCGGCATTTATGCACAGCACAGCCATAGAGTTATTGATATTGACAGGTGCATTATTCAGGGCGAGGAAAATCCTGCTGTGCTGATGGCAGTGCGTGAATGGATGGCGGAATGTGAAGTTGAGCCTTATAACGAGGAAAAACATTCGGGATGTGTGCGACATATTTACACACGGTGCGGAGATTCGGGTGTTATGGTGTGCATTGTGACCAGAACTGAGGTGATTCCTCACGAAAAGGAATTGGTTGAGATTCTTCGGGAAAGAGTTCAGGGGCTTTCAGGGGTTATTCACAATTATAACGAAAAACGCACAAATGTGGTTCTTGGCAGACGGTTCAGAACTCTTTGGGGCAAGGATTATCTCACAGACAGCATCGGTCATTGCAAATTCAAACTTTCGCCCCTGTCCTTTTATCAGGTGAATAATGAACAGACAAAGGTTTTGTATGACAAGGTGGCGGAATTTGCAGGACTTTCGGGATGCGAGGTTGTATGGGATTTGTATTGTGGCATCGGAACAATCGGGCAGTATCTTGCAAAGGGTGCAAAAAAGATTGTTGGAATTGAAGTTGTGCCTCAGGCAATTGAAAACGCAAGGGAAAACGCAAAGCTCAACTGCATTGAAAATGCGGAATATCATTGCGGCACGGCAGAGGCGCTTGCGCCAAAGCTAAGGGGCGAAAAACCTGATGTGGTTATTCTTGACCCGCCCCGAAAGGGATGCGAGGAAAGCCTTTTGAAGACTGTTGCAAAGCAAAAGCCAAAACGGATTGTTTATGTTTCGTGCAAGCCGTCAACTTTGGCGAGGGATTTGCGGATTCTTGAAGATTTGGGCTATAAGACCCAAAAGGTTCAGCCGGTGGATATGTTCCCAAGGACGCATCACGTGGAGACTGTGGTTTTGCTACAAAGACAAAATACGTAGAAATCCTTTATTTTAGGCACTTTGCGAAGCATACGGTGTTTAACGCAGAGGGCGATAAATTCCGAAATAAGGAGATAAAAAACTACATTAACGTAAGAGTCGTAATTGATGTAGAGTGTGGGAATACAATAGAATAACTTCAACATTTAAGTGCATTTTAGCATTAAAAAAATACAATTTAATACTTTACAAAGAACATTTGGTTTATGAACTAAATGTTCTTTTTTTATATAAAATTTTCAAGGAGAGTGATTTTATATATGAGTGTGCAAA
>JAFSDN010000060.1 GCA_017436245.1 Clostridia bacterium
CTTGCTTGAAGTCAAAAAGACCAACGGTAATTTTAAAAATAAAATATTTTCAAGGAAGGAGAAGAACAAGTAGTGAAAAGTTTTTTTCTGAAAGATTCGGTGCTCAAAATTATTTCTTTTGTTATTGCCATACTCTTGTGGTTTTATGTGATTATTGTTGTTGACCCTTCCGTGAATATTTCGGTGGAGGACATACCAATCAGGTTTTCAAACAGAACCATGCTTGAAGAACGTGAGCTGACGGTTGTTGGTGTTGATGCGGAATTCCTTGAGCTTGAAATCAAGGGCAGCCGTAAGAAGATTGCAAACATTGACAATGAAAATGTGTATGCAACCGTTGACCTTTCAAACATAACCGAAAAAGGTCAGTTTTCGTTGCCTGTCAGCGTCTCGATTCCTTATGAATACGAAGAAATTACGGACAAGTGGCCTTATAATGTCAATATTGTAATTGACGAGGTGGTGACAATTGAAAAGGAAATTTCGTTGCGGACCGAGGGAAAGGTTGAGGAAGGCTACACTCCCGGTAAAGCCAAACTCCTTTATGACAGGGTTGAGCTTACGGGTGCATCCTCTGTGGTTGAAAGCATAGCCGAGGTTGAGGTAACATTGAATTACAACGACAGCTCGGACGAAATAAATGTTAATGAACCCTTGTACTTCAAGGACACAAAGGGGAAAATCATATCCCTTGACAACTCACTTTATAATGATGTGAAAATGAGCTTTAAATCTGTTCCCATAAACTGCCCTGTGCTGAGAGTCAAGACTGTTCCTGTGAAGCTTGATTTTGCAGACGACGAAAAACAGTACAGAGCATCGGTTACTCCTGTTAATGTGACCTTTTTTGCAGATGCAAAAATAGCAGGTGAAATTGAGGAAATAGCAACAGAACCTATTGTGATTGACCCTAATTCCGAAAAACAGGATTTGGACGTGCATCTTATTGTTCCCGAAGGGGTTGAAATGAGCGACGGTAATGTTGTTAAGGTACACGTGGAAAGACGATATTAAAAAATTGGAGGCAGACTTCTTTGAAAAAGGTTGTTATCAACGGTTTGAAGTTACCCATCATGCATACCGAAGAAGATGTTTTTGAAAAGGCTGAAAAGTTTTTGAAAAGGTATTCTTTGAAAGCTGAGAATAAGGTGATTTACAAAAAATCGTTGGATGCAAGACGGAAAAATGATATACATTTTGAATATTCGGTTGTTGCGGAAATAAATTCGTCCAAGGAAGTTCCACAGAACTCTCAAATCAGACTGATGGATAACATCAGTCTGATTGATTTTGATGCCTTAAAAGCAAAGGAGAAGAGCAGAAAAAAGATTGTTGTTGTGGGTAGTGGGCCTTGTGGTTTGTTTGCAGCTTATGTATTGTGTCAATGCGGCGCTGAAGTAACGGTTATTGAACGTGGTGGCAATGTGGACAAGCGAAGTGCCGCAGTTGAGAATTTCTGGAATAGCGGAGTCTTTGACCCTGAAACAAACATTCAGTTTGGTGAAGGCGGTGCAGGGACCTTCTCGGACGGAAAGCTGAACACTCGCATTGGAGACCCTTTGCAGCGTTTTGTTCTTGAAACATTTGTGAAGCATGGTGCGCCAAAGGAGATTCTGTATCAGGCAAAACCGCACATAGGTACAGATTTTCTGAAGATATGCATCAAGAATCTGCGCAAGGAAATTGAAGCATTGGGCGGAAAGGTTCTTTTTGATTCATGTCTTACGGACATCAGGGTGAAAAACAACAGAATTACGGAAATTGAAATCAATAATTCCTCAATTCTTGAATGTGATGCGCTTATACTTGCAATTGGACACAGCAGCCGTGATACTTATGAAATGCTGTACCGTCACGGTGTTGCAATGGAACAAAAACCTTTTGCCGCAGGTGTCAGAATTGAGCACAGGCGGGAGTTTATAAACCGTATGCAATACGGAAACTGTCCGCAAATTGAACTTCTTCCAACTGCCGATTACCGTCTTGCCTATAACGGCGAAAGTCGAAGCTGTTACAGCTTTTGTATGTGTCCGGGCGGTGTTGTTGTTGATGCGTCATCGGAGGAGGGGCATCTTGTGGTGAACGGTATGAGTTATCACAGTCGTATGGCAGATAATTCAAACAGCGCTCTTGTTGTTACGGTGAAACCTGAGGATTTCTGTGATGAAAGTCCTTTGGCAGGAATGGAATTTCAACGTAAGTATGAAGCTCTTGCCTATGGAATTGGCAGAGGAAAAGGACCTGTTCAACTGGCGAGGGACTTTGTTCTTGACAAAACATCCTCAGCCTTTGATGGTGTTGTGCCTTCGTTTACGGGGAGGACAGTGTTTGCCGATTTGCGTGAATGTCTGCCAAAATTCATTGCAGATACATTAAAGGACGGATTAATGGATTTTGACAGAAAAATAAAAGGTTTTTCGGGAGAGGGTGCTGTGCTTACGGGGGTGGAAATGAGAACCTCTGCTCCTTTGAGAATAAAAAGAGATTTGGAATATGAGAGTATAAGCCACAAGGGGCTGTACCCTGCCGGTGAAGGCGCCGGATATGCAGGCGGCATAATGAGTGCGGCAATTGACGGAATTAAGGTTGCCATGGAGATTTTAAAATAATTAATTTTAATTTATAGAATGTGTGAAAGAGGGTTTAATATGAAAAAATATCTGGTATTAATATTTGCGGTTATGATTATGGTATTGTTTTCTGCCTGTGATGTGCTGAGTGACAAATCCCTTGAGAAATTCAGCACTGAAGCGACCATTGAAAAAACGGTATTATATGATCAGAATAATGTTAAAATTACAGCTGATGAGCTTTTATATGGAAATTTTTCGGCTGATTTGTCGGTAACTATCGAAAATAACAGTGGAGAAAATGTAAAAGTTACGTCTTCAACCATGGCATATGCAGTAAATGCAATAAACGGATGCTCGGCGGAAGATGGTTATCTCAATTGTGATGTTGAGGCGGGAAAAACTGTATCGGAAAAATTATCCTTTGGCTATGAAGCTATGAAAGTGTACGGAATTACGGAAATAGCGGATATAGCTGTTGGGTTCAATATTATTTTTGAAGACGAAAAAAATACCAATGTGCGAACAGAACCCGTAAAAATCAAAACCTCAATAGCGGATTCCTATGACTATTCCGAAAACAAATATCAGAAAATAATCAGTAACGGTTCTATGGAAAAAGAATTTGAAAGTAAAGTGGAATATTTCTCGGATGATATACTTTTTGACAAAAATAATATATGCATAAATTCGGCAGCAGTAATTACAAACAAAGATGGTGAACCTGCTGTGATAATTGAAATTGATAATAAGAGTGAGCATAGCGTGTATGTGTCAACAAGTGAAGTGTACATAAACGACAAGCCGGTGTATGAGTTCCGGTGGACAGGGGCAATTATGCCGGGAAAAACAAAGCGTTTGGAAGATATAGTGTTGTCGAATTTGATTGAAAAATATGATGGAGATAAAGCTGAGATATCAAAGGTTAAAAAAATATCGTTTACATTTGGTATAGGCGATGTTGGAAAAACGGCTGAAGTGACGAAGAATATTTCCGTAGAGCTTCCCGAAACTGATGTTTTTCAGAAAGAGGAATAGTCTGACCGTCATTAAGAGACCTGTTCTGTGAAAAGATGTCTCCTTTTGCCATTGACAATGGGTGCAACGGGAATTATAATACAGTTGAATATCGGAGATACCGGAGGCACAGGCTATGAACAGAATGAAGTTTTTTCTCAGAACAATTTTCGGAACCGTTGTAAGCACTGTAATTGCAGGGTCGGTTTTGCAGACCTTCATGCTTGAAAAGAATATTTCCGAAGATTCTGTTGGACTGTATTTTTCAATAATGCAGGCTGTTCAGATTCTGACCATGCTGTTGCTTTCAAAGCAAGCCGACAAAATGAAAAATATTATAGGGCCATCGGGCGTGGTTTATCTGCTGTTTGCACCATTTATTCTGGTTCTGACGGGACTCTGCTTTTTTGATTTCGGTGGTGTACTTTTGTTGATAATGGTTTTTGGGCTTGTGGCAAATTTCTCTCTTGGGTTGTCAAATATTCTGACCTACAAGCTGCCTTATCATATTATGGATATGAAGTATTACGGTTCGTGGACAGGTGTTGCAGGTGTGCTTTCGGGTGTTATGACCCTTTTGTTTTCGGTTTTGTTGACTTTTTTGCAGAAAAAATTTGAGTACATAACCACAATGAGATATATTTACATTGCAACGCTCGTGGCAACATGTTTGGCGGCAGCAGTTACCTTTTCCTTTAAGAAGGTTGAAAATAACATAAAAATCTCAGGAGACAATGAAAAAATTTCTTTGTTGAAGTACAAACGGTTTTTGTGGCTGATTGCACCAAATCTGATGCGGGGGTTTTGTTCCGGCATGATTGCAATGACGGTTACCATTGGCTATTTTTCGGACTTGCTTGATAATTTTTCGGCAAGTGTTTTGCTGATTGTAGCTCAGATTGCGGTGATTGTGGGTTGTCTGCTGTTCACGTGTTTTGCAGGACGGGAAAAAATCATGCTTTTGATTGGAAGTGCTGGAGTATTGGTTCTGCTTCCTTGCATGGTTATGAAGGATACAACAATGTTTCTTTTGATGTATGGAATTGTGTTTGTGCTGATTACGATAATTGACAACGCTGTTCCGGTGGCTGTGGTCAGGCTGATTGATTATGAGGTGGCAGGACAATATAACGGCGGACGTATGCTTCTTCATACTGTGGGTACTTTCTTCGCCAGCCTGCTGTGCGGAACGCTTCTTAAAACAATCGGACCAACGGCAACCCTTGCTGTGGCAGGAATATCGCAGTTTGTTTCAGGTGTGTGGTATTTCTG
Organism: Clostridia bacterium; assembly: GCA_017436245.1. GTDB lineage: Bacteria > Bacillota > Clostridia > Monoglobales > Monoglobaceae > SIG440. Next base: position 4,860 of record JAFSDN010000060.1, read on the forward strand.
GTATCTGAGGAAGAATAAAATATAAATTCAAGAAAGAACATAATTCGTGATATGAACGGGTTGTGTTCTTTTTCTTGGTTCTGTAACAAATGTTGGGGTAAACACTTTGGAAAGATTCCTCACTGTGCTCAGAATGACAGAACTCTGCTTGTGACAATGTCATGTTGAGCGTAGTCGAAACATCTTTTTCGGTCAAAAACCCCAACATTTGTTACAAAACCTTTTTCTTTTATAAAAAAACTCTTGACATTCGTTTCTACATAGTGTATAATAAAAACAACTTGTAGAAACGAAAGGAGAAACTACCATGAAAATATCAGAAACCGAAATGGAAATTATGAGAATAATCTGGGACAAAAAAGGTAAGGTAACAACAAGTGAACTTGCCGAGAAGCTGCCCGATAAAAAGCTGACAACAATATCAACTCTTGCGGGAAGGCTTATTGACAAGGGATGTCTGAAATCCGAAAAGATTGGACGTTCTCATGTTCATGAATATGAAGCAATAGTTTCTGAACAGGAATATCAGACAATGCAGACAAAGGAATTTGTGCGTTTTATTCACAGAGGAAGTGCAAAGAGTCTTATTTCGGCACTTTTCAAGGATGAAGATTTTACAAAAGAAGACATTGATGAGCTCAGACGGTTTATAGAGGAAAAGGGTGATGAATAATGCTTGAATCAGTTATTATATCAACACTTGCAGGTTCGGTTGTTTGTGTTGCATTGTTGATGCTCAAAAACAGAATTCTGTCATTACTTGGCGGCAGGGCGTTATATTACATAAGTTTAGTTGCAATGCTTGTGTTTATTATGCCTGTAAATATCGGTGATATATCAATTCCCAAAATGCCTGTGCATCGGGCAGGGAATGTAACCGGGATTGAAACCGAGGCAACAAAAACTGCTATCGGTACTGAAATGCCTCAACAAGCTCCGCAGGAGGATTTTAAAGAGGTACAACACAGTGTTTTACCCCAAGCCTCAAATATGGTAAGACGGTCAAATCCCATTACAATGCAGGAGGTTTTGATTGTTGCGTGGTTGATTGGCTTTATTGTTTCAATGAGCAGATATTTTGTCTCATATTTCAGATTTAAAAAGAGAATCTGTGGATTTGCCATTTGCGGAAAAATAGACGGAGTTACGGTTGTTAAAAGCTCTGTGCTTACTTCGCCTATGATTTTTGGATTCTTTAAGCCAACTCTTGTGGTTCCTGAAATTGAAATGCCCGAGGATGAGTATAATCTTGCAATTAAGCACGAAATGGTGCATTACAGGCATCACGATTCATGGTTTAAGCTCTTTGCGGTTTTGGTCAATTCAATTTGCTGGTATAATCCCATTACATATTTCATGGTGAGTTTAATCGGTGAAGCCTGCGAATATGCTTGCGACGAACAGGTGACAAAAGAAATGGATATGGAAGACAAGAAGCGATACAGCGAAATGATACTTTCTATGGTATGTCAGACGTCTCCGGCTCTTTCGAGTAATATGGCAAAAAATAAAAAACAGCTTAAAAGGAGGTTTGAGGTTATTATGAAAAAGAAACAATTCAGCATATTCAGAACAGCATTATGTACGGTGCTTATGTCAGCATTAATCTGTGGCAGCGTGGTATTGGCAAATGAGGTTGCGCCGCTTGTATCTTCTTTACTAAAGGTTGATTATGTTTATATTTCAACTAACGGAACTAATGGATACAGCGACTTGATTCCTGTTGAGAAGAACGGCGAATACTATTTGCCCTTGAGGGAATTTCTGAATAAATCAGATGTTGAGAATGATAAAATAAAATATGATAACGGTACTATTACAGTTGATGTATGGACACCGGAAATAAAAATGTATTCTATCGGGATTTCGGACAGCGATTCTGAGAATGAAGCGGAGGAAGAAACTTTTAAGGTGATTCCTTCAAAATATTTATGGTCAACAACCTGTAAAATTGGCAGTAAAGAAGTTGACATTGCAGGAGAAAAACATAATTTAGACAATGCTCCGTATTTAGAGGACGGAATTACTTATGTACCTTACGAGTATTTAAAGGCATTGAGATTTTACGAAGACAGGGCTGCTATGAATATGGAGAGGCCCAGATTCAATGAAACAACAAAATTCAATTCGGTAATGCTGTTCGGATTCGATAGTGCAAATGCCGAGTACTATACCGACTATATTCAAATGGAAAAAATGGTTGGAGCAAGCTCTTTTTCAAGTCTGACATATAATGCCGATGCAAAAATATCAAAAACAGGTTATCGCACCGAATTTGAAGCAACATATAATTATTTTGATTTGGATAATTTTGAAAAAGAAGGAAAGGTGAAAATAAAGCTAAACAAGGTTACCCGCATATACAGTAAGGGCAGTGATATAGAGGGCTTATTCACCGTGGAGGTTGACGGAAAAACTGTTTATGAAAACCAAAAAGGCAACATCACACAGCTTCCCATCCCGGCAGGTGATGGAGTGTTATCGTTATATATTACAAAGATTAAAGTTGGTGAATTGAAAATTGATATGTTTTTTACGGGCGTCAACAGCATATCCGAGGAATACGATACAAGGGCGAGAGAAGTAGGAAAAATGAGCGAGCTTCCCGATACCGTCCAAAAATTTATTGTCCCGACTGCGGTTAAATTAAATGGCAAGCAGATAGTACGCGGTAGCAAGATGTACAGTTATTTATGGTACAACAGGGAAAAGAAATTGATTGATGTAAACATACATTTTGATACATTCAACGGAAACAACGGTGAGGAAATGGAGTTTTACAGAATACATGCCGAGGTGGATTCAAAAATGACGGTTATTGATGAAAATACAATAACAGCAGAATTATATTTTACGGAGGGAAATAATAATCGTATAGACTCTTTTGATGCAATTATAACATTTTTGCCTGATGGAAGATTTGAATTGAAATCCACAGACGGTAAATATATTATTGAAGGAACAGCCGAGAAATTTGTTCCCCAATGGGAATGGTCCGAGGAACAAAAAAATGCTCCTGTTCCGCAGGTGGTAATGATTAATGAATGATAATGTTATATGGTCTGTGTGGATTGACCACAGCGAAAAGATAATTACGCTCCGTGAAAGAGTTAATTCCCGGCAATGATTTTTTGAAAACAAAGAAGTTGGTATAAAAAAGATTGTTGAGTTGGTCTCAAAAGGCTACAAAATCGGGTAAAAAAACATATCGTATGGCGCTTTTTACTGCTATACGGTATGTTTTTTGGGAAAAATTAAAAAAACACTTGAAGTTAATTGAAATATAATGTATAATGTATAAGTCTAACTATGGAATAATATACGAAAGAGTGATTTTTATATGAAACTTGGTATAGTTGGATTACCAAATGTGGGAAAAAGTACGCTTTTCAATGCCATAACTCAGGCAGGGGCAGAATCTGCAAACTATCCATTTTGTACAATTGAACCTAATGTGGGAACTGTGGCTGTTCCTGACAGCAGACTTGACAAACTGGCTGAAATGTATGACCCTGACAAGGTAACTCCGGCTGTTATTGAATTTGTTGATATTGCAGGGCTTGTTAAAGGTGCAAGCAAGGGTGAAGGTCTTGGAAACAAGTTCCTTTCAAACATTCGTGAGGTTGATGCAATTGTTCATGTTGTGAGAGCTTTTGAAGATACGAATATTGTACACGTTGAGGGTAGTGTTGACCCCCTTCGTGATATTGAAACAATAAATCTTGAGCTTATTCTCTCTGACCTTGAAATTATTGCAAGAAGAATTGACCGTCTCAAAAAACAGCTCAAGGGTGGCGACAAAAAGTTCCAGATTGAGGTGGATTTTCTTGAAGGTCTGAGCGCAAAGCTGGAGGAAGGTATAAGTGCAAGAGCCCTTGATTATACCGAGGAAGAAACGGAATATCTCAAAGAGGTTTCACTTCTCAGCCTGAAGCCGGTTATCTATGCCGCAAACGTGGCTGAGGACGATTATGCAAAGGCTGATGACGAAAATCCTTTTGTTGCCAAAATCCGTGAATTTGCAGAAAAAGAAAAATCAGAGGTTATGGTTATTTCTGCAAGAATTGAAGAGGAAATTGCCGAGCTTGACAAGGAAGAAAAGCAGATGTTCCTTGAAGAACTTGGTGCTGAAGAATCGGGTCTTGACAAACTCATTCGTGCAAGCTACAAGCTTTTGGGACTTATCAGCTATCTGACGGCAGGAAAACCCGAAGTCAGAGCATGGACAATCACCAAAGGCACAAAGGCGCCTCAGGCTGCGGGCAAGATTCATACCGACTTTGAACGGGGCTTTATCAGAGCAGAAGTTGTTGCATATAATGATCTTATGGAAAACGGAAGTATGGCAGCGGCAAAGGAAAAAGGTCTTGTGAGAAGTGAAGGCAAGGAATATATTGTTGAAGATGGGGATATAATACTTTTCAGATTTAATGTTTGATTTTGATTGAAAATTTGTATGAGGGTGATGTTATGGAGTACTGGGAAAATGTAAAAAAGACAACTGCGGATATGTCTTACAAGGTTGTGAAAAAAACAGAAGAGCTTGTTGAAGCCTCAAAGATAAAATACCGTATTTATGATGTAAAAACTCAAATTGAAAAGCTCCATGCACAAATAGGCAAAGAGGTTTATGAAGCTTATGCCGACGGACGGGAGGTTTCTGTCGTTATTGAAGATAAGTGCCGTGAAATTGATGCATTAAACGAAAAGCTCAATGATTTGACAGATATGCTTCAAAAATAATTTGGTTTGAAAGGGGAGTTTCTTGTTGGGAACATTTAAGGTTGCTATTGACGGACCTGCCGGTGCAGGGAAAAGCACCATTGCAAAGGCTGCGGCTCGGCAGCTGAAGTTCGTTTATATTGATACAGGTGCAATGTACCGTGCGGTTGGGCTTGCGGCTGTTCGTGAGGGGATTAATCCAAATACAGATATAAAAGAGGTGGAGGCTCTGCTTCCCAAAGTAGAAATTGATATATCTCACGGAGACAAAGGGCAGGAAATTTTTCTGAACGGTGAAAATGTTTCAAAGGAAATTCGGATGCCTGAGATTTCAGTTGCGGCATCGGATGTTTCAAAAATTCCGGCGGTACGCCAAAAACTTCTGGGACTCCAACGCAGTATTGCCGAAAAAACCGATGTGATTATGGATGGCAGAGACATTGGAACGGTTGTATTGCCTGATGCAGAACTAAAGATTTTCCTTACGGCATCGGTTGAAGAACGTGCCATGCGGAGATACAGAGAACTTTGTGAAAAGGGAATTGAAAGCAGCTTTGACAAAGTGAAACGTGATATGGAATACCGTGACAAAAACGATTCAGAACGCGAAATTGCTCCGCTCAAGCCTGCTGAAGACAGCGTTATTGTTGACACAACGGGCAAAACCCTCGACGAATCTGTAGAGTGGGTTTTCAATATTATCCGTGAAAGTAGAGAAAAATGATGAAAAAATTTGTTCTGGCCGTTGTAAGAGGAATTTACAGGCTGTTGTTTAAAATAGAGATTGAGGGACTTGAAAATATTCCTACGGATAAGAATTTTCTGGTTGTTCCCAACCACCTGAGTTATTTTGATCCGCCCATGATTGCGGCTTTCCTGCCGGTTGATATGGCATATATGGCAAAGGCAAGCTTGTTCAAGGTTCCCGTTGTGGGAAGTTTAATACGTTCCTTTGGGGCGTTTCCTGTCAAGAAGTCGGGCAATGATATTTCGGCGGTAAAGCTGGCAATCAAAATTCTCAGGGAAGGCAAGTCGCTGACATTGTTTCCTGAAGGTAAACGTGTGAAAACACCGGGAATTCTTGGCGAAGGCAAGCAGGGGGCAGCAATGATTGCTGCAAAGTCAGGAGTAGGTTTTCTTCCTGTCGGAATCAACACAAGATACCGCTTCAGAGGAGTGGTAAAGCTGACTGTGGGTGAGTACATAGATTTTTCGGAATATCATGACAAAAAGCTGAATTCCGAAGCTCTTCAGCAAATTACAAATCAATTGCTGATGCCGAAAATTGCAGAACTGGCAGGTGCAAAGGTTTATGCAGATAAAAATTGCTGATAAGGCAGGTTTTTGCTTTGGGGTTGACAGGGCTGTTAAAATAGCTTATGATTCGGCAAAGCAGAGTGAAAAAAAGATTTTCACATACGGAATGTTGATTCACAACCGGGATGTTACATCAGAGCTTGAGGGTCTTGGTGTGGTGTGTGCTGAAAGTATTGATGATATATTGCCGGATTCAGCAGTTATAATCAGGGCGCATGGAATTTCAAAGGCTGAATGTGAGCTGTTGCGTCAAAAAAATGTTGAAATTATTGATGCGACCTGTCCTTTTGTTAAAAGGATTCATAATATAGTTGAAAAGGAATATAATCTTGGTCGGCAGATTGTGATTGCGGGTGACAGAAATCATCCTGAGGTAAAAGGTATAAATGGATGGTGTGAAAATTCGGCAGTGATAATCGGTGCAGAAGAAGAATATGGAGATTTTTTGGAAAAAAATCCCGAAATTTCCATTTCTTTGGTGGCTCAAACCACCATGAGAAAAGAAAAAGTAAAAAAATTTGAAAAAATTTTAAAAAAACATTTTACAAATGTGATTTTTTTTGATACAATATGTAGTGCAACCGAAGAAAGACAGCTTGCTGCTGAAAAACTTTCACATGAATGTGATGTAATGTTTGTCTTTGGCGGCAAAAACAGTTCCAACACGGAAAAACTTTTTGAGATATGCCGTGAAGGCTGTGCCGAGACATACAAAGTTGAAAATGCAAAAGAATTAAATGGGCTTGCCCATTTGTTAAAAAATAATAAAAATATAAAAAAAGTAGGCATTACCGCCGGAGCATCAACTCCGGATTCGGTAATCAAGGAGGCAAAATTAACCATGGCGGAAATCACAAATGAAATGAACTTTGCAGAGGCATTGGAAGAAACTTTAAAGCCCTTAACAACAGGCGATATTGTTAAAGGTGTAGTTATCGGAATTACCCCTACAGAGGTACAGGTGGACATTGACGGCAAATATGACGGCGTTATTCCTGCAAATGAAGTATCAAACGACACAACAGCTGATCTCAAATCTTTGGTGAAGATTGGTGACGAAGTTGATGTTTTTGTTGTTCATGTAAGCGACCGTGACGGCGTTGTAACTCTTTCAAAGAAGAAAATTGATGCAGAAAAAGGTTTGGTTGAACTTCGTGAAGACTTTGAAAACGAAGCAGTTCTCACAGGCAGAATCGTTGAAATCGTAAAGGGTGGCATTGTTACAATTGCAAAGGGAATCAGAGTATTCATTCCTGCGTCCGAGGCGGCAGAACGTTTTGTTGAGGATCTTGGCTCACTTCTCAATACAGAAGTTTCATTCAAAATCATAAAGATGGATAAGGACCGCAGAGGTCGTCTGAGAGTTGTTGGCTCAATTAAGGTTGTTGCAAAAGAAATCAGTGCAAAGAAATCTGAAGAATTCTGGGCAACTGCTGAAGTTGACAAAAAGTATACAGGAACAATCAAGTCACTCACCGATTTTGGTGCCTTTGTTGACCTTGGCGGTGTTGACGGTCTTGTTCATATTTCTGAACTCTCTGACAGCCGCATCAAGCATCCTTCTGAGGTTGTTGCTGTTGGCGACTCAATTGATGTTTACATCAAGGAGCTCAATAAGGAAACCGGCAAGATTTCACTTGTGAAAGAGCTTGAGGCTGACAAGAAGGCAAGAGAAGCTGCTTTCTGGGCATCACTTGAGATTGGTAAGGTTTATAACGGAAAAGTTAAGTCAATCACAAAGTTTGGTGCATTTGTTGATATTGGCGGTGTTGATGGTCTTGTTCATGTTTCTGAGCTTTCATGGAACAGAATTAAGGATCCTTCAGAAGTTGTTGCTGTTGGTGACACTCTTGAAGTTTACATCAAGGATATTGACGTTGAAGCTAAGAAGATTTCTCTGGGTCACAAGAAGGAAGAAGACAGCCCCTGGTATCAGGCAACAAAAGACCTTAAGGTTGGTGACAACATCAAGTGTAAGGTTGTTCGTATTCTTCCCTTTGGTGCATTTGCAGAAGTTGCTCCTTTTGTTGATGGTTTGATTCATATTTCTCAGATTGCAAACTCAAGAATTGAAAAACCCTCTGATGTACTGAATATTGGTGACGAGGTTGATGTTCAGATTACAGAAATCAATCACGAAACAAAACAGATTGGTCTTTCAAGAAAGGTTCTTCTCCCTGATTATACAGCTGACGAAGCAAAGGAAGAAGTTGCTGATGATGCCGTTGCTGATGAATCGTATACGGAAGAAGGTTCATTCACACTGGGCGATATTCTTGATGCTGAATAGTTGATAATGAAATTTACTAAGGCGGTTATCTTGATGATTAACCGCCTTAATTTCATTGGATTGAAAGAAGGTTGAATTCATGAATGTTGTTGAATACAAAAGTTCGTTGAAGGATAAGAAAATATCTGTCATTGGTATTGGGGTCAGCAATGTTCCTTTAATCAGATTTTTGGTTGAAGGTGGTGCAGATGTAACAGCTCATGACAGAAAAAATGCAGAAGCATTGGGCGAGATATATATTGAACTCAGCGGGCTTGGGGTGAACTTTGTTCTCGGTGATGATTATTTAAAAAATATTCCTCATGAAACAGAGATGATATTCAAAACTCCAGGTCTCAGAGGTGATGTACCCGAGCTTCTTGCGGCAAAAAATAAGGGGGTTGAAGTTACCTCTGAAATGGAGCTCTTTTTTGAGCTTTGCCCATGTGAAATTATAGCTGTTACGGGCAGTGACGGAAAAACCACCACCACAACTCTTATTGGTGAAATGCTGAAGGCGGAGGGATATACCTGTCATATTGGCGGAAATATCGGTAAACCTCTTGTTGCGGAGCTTGAAAAAATGAAGGAAACGGATAAGGCAATTCTTGAGCTTTCCAGCTTCCAGCTTTTTTCTATGAGAAAAAGCCCAAAGGTGGCTGTAATTACCAATGTAACACCCAATCATCTGGACTGGCACAGGGATTTTGATGAATATATTGAATCAAAGAAAAATATCATGATGTTCCAGAATTCGGAGGATATTCTTGTTACAAATGCGGCGAATGACATTACAAGGAAAATAGGTGAAGAGTCTGTTGCAGAGTGGAGAGGTTTTTCATCAACGGATAATGCATTGGTGCATATTGAAGATGGATGTATTTTTTATGGAACTGAGCAGGTGCTAAAAATTGATGATATAAGAATTCCCGGATGGCACAATGTGGAGAATTATATGGCTGCAATTGCGGCTACCCGTGATTACGTTTCACCGGCAACGGTTGAAAATATTGCGAAAAACTTTGGTGGCGTTGCTCACAGAATTGAATTTGTGCGTGAGCTAAACGGAGTGAAATATTATAACGATTCAATTGCCAGCAGTCCGGCAAGAACAACCGCAGGGCTCAAATCTTTTGAAAACAAGGTGATTCTGATTGCCGGTGGCTACGACAAAAAAATACCCTTTGATGAATTCGGAGAGGTTGTCAATACTTACGTGAAAAAACTGGTTTTGGTAGGAGCAACTTCCGAAAAAATTGAAGCGGCAGTGAAAAATGCCAAAAACTATAAAGATATTCAGATTTTCAGAGAAACAGAGTTTGAAGCGGCAATTAAAACCGCGCGTCAATGCGCAAAATCAGGCGACGTTGTATTGCTTTCGCCTGCGTGCGCCAGCTTTGATTTGTTTAAAAATTTTGAAGTCAGAGGCAATATGTTTAAGGAAATTGTAATGAATTTTTGAGTTGGTGTTGAAAACAAGCAGAACAGCCATCTATCTTTCGTATCAATCGGAAGATAGATGGCTGTTGATATAGTTATAGTGTAAAAATGGTTTAAAATTATTTTGAAGTAAGAAGTACACGTTGCATTGTATCATCCCAATCAACATCAACACCAAAGCAGTCTGCAACAAATCTCACGGGGACAAGAGTTCTCCCGTTGATGATTTTTGCAGGTACGTCAAGTGATACTGTTTCGTCATTTTTCTTTGCAATAGTGTTGTTAACGGTGAGGTTGATTTTCATATCATCCTTAACAGCTGTAACGGTTTGAGTTGTATCGTCCCATTCAACAGAGGCACCTAATTTTTCAAATATTGCACGAAGAGGAACAAGAGTCCTGCCATTTTCGATTACGGGAATCTGGTCAAATGAAATTTTTTCACCGTTATAGGTTACAGTGGGAATGATTCCTTTTTTAAGTTTTACAACATAGTTTTTACCGTTTGCACGCATGAGTGCATATCCATCATCGTTGAAAGTGGTAACATAACAGTTGAATTCATATGCTTTATTTGTGGACATAATTTCAGTTATTGTTGTTTTATATTCTCGTTCTTCTGACTCTTTTCCTGTCCAGCCATCATTTTCCGTTTCGCACAAAAGACCCAGATTATAATCATAACCATAATAACTTTGTCCTAAATATGAAAAACGTATGGTGTCGGTTACGTCTTTGTAGCAACTCATCTCAAGTTCGGGATTAATGCTGCGAATTAGTCCATCATTAAAACCTTCAGGTGAATCGGAATAAGACGGATCATCAGCAAGGTAAGTATATGCCGTTTCAGAATCGGTGAAGTCGCAAACGTCGGTTGTTGTAACCTCGCCTGTGTAACTTACTACTGTATGTACAATTTTTGCTTTGGAATAGTCCTCGGAGTAAACAATTTCATATTTGTCAAAGCCCATGTCATAATCCTTGGAATAACTCGTTTCGGCAACGACTTCAAACAGTTCGTTATTGAATGGGTCAAGAAAGTCTCCGCGGAAGCTTGTGGCAAATACTGTGTGCTGCAGAAAGATAATAACCAAAAGTAATAATAAAATCCTTTTCATATGTATACCTTCTTTCTTTTTTTATTATTATATCACAGTAATATTATCATTTCAAGTTAAAATAAAAAAACGCAGAAATCATATTGAATCTCTGCGTTTTAAAAATTACAGTATTATACAAATAAGTCCGCCTGAGCCTTCGTTAATGATTTTTTGGAGTGTTTCCTGCAGTTTCAATTGTGCATCATCGGGCATACGGTAGAGCTTGTTGTGGAGACCTTCGTTTACAAGCTCGTGAAGTGATTTTCCAAAAATATTTGATTCCCAAATTTTTTTAGGGTCGGTTTCAAATTCGTTGAGAAGATAGTGGACAAGCTCTTCAGACTGCTTTTCTGTTCCCACAATGGGGCTAACTTCCGTTTCAATATCAGCACGTATCATATGTATTGACGGTGCTGAGGCTTTGAGGCGGACGCCGAAGCGGCTGCCCTGTTTTACGATTTCGGGTTCTTCAAGGGCGAGTTCTTCGATTGATGGGGAAACTATTCCGTAACCTTTACGGTTTACCTCGTCCAGAGCGTATGCGACCTTGTCGTACTGCTTTTTGACCTCAGACAGCTCTTTGAGAAGATGTATGAGGTCCTCGTCGTTACCTATGTTGAAGCCAGTTACCTCTTCCAGAATCTTGAAGTAAAAGTTTTCGGGGAACTTTATGATTAATGAAACGGTTCCGTCAACCATATTTATGCTTTTTATGGTGACATCCTCGATGTATTCGTTTTCACTGAGGGTATCGGTCAGTTTTTTTGCATCGGAAAGGCGGAGCTGAGAATAGATTTTTTCGGTTATAAATCTGTATAACTCAGTTTTCAGCCAATGGGTTCTGTCAAGCGCATCTGCCCATTGGGGCAATGCTATGCCAATTTCGGTCACCGGGAAAGAGAGCAGAAGATTTTCCATTATTTGATTTATATCGTCAACGGATAAATCCATACAGTTCAGAGGCAAAACCGCCACGCCGTATTTGTTTTCAAGATACTCTTTGTATTCGGTTGTGTTTTCGGAATAGGGGTTCAGTGTGTTGAGTATAACGATAAAAGGCTTTCCGAGAGCTTTGAGTTCATCAACTACCCTTTCTTCGGCAGGGATATAGTCTTCACGCTCGATGTCTGTGATTGTGCCGTCGGTGGTTACAACAATTCCGATGTTGGAATGTTCGGTTATTACCTTGCGGGTTCCGATTTCGGCAGCCTGAGCAAACGGCATGGGGCTTTCGGACCACGGAGTCATAACCATTCTTGGGGTGTTGTCTTCGATGTATCCAAGGGCGCTGTCAACAATATATCCTACGCAGTCGATTAATCGGATTCTGAAGGAAGTATTGTCTTCAAGACATACTTCTACAGCCTCGTTGGGAATGAATTTGGGTTCGGTGGTCATAATCATTTTTCCGCCAGCACTTTGTGGAAGTTCGTCCATTGTGCGTTCACGCTGGTGATCGTTTTCGATGTTGGGAATTACCATCAGGTTCATGAAGTTTTTTATAAAGGTTGATTTTCCTGTTCGTACAGGACCAACCACTCCCAGATAAACATCTCCTCCTGAACGTTTGGCAATATCATTATAGATATTATACTCAAGCATTTTTCTGCCTCCTTGATTTTTTTGTCTGGTATTTTGTTATCATATTATGCACAAGCAGTGGTGAATATGTTTTGAATCAGATATAAATTTTTTTCTGTAAAAAATTTTTGAAAAATTTGGTTAAAAAGTGTTGACAAATTGAGTTAGTTGTGTTAAACTGTCTTAAGTTAGAAGTGACTAACTTGTTTGTTGAGAGGATATTATTATGAACTTATCTGATGCAATTGAAGGAAAAGAATATATCATTAAAGACATTGTCACCGATGATGAGGAAATGGATGCGTTTCTGTTCTCTTTGGGGTGTTATAGCGGTGAGATGATTACTGTTATTTCACATTTGAAAGGTGGCTGTGTTGTTTCCATAAAAGATGGAAGATATACTATTGATAACCAGCTTGCAGAAGCCATTCGTGTTTAGCTTGGCTGAAACTGCTTGCCGGGTTTTTTTTGACAGAAAGTTAGTTGAAACTAACCAATATACATATCAAGTTAAAATTTATAGGGAGGATTTGGTAAAATGAGAATTGCTTTGGCAGGGAATCCAAACAGTGGTAAAACCACCATGTTTAATGCGCTCACCGGTAAAAATGAGAAGGTGGGCAACTGGGCAGGGGTTACAGTTGAACGGAAAGAGGCACCAATCAAGAAAAGTTTTTATGACGGAGTGGAGGAATTGATTGCGGTGGATTTGCCCGGCGCGTATTCCATGTCGCCGTTTACGTCGGAAGAGAGTATTACAAGCAGTTATGTTAAAAATGAAAATCCTGATGCAATTATTAATATTGTTGATGCAACAAATTTGAGCAGAAGTCTCTTTTTTACAACACAGCTTCTTGAACTTGGTGTTCCTGTGGTTGTTGCTCTTAATAAAAGTGACATAAACGAAAAAAAGAAAACAGAAATTAATGCAGAAGTTTTGGCAAAGACTCTTGGTTGTGCTGTTGTTGAAACAATTTCCACATCGGCAGATGGGTTGGCTGATGTGGTGAAAAAGGCTGTTTCCCTGAAGGGCAAGGAACAAAAAGCTCCATATTCGCAAGGAAATATTGATTTATCTGATAAAAAGACTGTTGAGCTTGCGGACAGAAAGCGTTTTGAATTTGTTAATACAATTGTTAAAAGTGTTGAAAAAAGAAATGTTCGGTCAAACGAGAAAAGCATCCATGATAAAATTGACAGAGTTCTGACCAATAAATGGTTTGGAATACCGATTTTTGCCATTGTTATGTTCCTTGTTTTTGATATTTCTCAGTCAACTCTTGGTCCTTTTATTGCAGATACATTTACAGAATGGCTTGGAATGTTTAAAGGTGTTGTTGAAACTTGGATGTCGGGCGTGACAAGCGAGTTTTTAAAGGCACTTGTTCTGGAAGGTGTTATTGAGGGTGTTATTGCCGTGGTTGGATTTTTGCCACTTGTTATGGTAATGTATTTCTTAATTGCACTCCTGGAGGATTGCGGATATATGGCTCGTGTTTCGGTTATCCTTGACCCTATATTTAAAAAAGTTGGACTTTCGGGAAAATCGGTTATACCTTTTGTGATTGGTACAGGTTGTGCAATTCCCGGAGTTATGGCTTGTCGTACAATTCGCAATGAAAGAGAACGCCGGGCAACAGCGATGTTGGCGCCTTTTATGCCTTGTGGTGCAAAATTGCCGGTTATTGCTTTGTTTGTGGGTGCATTTTTCCCGGAACATGGCTGGATTGGAACAATGATGTATTTTGCAGGTATTGTGATTATCTTTCTTTGCGCTCTGTTGATTAACAAAATTACGGCTCATAAAGCAAAAAAATCTTTCTTTATCATGGAATTGCCCGAATATAAAGTGCCGAGTGTGTGGCGCGCCGTAAAATCCATGTGTGGACGTGGCTGGGCATACATAGTGAAGGCTGGAACCATTATTCTTGTGTGCAACTTTGTTGTATATCTGATGCAGAATTTTAACTGGTCTTTTGAATTGATAGAAGACCCGGATGCATCCATACTTGCAAGCATAGGAAAGCCTGTTGCGTATGTGCTTGTTCCGGTTGTTGGCGTTGCTGTATGGCAGATGGCTGCGGCAGCGGTTACGGGATTTATTGCAAAGGAGTGTGTTGTTGGTACTTTGGCAACATGCATGGCTTTTGGACACCTTATGGATGCTGAGGAAGGTCTTGAGGTTGTTGGTGAGGCTTCGGAAATTGCAGAGATTATGGGTGGCTATGGGGTGACAGCCATTGCAGCACTTGCATTTTTGACCTTTAATCTTTTTACGCCCCCTTGCTTTGCGGCAATCGGTGCAATGAATTCGGAACTCAAAAGCAAAAAATGGCTTTTTAGTGGAATTGCTCTTCAGCTCGGTGTTGGTTTTACTGTGGGCTTCATTGTTTATCAGCTTGGTACGCTTATAACAACCGGTTCTGTGGGCAACGGTTTTCTTGGCGGATTGATTGCGGTTGCGGTTATGGTGGCTGTTGTGGTTTGTCTGATTATTGATTCAAATAAGAAGCTCAAGGCGGAGCTTGATAAAAAAGCAAAGTCTGTGGGTGTATAATCTGAAGGGGTTGAGTTTATGGCATTGGCAGATTGGATTGTTGTTGCTATTGTTGTTTTGGTTGTGGGGTTTGCGGCAGGATATATAGTTTATGCAAAGCACAAAGGTAATAGATGTATCGGCTGTCCTGACAGCAAGAACTGTTCTGCACACAAAAAGGGTTGTTGCGGTCAAAAGCAAAAATGAACGGAGATTAGCCTATGACAAACTTGTTATTCTTGGATGCAAGAATTCACAGCAAACAATTTTATGAAGGTTTTTGAAAAAGAGAATCTGAAATCAGGTGTTGGTATAAAATTTGCTGATACCTGATTTTTATGTTGCTATTTTGTGGGATTTGTGATATAATAACATAAAAATTTTAAGCGAGGGATAAAAATGAAATTAAAGAGACTTTTTGGCGGTTTGATTGTTTTTGTGATGATGCTTGGAATGGTGAGCTTTTCGGCTTTTGCTGACGGTGTAATCAAGGTTGTTCTTGACGGTGCTCAGCTGACATTTGATGTTCAGCCACAGTTGATAAATGACAGAACAATGGTTCCTATGAGAAAGATATTTGAAAGCATGGGTGCGGAAGTGTACTGGGATGGTGCAACTTCAACGGTTTCGGCAAGCGACGGTAATACTTCAGTTGTTATGCAGATAAATAATAATGTTATCAAAGTTAACGACAGTAACTATACTCTTGATGTACCGCCCGTAATTGTAGATGGAAGAACTCTTGTTCCTGTTCGTGCCGTTGCGGAGAGCTTTGATGCGGATGTTCAGTGGATTGGTGAGACAAAGACTGTTGAGATAACAAGCAAACAGACATATAATTATTCATGGTACTATATGGATTCTGCACTTCAGGCAAATGTTGGTGTGACAAACGCCGACTGGATTTCATATAACGAAAACGGCAGAATTCATTTCAGAAACCGTGCAAGGTTTGTGGCAAAGGACTTTATTACCCTCACATCCTATTCAACAGGTAACGGTCTTGAATCGGAAGCACAGCAAAAATGGGAAGAAGAGAAGAATAGATATGCTTCTGAAAATCCATATGCACAGTTTAAGTATTCGGACAGAAAGAGTGTTGGAATAGGAAACGGAATTTCGGGCTATATGTATCCCTATGAAATGACGTTCCAGGGAAGACAGATTATTTGCAGCACCACCTTCTGGAAGAATGGTAACATGTTCTATATTTGCACATCCTCTGCGGAAGCACAGGATTTGGCTGAAGTTCAGAATGTGCTGAAGGGTATGCTTTATTCATTCAACAGAATGTAAGAACTGTGGTTTTTGCCGTGAATGGCTGGTGAGATTTTGATTAATTCTGATATTATAAAAAAACTGAAGATAATCACTCCCGAAGAACAAAAAATTATCCGTGGAGAGTCAGGTATTGACCGTACTCTTTATATGGACAGTACGGCTGATGTTATAAACAGCAAAAAACTTCTCAGTGCAGGAAAACAAATTGCAATCCGACCACACACAAGATTTGCACATTTTCCCAGACATTCTCATGATTTTGTTGAAATGGTGTATATGTGCAAGGGCAAAACCGTTCATTTGATTAATGATATGAAGGTTGAGCTGAAAAAGGGCGAATTGTTGCTTTTGTGTCAGGGTGCAACTCAGGAGATTTTACCTGCCGGAGAGGATGATATTGCGGTAAATTTTGTTGTGTTACCCGAATTCTTTGAAGGTGCATTGCAGATGATGGGAGAGGAGGATACCCCCCTCAGACGTTTTTTGGTTGATTGCCTTACCAACGAGCGACACAACAACGGCTATCTGCATTTTGAGGTTGCGGATATTCTTCCAATCCAGAACCTTCTTGAAAACCTTATCTGGACATTGGTAAACGACACTCCAAATAAGAGAAACATAAATCAGACAACAATGGGACTTTTGTTTTTGTTGTTGATTAACCATACAGACAGGTTGAGTTATCGGGAAAATGAGGATTTGCTTGTCAGAACGCTCAGGTATGTTGAGGAAAATTACAAAAGCGGCAGTCTGACGGAGTTGAGCACTCTTTTACATTATGATTTGAGTGTCCTTTCAAGGGAGATAAAAAAGAAGACAGGACGAACCTATACTGAGCTTGTTCAGGAAAAGAGACTTTCGCAGGCGTGTTTTCTCTTGAAAAATACCAATTTGAGCGTGGAGGAAATTGCGGACAGAGTCGGTTATGACAACGTAAGCTTCTTTTACAGGATTTTTAAGGGTAAATATGGGATTTCGCCAAAGAAATACAGAAAGTTTTGAGTTCAAATAAGGACATTTTTTGGTCAAAAAATGTCCTTTATTTTTTTATGTAAAAATGATATACTGAAAAAAATCAGTATGGAGGTTTGAAAATGAACAGATATGAAGAAGCGAAATTAATTTATAGTGAATTGGGCGTTGATACCGAAAAAGCTCTTGAAACATTGAAGGATGTTGCTGTTTCAATGCATTGCTGGCAGGGCGATGACGTAATCGGCTTTGATAATGACGGTGAACTTACCGGAGGTATTCAGACAACCGGTAATTATCCCGGACGTGCAAGAACTCCTCAGGAGCTTATGCAGGATATTGACAAGGCAATTTCTTTGATTCCGGGTAAGAAAAAGATAAACGTTCATGCATGTTACGCAATTTTTGATGGCGAAAAAGCTGACCGTGATGCTCTCAAACCTGAGCATTTTGCAGAGTGGGTTAAATTTGCAAAGGAACGGAACATGGGAATTGACTTCAATCCCACATTTTTCTCTCATGATATGGTAAAGGACAATCTTACCCTTTCGTCGCCTGATGAAAATGTTAGAAAATTCTGGGTTGAACACGGAAAACGTTGTATTGAAATTTCGCAGTATTTTGCTGAAGAAACAGGATTTCCATGTGTTATGAACATATGGATTCCCGACGGATATAAGGATATTCCTGCAGACCGTCTGGGACCGAGAGAAAGATTCAAGAAGTCTCTTGATGAAATTCTGGACATTGGTTATGACAAGTCAAAGGTTTTTGTTTGTCTTGAATCAAAGGTTTTTGGAATCGGTATGGAATCGTATACTGTGGGTTCGGCGGAATTCGGTCTTAACTATGTGACGGCAAAGGGAATAACTCCTCTTATGGATAACGGTCATTATCATCCAACAGAAGTTGTTTCGGACAAGATTGCGTCAATGCTTCCCTTCCATAAGAACATTGCCCTTCATGTAACACGTGGTGTACGCTGGGACAGTGACCATGTTGTGCTTTTTGATGACGAAACAAAGGAAATTGCAAAGGAAATTGTGTTCCACAATGCTCTTGACAGAGTGTTTATTGCAACAGACTATTTTGACGCTTCAATCAACAGAATTTCAGCTTGGGTAACGGGTATGAGAAGTGTTCAGAAGGCTTTGCTCCATGCGCTTTTGCAGCCTGCAGACAAAATGAAGCAGCTCCAGAACGAAAACAGAATGACCGAGCTTATGGTTCTTCAGGAAGATGTGAAAACAGCTCCATTCGGTGATATATGGGAAGAATATCTCAGACGTGAGGGTGTTGAAAAGAACTATATTGCAGAAGTAATGAAGTACGAAGATGCTGTTCTTGCAAAAAGATAAACTTAAAACAGAAATTTGAAAAAACCGTCAATCTTGTATCAAGATTGACGGTTTTTAGTGGCACTAACGGTCAATTTTCATACGAGTAAATCTGCGATGCAAAGTGCAATAGATTATTTCACAATGAACTTTTCTTATACTATTGACATTTTTTTAGAAATATAGTATGATTATTCATACCAATCATACAAAGGGGAGA
>JAFSDN010000008.1 GCA_017436245.1 Clostridia bacterium
CCGAAGATGAAGACGAGAAAAAACGGTTTATCCTTTCCAATATAAGAAAACATATTTCAATAAAGTGTGTTTTGTTATATTGGAATAGTAAAAAAACAGGTAAGGAGATTAAAGCTATGAAAAAAATACTTTCACTGGTTCTTTCGGTGGTGTTGGTGCTTTTGTTTTATTGTCAGGTCCTTGCTCTTGAACAAAATCCCGACACCTCTGACTGGTTTGTGTGGGATATGCCCGACGAGCGTCAGGCATTGGGGACGGCAATTGATGCATCACGCTTTCTTGATGCTCCTGCAGGTAAATACGGATTCACAGAGGCTGAGGGCGAATACATAAAATTTGTGGATGCAGAGGGCAGGGCAACAGAGGCGCGCTTTTGGGGCACAAACATCAGCACCGTTTCAATGTTTGATGACTATGAAAAGCTGGATGAGCTTGCTATGCGTATTGCAAGAAGTGGCTATAATCTTGTGCGTTTTCACGCACCGGATTTGAATGTTGACGGAAACAATATTTTTGGAATGAAGAACGGTGCTGACACAACAAGGGTTATTGACCCCGACCGGCTTGACAAGATTTTTTATCTCTTCTCAAAACTCAAGGAAAAGGGTGTTTATGTTTATCTTGACCTTATGGCATACCGCCCCATTCTGCCGGGTGACGGACTTGATTCGGAATGTGGAAGTATGACGGCTGATGCCTGCTTTGACCCTAAGATGATTGAGCTTCAGAAGGAATATGCAACGCAAATTCTGGGAACTGTGAACCCATACACAGGTCTTGCCTTGAAGGACGATCCTGCTCTTGCCTTTTTGCAGCTTAACAACGAAAACGGTTTTACGGAGCTTGTTGTGGGGAGCTATCGCAATCCTCTTGCGTATACCCAGGAATACAGCAAAAATCTTCTTAATTCGCTGTTCAGCACGTGGCTGAAAAACAAATACGGCAGTGATTCTGCTCTGAAAAATGCATGGACAGAATCAGGCAAAACAGGAATGAAAGACGGAGAGAGCGTGAATGACGGTTCGGTGTTTTTTGATTATACCTATGCAAACAACGCTGAATATTCGGAAGCAAGAAAAGAGGATTCAAACCGCTTTGTCTATTACACTCAAAAGCAGATGTACACCGAGATGCTTTCACATCTGAGAGGTATGGGTGTGAAGTGCATGATTACGGGAACATCTCTGGGTCTTGGTGCTCAGAATGCGGTGACAGCTGCCCTTTGTGATGAGGTTACGGATTTTGTGGATATGCATTCCTACAACGGTCACCCCACAAACTGGTTCAACAACGGCTCCCTTTTCAACGGCTTTGGTTCATCGGCAGGCAGAGGCGTTAATATGTTCTGGCGGCTTGGCTTTTATCGCATGGATAAGCCTTATATCATTGGCGAATATCAGTCCTGCATTCCAAATCCCTATGGTGCTGAAACCGAGCCTATGATGGCGGTTATTGCCAGCTTTCAGAACTGGTATCCTCTCAACTATGATTTGCGGTCTGACGACAAGGAATCGGATATGCTTTACTGTGCTTTTCAGACCTATAATTCACCTGCAAGGACGGCTGTTCAGCCCTCTGCGGCAATAATTTATCACCGTCACGATGTTCGTGAGGCTGAAAAGGCTCTTGAAATTCCCATAACACGGGACAACATCATCAACGGCAAATATGAGGACTGGCCAAAGGCAGGGAAAATTCAGTTTGGACTTTACACAGACTATGTGAAGGCAAGATACAAGATTTATGAAAACGATGCGGCATATAACGCGGCTGATAAGTCGGTTTATAACAGTGTTTCAGAAGAGGTTATCAACCGTGTCAACAAAAATGACTCCGTAATCAACGACCAGATTGTGTGGGAAAGAGATAATGCTCTGATGAAGGTCACAACTGACTACTCCAATATGCTCACGGGTAATCTTTCGGGAGCTTCATATGAATCCGAGGCAATGAAGATTATTGCACAAAATGAGGCGGCAACGGTGACTCTGGTTGCTCTTGATGATAACAAGCTGAAAAATTCGGAGCATATGCTTCTCACGGCTGTTGCAAGGGAGCGTAACACCGATATGGTGATGAGTGAGGAAGAAGTCGGACGGATGATTGACACGGGTCATGCGCCCATCCTTACGGAGGCTGTTACGGCGGCAGTTACAATCAAGTCGGCAACGCCCATTGCGGTTTATGCTCTTGACAGCTCGGGACGAAAGAAACAGGCTGTTGCAGTCAGGGCAGTATCGGGCGGATATTCGTTTAATCTTTCCTCGGACTATGAGACCCTTTATTATGAAATTGAACGGATAAATGACGGTGTTGTTTATTCTGAGAGCGATATTTTTACGGGTGAAGTGTTTGTTTCGGGCTACACAGCATCACCTTCAAGGTCGGTTACGGTGAAGGTCACAGCACCTTCAGGAAGAACGTACAGCTACGTTAACAGAACCTCTGATGCAACGGGTTATTTCAGCACTGCTTTTGATTTGCATGAAAGAGCCGAGCGGGGCACATATACGGTTGAGGCAGATTTTGGCAGCGGAGTTAAGAAAACTGATATATTCAGATACGAAAGACCTATTCTTTCGGCACGTGATAATTACAGTGTAGAAAGACGGTATACAAAGCAGGGTGACGGTGTTACAATTCTCAACGGCGATGGCGTTATTGGCTTGGCGGCAACGGTCAAAGGAAACAAGACTGTTGGCGAGACCTTGGATGACGGATACAGAATTTCCTTTGAGAATACTGTAAATCCCTATGAATTCAAGGTTAATTCTGCCAATATTTCAACGGGATTTGAAGGGGCGGCATATGTTGAGTTTGATATTGATTTGGGAGCGGCAGAGGAAAAACCCGTTCTCAGCTTCAGACGTGGACTTCATATGCTCAGACTTGATATTTCGGATTATGTGACGGAAAGTGGCTGGCAGAGGGTGAGAGTACCCCTCTCGGAATTTTCCGATTACGAGGACTTTGATTTTGGACAGGGTGAATATTATATAGGAATCGGTTTTGCAAACAAGACAACTGCTGATGTGAAGCTGAAAAATATGGTCCTTGGCTTACAGCTTGATGAGGCGGCAGAATATTATTACAAGGATGAAAATGTGATTACCCTTGCGGAAAATGGTGCTTACGGCAAAAATGTTGTGTTCTTTGCGGACAGAGCCTCGGAATCAAGGGCAACTGTTGAGAGGGATTATATCGAGGACGGCGTTCACTGCATCAGATTGGTTTTCACGGGAAACCAAAGTGCTGTGGCGATTGGACACCCTCAGTTCAAGACCTTTGAAAAAATGGAAACGGGGGTCAATTATGTTCTTGCAATGAGAGTCAAGGCAAAGGGCGACACAAAGGGCGTTTCTCTTATGAAAACCTCCGGCGGATTTACAGACGGTGTGACAAAAATCACTCCTGTGGGTATGTATTTTAATAATTCTGAAAACTGGCAGACTGTTTATATTCCCATAACCGAAAACCTGACCGATGTATACGGAATCGGGTTTTCGTCGGGCGAGCTTGAGCTGTTTGTTGAAAGTATGTATATTATCCCCGAAGGCACGGCGGCTTTCAGCCGTATTAGAGAAGAACGTGTGTTTTCGGTTGACAAGGTTATTTTCCAAAACGGCAGATTTGGCTGTGGTTATTCAAAATATATGGAAAATAACGGCTATCCTGCTATTGCCGTAAACGGTACATCGGGGCTTTACGGGCAAAAAACCTTGTCGTTGGCTTGTCTTGGTGCCCAGGGCTTGGTCTTTGATGCGCAGGAGCTGGGAATAACCCAGGAGAATTATAAAGAAAAATATTTGCGTTTTGATATTAAGAATATTAACAGTACGGTGGGCAAGGTCACAATCGGCAGAAAAGGCGATGTGAAGTATGAAAGCATTGATATTGGCTATGATTGGGAAAACTGGCAGACGGTGTTTGTTCCCATAACAGCATTTTCAAAGTCTTCGATGCTTTCGTGGGAGGATACAAATATTGTATATATTGCAATGGGCGACACCTCATGGTGGAGAACATATGAGCTTGACAATATTGTTATCGGCTCATTTATTGACGGTGAGTTTGCCGAAGATGCAAAGCTGAATTCAGATGGAAATGCAGAGTTTGAGCTGTCAAACTCCATGAGGGCTGCCTATGAATTTGTTCAGCAGGGAGAAAATATCTTTGCTGTTAAAAGGGACGGCAGAATGAAAAATGCAATAATCGCTGACCCGGCTGAAAAAACTGTGGGCGGCAATTCTGTCGAAAAAGTGACCGTTCCGGGGATTACCGCACAGAGCGGTGATACTGTTGAATGGTATCGCTGGCAGATGGGTGAAAATTATGTACCTATTAAAGAAAAGGCTTACATTACTATTAAATAAATCCGAAAGGTGAGGAGTTCTTATGAAAATTACGCTTGGCGAACAAAATGTTGTGGTACAGGGAATGACAATGGAAGAAAACAGCTGGGGCAAATATCAGTTTCCGACCATATTCTTTGACGGTGAAAAGCTTATTGCAAGGGTGCATACGGGAATGGATGACTGGGCTGATTTTGACAAGTCAAATGAGCGTTGGTTCTACAGCACCGACGAAGGTAAAACATGGATTGAAGGTGGCGAGGAGCTGAGAGATGTGTCTGCCTTGGTTCTTCCCAATGGAGATAAGCTGTCGTTTGTTCCAAGACCAGGTATAGATGTTTATCATTACAAAGAGAAGGTTAAGGATTTATATGAGCTTTTACCATCCGATAAGCACGAAAAGGCTGAAAGCGGATGTCTCCCTGCCTGTGCAGGCTGGTATTCACAGTGGGTTTATCCTCTGAGGTTTTCAACCTATGATTCGGAGCTTATTCCTGATGAGCTCAGGGATAATATGTATTTTGCTCAGAAAAGAATTAAGGCGGGTGAAACCGAAGCCAAGGAGGAAAGGGGCGAAATAGTATGGCCTCATATGCCCTTTAATGTTATGTGGGTTGATGTTGAGAAAAAAGCAACCGTGTGCCCCACAAACGGAGGCACAGGCGGCAAGGTTAAGGTTGCTCCTGACGGAACGGTTTGGATGACGGTACATTCTGCAGGAGACCTTGATGAAACCAACGGTGCGTACCTGAGATATTCGTCGGTGGTCCTTCTGGTGTCCGAGGATAACGGAAGGACATGGAGGCTCAGAAGTAAGGTGAAGTATGTTCCCGACACAAGTGAAAATATTCATGCAGTTTGTGAAGGGGGATTCAATGAATCCACTTATGAATTTATGCCTGACGGCTCGGTTATTATGCTTATGAGATGCAACGATGTTTGCCACGGAAGCAAGTCATGGTCGCCCATGTACATAACCCGAAGCATCGACAACGGTTATACATGGGAAAAGCCGAAGCTTTTCTCGCAGTATGGTGTTCTTCCCGGAAGCTGTCGTCTTGATTGCGGTGCAACTCTTGCCATTTACGGAAGACCGGGAATTTTTGTCCGGGGAACAAAAGACCCAAGTGGTATGGAATGGGAGGACGAGATTGTTGTTATGACTCCTGAAGACAGAAGTCATCTGGGTAATACCAAAATTGAAGGCAGACCCACATTTCATCAGTGGGTGGGCTCCTGCTGTAACTGCGATATAGTCGCAATTTCGGAAAACAAGGCGGTTATAATATATTCCGATTTCTATTATCCCGATGAAACAGGACTCAAAAGAAAGACAATTATTACTCAGACCGTGACGGTTGAAATGGACTAAGGGAGTAATTCTTATGAAGGAAATTAACAGAGCAGTTCACATTGATTTTCACACAATGCCCGGAATACGGGATTTTGGCAAAAATTTTGATGCAGCGGAGTTTGCCCGAATAATGAGCGAGGCAAATGTTGATTATGTGAATTTTTTTGCACGGTGCAACATTGGATTTTCTTATTATCCCACCAAAATCGGAATTCCCTATCCCGGAATGGGAGGGGATATGCTTGGTGATGTAATCAGGGAATGTCACAAAAGAGATATAGGTGTTTCGGCATATCTCAACGGCGGACTTAATCACGAGGTGTTGAACAGGCATCCCGAATGGATGAAGGTTGACCTGCAGGGTCGTGTTTTTGGTGATGACCCCGTGGGCAATAACTTCTTCAGGTCAAACTGCTTCAACACAGAGTACAGACAGTATCTTTTTGATGAAATAAAGGAGGTTCTTGAAAAAGAGCCGGATGGTATTTTTGTTGACTGTATGCTCATTCAGCCCTGCGTTTGTCCGAACTGCATAAAAAAAATGACGGCATTGGGAATTGATATTGATGATGTGTGGCAGGTGAAAAAGTTTGCCTATGACACGGTGATTGAGGTTTGCGGTCAGATTCGTGAGATTGTTCCGCAGGATGTTAGACTTTATATAAACAGCCTTCCTTATGATGCCTTGAACCAATACGTGAGCCATGCGGAGATTGAGTGTCTGCCCACAGGTGAATGGGGCTATGATTATTTTCCCACCTTTGCGCCTTATTTCAGAAAGCTTGCTGACGACAGGCTGTATATGACGGGTAAGTTTGTTGGTGACTGGGGCGAGTTTGGAAGCATAAAGCACAAAGCATCAATGGAGAATGATGTTTATGATGCTTTGCTTTATGGCTACAAGCCATCAGTTGGTGACCATATGCACCCAAGAGACGGACTTGACAAAAAGCTGTATAAGAACATCGGCGAAATTTTTGGATTTGTGAAAGAGCTTGAACCGTACACAAAAGGGAGCCGTGCTGTTTGCGATGCGGCAATTGTGAGAAACAGGTTTACTGTTAAAAATGTTATTGACGACAATATTGGAATCAAGAGGGAAAATGCTCTTGTCGGTGCGTGTAAATTGCTTTCGGAGCTGAAAATCTGTCATGATGTTATTGACGAGGATATGGATTTTGCCGATTATCGTTTGATTATTATTCCTGAGGGTGTTGAAATTACCGACGGAATGAAAGAAAGGCTTGATTCCTTTGACGGTGCGGTTATTTCCGCGGGGAACAGCATTGCAAAGGGTGGAATATGGAGCTTTATTGATGAGTTTGATAAAAAATATGATAATGATACGTTTTATGAATTGAACGGCGAGAAATACAACTGTTTTGGCGGTTGCATCAGAATGAAGAGTAAATTCAGCACATCAAGTCGCATTGAACCTTATTTTGAACGGCGTTGGGACGGTAAGCATGGATATTTTTATATACCTGCCGACAGTCCTTGCGGTTATTCTGCTGTTGCGGAAAAGGACGGCAGGGTGCACATTGCATTTAATATTTTTTCGGCATACAAGGAAAAAAGTCCGTTGTTCCATAAATCGCTTTTCAAAGAATTGACAGACAGACTTCTTGAAGACAGAGTTTTGAAAGCAGACGAGCTGCCGTCATCCTCAAGAGCATCAGTTATGGAAAAGGACGGAAACCGACTTTTGCATATCAAAGTGAGTTATCCCGAATTCAAAAGCGGAATTGGTATTGTTGAGGAACATACTGTTCTGCCTGCAGGGAAAGTGGTTGCTGTGAAAGGGGAATATGGCTCTGTGTGCAGACTTCCTGACGGCTTGGGACTTGACTTTGAATATAAGAATGGCTATACATATGTAAATTTGCCCGAAATAACGGGTTATGGATTATTTGAATTTAGGGGGGTAAGATATTATGTTTAATTTAACTGGAAAGGTTGCGGTGCTCACGGGCGCAACAATGTGGCTTGGCCGTGATATGGCGGAGGTTTTTGCCGAAAACGGCTGCAATATTATCATAACAAGCAGAACAAAGGAAAAGGCAGATAAGGCGGCGGCGGAAATAGCGGAAAAATACGGTGTTGAAGCCATTGGCCTGCCTCTGGATGTGAACTGTCCCGAAAGTGTTGAAAAGCTTGCGGAGGATGCCTTTGGCTGGAAAGGTCACATTGACATTCTGGTGAATAATTCGGGCGGCGGCAGCGGTGCAAGTGAAGGTCACCTTTTTGACAGAAGCTATGAAGCTATTGAAAATATGATAAAAACCAATCTCACGGGAACAATTTTTGTTTGCAAGGCTGTTGGAAAATATATGAAGGAGCAAAAAAGCGGAAAGATTATAAATATAGGCTCAATTGCAGGTATGGTTGGCCGTGACAGACGTATGTATTATAATGCAGACAAAATGGAACAGCCCGTTGACTATGCGGCGGCAAAGGGTGGGGTTATTGCACTGACAAGAGACCTTGCGGCGGTTCTTGCGCCATATAATGTGAATGTTAACTGTATTTCGCCCGGCGGCTTTGACAAGGGTGATTTGCCTGCGGAGTTTGTTCGTCTTTATGGTGATCGCACTCCCAAGGGCAGAATGGGAACCATGGGTGTTGACCTGAAGGGTGCGGCACTTTTCCTTGCAACAGAGGCGTCGGATTATGTTACGGGAATTAATCTTGCGGTGGACGGAGGTTTTTCGTCATGGCAGTAAGTGATTACAAGGTTTTGATTGCCGGCTGCGGTTCAATCGGCAAACGGCACGCAGAGTGTCTCAGGGATATTGGAGTGAAGGAGTTTGTGTTCTTTGATCCTGACCCTGAACGGAGCCGAGAGCTTGCGGATTTATACGGCAGAACAACGGTCAGTTCCTATGAAGAAGGGTTGAAGGGGGATTGCGATTGTGTGTACATTCTCTCACCCACAAAGCTCCACATAAAACAGGCATTTGCGGCGGCAAATGCAGGAAAACATATATTTCTTGAAAAACCCTTGTCCGATTCTTCCGAGGGGGTTGGTGAGCTTGGTGCTTTGGTTGAGGAAAAGGGTATTGTGGCGGAGGTTGGCTTTTGCTTCCGTTTTCACCAAGGAATTCAAAAGCTCAAAAACCTTCTTGATGAAGGAAAAATCGGAAAGCTTGTTTCTGTTCGTGCAATGATGGGAGAGCATTTTCCCGATGTGAGACCCGATTATCTTTCAACCTATTATGTAAAGTATTCGGGGGCTTTTGAGCTGGTTCATGACCTTGACCTTGCAATTTTTCTTGCCAACGAAACGCCCATTGAATGTGACGGCTTTTTTGGTTCATACAGCGGTCTTGGCTTTGAATCACCCGATACCGTTGAGATGATTGTGAAGTTTCCATCTTGTCTTGCCAATGTGCATCTTGACTTCTTCCAGTCGCCAAGGACAAGAACAATGACGGTTTTGGGAACTCAGGGGCAGATGATTCTGACCTTTTCTACATGGGATGAATATGAGCTGAGGATTTTCAGCCGAAGCACAAATGAGTGGGAAATTATAAAGGGCGAAACCCAAAGAAATGATATGTTCCGTGCCGAATCCCTGAACTTTTTTGAGACCATTGAGGGCAGGGCGAAAAATCTTTGTCCCTTGTCTGAGGCAAAAAAGTCTTTGATTGTTTGTGAAAATATTAAAAATTTGTGATAAACAGGAGAATTTTTATGAAGACATTAAAAGCGGTGCTTATCGGTGCAGGAAACCGTGGCACAACATATACAGACAAAATGATTCACTTTCCTGAAAAATTTCAGGTTGTGGCTGTTGCTGAGCCAATTGTCAGCCGCAGAGAGGACATAAAGAAAAAACACAATATTTCTGATGATATGTGCTTTAACGATTGGCGTGACCTTCTTGCCAAAGGTAAAATTGCGGATATTGCAATCATTGCAACAATGGACAGAGACCATTTTGAGCCTGCAATGGCGGCAATTGATTTGAAATATGATTTGCTTCTTGAAAAGCCTGTTTGTCCCGAACCCGAAGAATGTGTGAAGATTGCCCAAAATGCCGCAAAGAACGGTTCAAAGGTGATTGTGTGCCACGTTCTTCGTTACACACAGATGTTCAATACCATAAAGGATATTCTTGACAGCGGGAAAATTGGCAGAATTATGTCAATTAACCATGAGGAATGTGTTGGAAATGTTCATCAAAGCCACAGCTTTGTTCGTGGAAACTGGGGAAACAGCGACAAAAGCTCCTGTATGCTTTTGCAGAAATCCTGTCACGATATTGACATTCTCCAGTGGCTTCTGGATAGAAAGTGCAAAAAGATTCAGTCTTTTGGAACCCTTTCATATTTCACAAGAGAAAACGCTCCTGAGGGTGCGCCCGAATACTGCATTGAGGGTTGTCCAAAGGCAGATGAGTGTTATTATAATGCGGTTAAGATTTATTATGATGATAAGGAAAACGACTGGTTCAGGACAACCTGCACAAGAGAGGCAGAGCCTACTGATGAAATGGTGGAAAAAGCACTCAGAACAACTCAATACGGAAAGTGTGTATATAAATGCGATAACAATGTTGTTGACCATCAGACAGTGAATATGCTTTTTGAGGATGACATAACGGTGACATTCACCATGAACGCATTCAACAAAGGCGGAAGATTTCTTCATATTATGGGTTCAAAGGGCGAGCTTCGTGCGGCTGTTGACGGAGATTCGCCAATTGAAATATATGATTTTGGCACAAAAGAAACCTCTGTGATTGAAATCAAGGCAAAGGATGGTATTGAAGGCGGCCACGGAGGAGGAGATGTTGGTATTATCGGGGCTCTTTATGATTGCGTGACGGGAGCGTATAACGGTAAATCCCTTTCGGGAATTGATATTTCCTGCAACAACCATCTGATTGTTTTTGCAGCTGAGGAGTCAAGAAAAACCAATACTGTTGTGGACTTTGAAGAATATAAAAAAATGTTTGCTTTATAAAATCGAGGATTAAAAGTCCTTGACTTTCAAAAATGGATGTGTTAGAATACTAAAAAAAGAATATGGAGTTGCTTTGTGTTCCTGTTTGTGAAGCTCTTTCACATTCAGGCTAAGATGGAATCGTGTGAAAATCACGAACGGTGCCGCCACCGTGAGCATGGAGCATCCGTTTTGTTGCGATTATTTGCAGCCACTGAAGAAATTTGGGAAGGCAGAAACGGAATGTGTTGATATGTGAGTCGGGAGACATGCATGATGCAATAAATACTGCTACGGTACATGGTGTGTATTTAGAACGTAAAGGTGGAATTCCGCCCTTTGCTTTTATTTGATTACAGGAAATCGGCTGTAAACACGTTGCTTGTGTTTACTTCCGGTTTTTTTCTTTGCCGTAAATATTCTTTGGATTGTCAAAATGGGAGTGATGAGAAAAAACAATATTTGGTACGGCAAGAAAAATGAAAGGAAAGGTAAAAATGAAAAAAATATTAAGTTTGGTTTTATCGGTTTTGATTGTATTTGGAATGACATCGGTTGCTTATTCGGCAGATGCTTCTGCGGAGAGCATAACAATTTATTTGTCGGTCAGCGAAAACGGGGAGTTTGTTACATCTCCTGTCACAAATGAAAAAATGGTGAATATTCCTGTGAAAATTTTATACTTTGACTTGGCAGAATATGGACTGGAGGCATATTACCGATATGAAGCGGACAGCTTTGAAAATGGCGGTGCATACATAAATGAAACGGTTGTGGAACAACCCACATTGATGCATCTTTTTATCAAGGCGGTTGAAGATTATTATATCGGAGCAGAGTATAACGGCGAGGAAAATGCAGACGCGCTCAGCTTTGCCGGAAATGCCACAAGTGCATATGCAACAACATTTTTTGGACATGATTCCAATTTTACATATCTTGTTGACAACAGTATGCCCCAAATGACTGAAGGCTGGGGAGCATCTTGCGATTACATCCTTCTTGAGGACGAAATGGAAGTTGAAATTTGTATGTTTTCGTCATGGAACTGGGCATACAGCGGAAGTGTTGCTTCGTTTGAAAGTAAAGAAATGACAGCATATTCAGGCGGTTCTTTGAATTTCAGCATAAAGGGCGATCCTTTGTTTTCAGGCGGTTCTGAACAAATTGAACTGGACGGAAATAAGGTTTTTGTGGTAAAAAGCACGCAACTGGACTGGGAGAATGATGAAACGGCGGAATACGTTTTTGAAGCTGACCAAGACGGAGTATTCAATGTGAGATTTGACGAGGTTGGCGAGTTTTACGTCACCGCAGTTGACGTAAATGTGGGGTCGGAAGATGCCGAAATTGCTCCTGCTGTATGCAAGGTTACGGTTACGGAGTCTGAACCCCTTCCGGACTACGACGGCTACTGGACGTCATTCCGCGGAAACAAGAGCAATATGGCAATTGTGGACGCCAAAATCCCGAAGAATGAAGACGTTGCAAGGCTGAAATGGGCAGAACAGTATTCGGAAAGCTGGATGGACAACACAACTCCACCGATTATTGTGGAGGACAGCTTGTATTTTGCAAAAAATGACAAAATACTCAAGGTAAGCACAGAGGATGGGTCCTTGCTGCAGGAGAGTGAAGCTCTTGCGGGAAACATAGGCTTTGGAACCACGTCCATAACTTACGGCGGAGGTATGTTTTATGTTCCCGTAGGAAGCGGTCAGATTCAGGCATTACGTGCAGATACTCTGGAAAGTGTATGGCTCAGCGAACCTCTGGGTGGACAAACCATAACGCCTGTTACATATATGGATGGAAAGGTTTACTGCGGAACATGGAGCAGCGAAGACGGAGATGGTAGTTATTTCTGCCTCACAGCAGAGGATGAGGACACAAATCAGAAGTCAGAGATAAAACCGTGCCTTTGGAAAATCAGTCACAGAGGCGGTTTTTACTGGGCAGGTGCGTATGCAACCGACAGCTTTGTCGTGTTTGGCAGTGACGACGGCGAAGAGGAAGGTGCAATTGGCGAATCTGTTATTTTCAGCGTTAATCCCGAAACGGGCGAAATAATTGACACAATTGATGGTGTGTGCGGCGATATTCGCTCCTGTGTTTCCTATGATGAACAGACAGACAGAATATATTTCACTTCAAAGGGCGGTTGGTTCTGCAAAGCAAAGGTTAATGAGGACGGCACCTTTGAGGATGCGGATTTTGAGTCTTTTGAGCTTGGTGGTGCAAGCACCGTGACACCTTTGGTTTATGACGGTCTGGCATATGTTGGAGTAACAAGTTCCGAACAGTTTGGAAACGGCGGTAACGGATATAAGATTATTGATGTGAATGCTGTGCCCATGAAAGAAGTGGCATCAGCTGAGGTTCCGGGAAGCGTTCAGTCCTGCGCATTGATGACAACTGCGTATGAAAACAAGGGCAGGGTTTATGTTTACATAACCTACAATAATATTCCGGGCGGTATTTTTGAATTGGCGGTGAAAAAGACCGATGAAAGGGATGCAGATGGGGCTGCAATTGTAAACCTTGATGCAACGGAGCTCTTTGTGCCTGAGGATGATATGGCACAGTTTTGCATATGTAGTCCCATTTGTGATGAAAAGGGCACAATCTATTACAAAAATGATTCGGGGTATCTCATGGCGGTGCGCCGAAAAGCATCTTCCGTAGCGTCGGGCGGTTCGGGCGGCGGTGGTGCTTCAAACGGCGGAGGCACAACAAGGGATAATGAACATGACGAAAAGGAACAAACAGATACGTCTGAAGAGGTAAGTGTTCCTGAAACTGTTCCTGCTGAAGAACCAAAAGCCGAAATTAAGTCTGAATTTGAGGACATAAAAGGGCATTGGGCAGAGGAATTTGTTAACGCTTTGTACGCAAAGGGTATTATTAATGGCAAATCCGAAAAATTGTTTGACCCTGACGGTGAGATAACAAGAGCTGAATTTATTGCTCTTTTGTTTAGAATCAGCGGTGAAGATATTGTGTTTGAGCCGTGTTTTGATGATGTGAAGGAGGCTGACTGGTTTGGCGATGCGGTTTGCTGGGCTGTTAAATGTGGTATAACATCCGGAACGGCGCAGAACATGTTTTCACCTGAATTGCCTATCACCCGTGAGATGGCTGTGGTTTTTGCCGAAAGATACCTGAATTATAAAAATATAAAGCCTGAGGTGAGCGGTGCGACTTCGTTTGCTGACAATCAGAGTATTTCAGAATGGGCAAAGAAGGCGGTGGCGTTGATTCAGGGTACGGGGATTATTTCGGGCAAAGGAGACGGCTTGTTTATGCCCCTTGACAACGTAACCAGAGCCGAAAGTTCAAAAATTCTGATTGGTATGATTGGTGTGATTGAGAAAAATGAGAATTAAAAAGTTTCAAATATGCATATTGTGTATTTGTCTTTCAGTTTTATTTTCGGGATGCGGTGAAGTGAAAAATGATTTACACACACCCTATAACGAAGAAGCAATAATTCAAAAGCAGTTCGCGGAATTGCCGAAGGATTCCGAAGAAGATACTGAACATGAGGCTGATGTTGCGTCAGAGACTGAACAAAAAAGTGAAGCTGCTTTGCAAGTGTTGCCTGAGGAAGAACAGCATGCTGCGGCATCACCCGAAAGTGAAATGACAGAAACGGAAGAACAAGACGTTACAAATGATATTTTCAGCGATTTATGTGTATTGCAACCGGATTATTTTGAAGAATCAGAAAATTCCGGTGAGGAAGTGGATGATGATTCCAAAAACGCAGAGGAACAGACATCACCTGCTCAAACAAATATTTGTACGCTTACTGTACGTTGCGATACGGTTTTGTCGAATATGGAAAAGCTGGCAAAAGAAAAAATCCCGTTGGTTCCTCAGGATGGCGTGATATATGCAAAAAGAGAATTGGAATATAAGACGGGTGAAAGTGTTTTTGATTTGCTCAGGAGAGAAATGGCAGAAAACAGGATACACATGGAATTTGCTCAATCAACGGGGTATAAGTCGGCATACGTTGAGGGGATAAACAACCTTTACGAATTTGACTGCGGTGATCTTTCGGGCTGGGTATACACTGTCAACGGAAAAGTGGGTAATGTGGGCTGTTCGCAGTATATTTTGCAGCCCGGAGACGTGGTTGAATGGGTGTATACTTGCGATATGGGCAGAGATGTGAACTAATTCTATCTTGCGGAGGCGTTATGAAAGAGTTTAAAAATTATCATCCTGTTGTTAATTTTGCCTATTTTGTGGCGGTAATAGGATTGGGAATGTTTTTGATGCATCCTGTGTGCCTGATTATTTCGCTGATTTCATCGTTTGTATGTCTGACCCTTGCAAGGGGTGGCCATGCGGCTTGGCGTGCTGCAACGGGAATTTTGCCTGTGGTGATTGTGGGGGCATTTTTGAATTCGATGTTTAATCATCAGGGCGTTACAATACTTGCATATTTACCCGACGGAAATCCCGTTACTCTTGAAGCCGTTTTGTACGGAATTGAAGCATCGCTAATGCTGGGAACAGTTATATGCCTGTTTTCATGTTATAATTTTGTGATGACTGACGATAAGTTTATGTATTTGTTTGGAAAAATCATGCCTTCAATGGCGTTGGTCATTTCCATGACTCTTGGGTTTGTTCCCAAATTCAAAAAGCGGTTTGCTGAGGTTGTAAAAGCTCAGAAAGGACTTGGTATAAATATTGGCAAGGGCGGTTTTTTGCACCGTACACGATGTGCGGTGAAGATTATGTCCGTTATGACCTCGTGGATGCTGGAAAGCTCTGTGGAAACAGCAATTTCTATGAAATGCAGAGGTTACGGATTAAAGAACAGGACTTCATTTTCGTTATATACGTTTACAAAGAGAGATTTTCGGATGTTGTGTTTTTTGCTTGGTGCCACGGGATATGTGGTTTTTGGGTGTTACCGTAATGCGTTGTATTTCAGTTATTTCCCGGTTATGATTTCAAGCGGATTCACCTGTTTTTCCACAAGCGTTTTTGCTGTTTATTTTTTGCTGTGTATGATGCCGTGCTATGTTGAGTTAAAGGAGTGGATAATGTGGCGTGCTATGAAATCAACAATCTGAGTTTTACATATCCGAAACAGAAAACAAAATGTCTGGACGGTATTTGCCTGAGGGTGGAAAAGGGCGAGTTTGTTACTGTTTGCGGAAAGTCCGGTTGTGGCAAAACAACTCTCCTGCGGCATTTGAAGCCGTCTGTGGCACCATGCGGAGAGCGTAGCGGTGAAGTGCTTTTTGAGGGAAATAATACAGAGATGATTTCGCTGAGAGAAGAAAGCGAAAAGATTGGCTTTGTGCAGCAGAATCCTGATAATATGCTTGTGACGGACAAGGTTTGGCATGAGCTTAGTTTTGGGCTTGAGAATCTTGGTGTTGAGTCTCATGAGATAAAACTGCGTGTTGCGGAAATCACAGCCTTTTTCGGGTTACAGCATTTGTTTCATAAAAAAGTCTCTGAATTGTCGGGCGGACAAAAGCAACTGTTGAATCTTGCATCAATTCTTGTGATGAATTCGTCTGTTCTTATTCTTGACGAGCCCACAAGTCAGCTTGACCCTATTGCGGCACAGGATTTTTTGAAGACATTGAAGCGGGTGAATTCCGAGCTTGGGGTCACAGTTATAATAAGTGAACATCGGACCGAAGAAGTTTTTGCAATTTCGGACAGAATTGTGCTTATGGAATCGGGCAGAATTGTTGCAGCCGAAAGGGCTGAAAAACTGGGGAGCATTCTCAGTCACAGCAAATCGGAAATGCTGACCATGCTTCCAACTGCAATGCGGGCATATGCTGGAGTCCAAAATAATTTGCGGTGTCCTGTCACCGTTTCGGAAGGTACGGCATGGCTGAAAGAAGTGACAAAGGACAGAGAATTAAAGCCCATAGAAAGAAAATTGACAGGAAAACCAGACAAAGACGCTGCAATACTTAAGGATGTTTTTTTCAGATATGAAAAGAGTCTGCCTGATGTGTTGAGCGGGGTGACAATGAAAATTCCCAAAGGTGAGATTTACGGAATTGTGGGTGGAAACGGTTTTGGAAAATCCACTCTTTTGTCGGTTATTGGAGGAACTGAAAAGCCTCAAAGGGGAAGGGTTGAGCTTTGTGACGGATGCAAGGTCGGGCTTGTGCCTCAAAACCCTATGACACTGTTTGCGGAAAAAACCGTGAAGGAAAACCTTGCAAAGATGATGTGGGATACGGAGCTTTCGGAAAAAGAAAAGACAGAAAAGATTAATGCGGTTGTGAAGGATTGTGAAATTGGTCATATTCTGGAAAGGCATCCTTATGACATATCAGGAGGTGAACAGCAGAGAGCGGCTGTTGCCATGATACTGCTGAGAGAACCTGACCTGATTCTTCTTGATGAACCCACAAAGGGAATGGATGCTGTATTCAAGAGGGCTTTCGGACAAATCCTGAAACGACTTAAGAATTCAAGAAAAACGGTTGTTATTGTGTCACATGACATTGAATTTTGTGCCGAGTATTCTGACCGCTGTGCAATGATGTTTGATGGGAAAATCATAAGCGAAAACAGTACAGAAGGTTTTTTTGCGAATAACAGATTCTATACCACGGCGGCACGCAGAATGGCAAAGGAGGTTATTACTGAAGCTATATTGGTTGATGAAATAATCGGAGCGTTGGGGGGCAGTATTCAACAGGAGACCCATGAATCCGACAGAACGGAGTCCTTGCTAACAAAAGAAAATACCAGAAGTGTAAGTTGTGAAAAACAGGAGTTAAAGCCAAAGCGCAGCTTTCCAAAAAAGAATGCAATAATATGGCTGATTACCCTGATTGTCATTCCGCTTACAGCTTTTGCGGGAACGGTGTATTTTGGTGACCGAAGGTATTACCTTATTAGCATACTGATTATTTTTGAAATAATGTTTCCGTTTTTTGCGGTACTTGAGTTTGGAAAACCAAAAGTCAGCGAGCTTGTGACAATTAGTGTCATATGCGCCATAGCTGTTGGCGGAAGAGTTGCTTTTGCCGTATTTCATCAGTTCAAACCAATGCTTGCAATGATAATTATTGCAGGAGCGTGCATGGGGTGTGAAAGGGGCTTTCTTGTGGGGGCAATAAGTGGATTTGTTTCGAATTTCTACTTTGGGCAAGGACCATGGACGGTGTGGCAGATGGTGGCGTTTGGAATGTGCGGCTTTTTTGCAGGAGTGTTGTTTGGAAATGGAGTGTTCCCAAAAAACAGGTGGATTCTTTCACTGTATGGTGGGGTTGCGGCAATTGCAATATACGGTGTGATAATGAATGTATCATCGGTTTTTATGATGCAGCAAGAGCTTAGCATGGAGCTTGCAATGGCATATATGGCAAGGGGATTCCCTTTTGATGCTATTCATGCCGTGGCAACGGTTTTGTTTTTGTGGATTGCATCACCTGTGATGATTGAAAAAATTGAAAGAGTGAAACTTAAATACGGAATAATGGAATAAAACGAAAAGGTTCTTTATCAAATGTTGGGGTTTAGTACAAAAAGATGTTTCGACTACGCTCAACATGACCTTGTACCGGCAAGCTTTAGTCATTCTGAGCGTAGCGAAGAATCTTTACAAAGCATTTACCCCAACATTTGTTATAGAACCAACGCAAAATGACTCAAACCTGTTTGCGGAATGAGTCATTTTGCGTTGTGAAAGCTTATTTTATAATTTGTGAAACTCTTTGGTAGTCGTTGGTGAGTATGGTGTCAATTCCCATGTCCAGAAATTCTTTTGCCTCATTCACGTCGTCCGACCAGAACACATTGCAGATGATTCCGTGGGCGTGAGCCTTGTCAATCATTTCTTTGGTGAAGTGGGGCTTGAATAACTGAACCTTTTTGCAACCAAGCTCAATTGCCTGGTCAACAATGTTTTTATCTTTGTCAAAATCCTCACCCATGCAACGGGGAATGTCGGGGGCAAGTTCGCCAAGGCGTTTTTGAAGATTGGTGTCAGTTGTCATAAAGTAAACATACTTCCGACAGTCGTATTTGTCTAGGAGGTCAAGCATTTTTTTAATCTGAACATCTGTGTATATATTGTCACTGATATGTGCTTCGCTGAGGGTTTTTATGTGAATGTTCATAACAGTATGGCAGGAAAGTTTTTTGAGAATTTCTTCAAAGGTGAGGATACGCAAGCCCTCAAATTCGGGAGCGTATTTTTTGCCAAAGTCAAACTGCTTCAATTCTTCAAGGGTGTAGTCCCACACATTTCCGCTTCCGTCCGAAACCCTGTCCAGCTTGTAGTCGTGAATGGAAACCCATTCTTCGTCCTTTGAAAGCCAAAGGTCAAATTCAATTTCCTGTGCGCCAAGAGCAATTGCCGCACCAAAAGCAGGAAGACTGTTTTCGGGGGCAACGGAGCTGAATCCACGGTGCGCGCAAATTCTGGGATATTGCATAATTGCGTCATGACGTGCAATAAAGCTGCCTCCCGGACGGTATTGCCATGGCTTTCTGCCGTATTCGATATATGAATAGTGGGGTGCATCGGGGTTGCCGTAGCCTGCGGGTTTGTAGTATTTGTCCTTTGGGTCAAACTCGGCGGTGTCCATGCCGAATCTGCCTCTCATATTGCAAAGAACCTTGCCCTTTGGTGTTACAACCATACTTGCTCCGCATATGTCAGAGCTTTCGTCAAAGCTCACAGAGGAGCGGATGACGTGGGTGTTGGTGTTGTATGCAAGGAATCGGCACATAATTTCAATTGCATCGTGACTGTCGCTCCGTTGCAGTGAGTTGCCGATTATTATGTCAAGATTCTGTCTTGCGATGTTTCCGAATGCCTCATAAAAATAAAAGTCATAGCAGGTGAGAAATCCAAAACGCAGACCTTCAATTTCAAGAACATAAGGCTCTGAAAAGTCGTATGTATATTCCGCATCAAGGGCAAGAGGACCAACCTCAAGGGGAGGAAGATGCTTTTTGAAGTATTTACCAACCAACTCGCCCTTGCGGTTATAGCAATAGGTTGTGTTGCGGTAGCCTGTTTCTTCAAGACTCAGTGCGTTGACAAAAAGAAGGGAATTGCATCTTTTTGCAGTTTCAATACACTTGCTCAGGAGCCTGTCAATATATTTTTTGTGATACTCCAGAGAATCATCCCTACCTGTTGTTGCACAGGGAACATCGCTGTATTCGGGAAGAACGATAATGTCAATGCTGCTGTCACATTGTTCAAGAAGGTTGATTTTATATTCAAAATATTCATCCGATAAAGCCAAATCCCTTGAATAGGGTGGCTGAATAATACACGCTTTCATATAATTCGTCCTTTCGGTTTAAGATACTGCAATATTTTAACACATTACAAAAGATTTTTCAAGATTATGCGTGAATTACATCATGGTCTTGCGATATTTTTTTGCAAAAGCAAGGACAATTATTGTTCCAAGGAGAGCTATCATTGCCCAGATGGCAATGATGAGCTGCCAGTTGTTTGTTTTTTCTGCAATGGCGGCAACCCCAAAGGTGGAGATTGCACTGCCCACATAGGTAAATGAATTTATAAGTCCCGAAACAAATGATATTTTTCCGTATTTTTCATAGTGACCGGGAACCATGCAAACAAGCATGATGTTGACACCGTGCATACAGCCGCAGAGAATTGCCGCAAGGATAACGGCAAGGGGCATATTTGTGTTGTAAAGCAGGGTGAGAATTGCTGTGGCGGCAAAGGCTATACCAAAAAACAGTCCTGCGCAGGAGAGGGGATTATCAAGCTTTTTTCTGTAAATTGCCGATGCACCGTAAAAACAGAGGATGCTGAAGATGGGGAGAATGACCGTGGAAAGGATGGCAAATTCTGCATCAATCCCAAAGGTTTTTGAGATATAGCTTGGTGTCCAGTTTGTCACGCCGTCACGAAGTGCTCCCTGAAGGGCAATGGCAAGAAGAATAAAAATCAGAAGCGGCGAGAATATGCTCTTTATGCTGCCGCCACCTTCGGTTGTATCCGTTTGCGGAGTTATGGGCTTTGGTGGGATTGTGGGGCATGACTTCCACCAGAACAAAGCCATAATTATTCCGCAGACAGCCGAGAAAAGGAATACGTATTTCCAGCCTGAAATCATTATAATTGCAGGGGCAATCAGGTACATGATTATTGTTCCGAAGGAACTGCCCCATGAAACAAAAACACAGGCACGGGAATAGTCACGGCTGTCAAAAATGCTTCCCATAAGGCGGACAAGGGGAGGCCACATAAACGCTTGAATCAGACCGTTGAAACACCAGAGCACAACCATTACATAGGGTGATGGCGCAACAGGGATAAGACAGTTTATGGCAGTTGTCAGAATAAAGCCGCAGCCTATGAGCTTTTTTGGCTGGATTTTGTCGCCAAGGTAGCCGCTGACAAGCTGACCTGCGCCGTAAAAAACGGAGCTTCC
Source organism: Clostridia bacterium (assembly GCA_017436245.1). Classification (GTDB taxonomy): domain Bacteria; phylum Bacillota; class Clostridia; order Monoglobales; family Monoglobaceae; genus SIG440. The sequence continues at coordinate 21,084 of JAFSDN010000008.1, forward strand.
CGAAACGGCAAGACCGAGGATGGTTTCGGGGATGCCTTCGGCTTGTTCGATTTTGGCAATGATTGCCGCAAAATTAATTCGTGTTAGATAGCTTACAAGATATGTAAACATAAACAAAATTATATATTTGTTTACACTTTTTTTGTCGGTGAGCTTTTCGGTGATTGTCATTGTAAATCTCCTTTTGATGATATTATTTTTATATTGTTTTCAAGATATAACTGTTTCAGGGCATCGGGCAGATTGGGGTCGGTTATAAATGTAAAGTTTGAATTTATGTCCGAAATTTTTAGCAATGCATTTGCTTCAAACTTACCGCTGTCTGCAAGAACCATAACCTCGCTTGCCGATTCAATGAGCTGTCTCTGCACCTGAGCAAGTTCAGGGTTGAAGTCGCAGATGCCTTGTGAGAGGGAAACTGCCGAGGGGAACACAAATGCCTTTTGAACATGAAGGTTCTTCAAGGTTTCAAGGGTCAGCATACCGTGAAAAGCATTCTCGTCTTTGAGAAAGTGCCCTCCGCACAGAATCAGTCTGAAATTACTGCTTTGGCTCAATATGCTGAAAACATCAAGGGAGTGGGTCACAACTGTCAATTCAAGGGGACTGTGCAAAAGAGCTTCGGCAAATTCAACTGCGGTTGTGCCGCTGTCGACTCCGATGATTTCGCCATTGTTGATTGTTTGCACTGCAAGCTCTGAAAGCAGTCCTTTTTCTGTTTTTGCACTTTGAATTCGGCTTTGAAATGACATAAAGGGCTTCATCTCGGTTGGTATTACTGCACCTCCGTGTACACGGCGGAGCTTTCCTTCACGCTCCAAAGCCAAAAGGTCACGTCGTACGGTTTCATCCGAAATCCCGAATTCTTCCATAAGATATGCTGTGGTGACAGCACTTTTGGTTTTGATTAGCTCTGAAATTATGTTTTGTCTTTCTTTTGCAAGCAAATCCACACACCTCCAATACATTCCACACAATACCACAAAATAAGAGGAAAGTCAATGGTCAGTTTATACAAAAAGAGGGGGTTATCAAAATTGATAACACGGAGTAAACATTTTAAGAATTCCCAAAAAGAAAAAAGAGTGTTAAAGTATTAACAAAGATTACGATGTTAAAAATTTGATAATAAATTTTTGGAGGGCAAAATGGACAATAAAATTTATCCGGTTGTTGACAGCGTTGAGATGCTTGAAGAAGCTATCAACCGAACAAGAGAAGCACAGAAGGTTTTTGCAACCTATTCGCAGGAACATGTTGACAAGATTTTTCTGGCGGCTGCATCGGTTGCCAATAAGGCAAGAATACCTCTTGCAAAAATGGCAGTTGAGGAAACGGGGATGGGTGTTGTTGAGGATAAGGTTATCAAAAACAATTACGCATCCGAATATATTTATAATGCATACAAGGAAACAAAGACCTGCGGTGTTATCGAAGAAGATAAGGCTTTTGGTATCAAAAAGATTGCTGAACCAATTGGCGTTGTTGCTGCAGTTATTCCCACCACAAACCCCACGTCAACAGCAATTTTTAAGTGCCTTCTTGCACTCAAAACAAGAAATGCCATTATAATTTCTCCTCATCCCAGAGCAAAAAACTGTACAATTGCGGCGGCAAAGCTGGTTTTAGAGGCGGCAGTTGCGGCAGGTGCTCCTGAGGGCATAATTGACTGGATTGATGTTCCAAGCCTTGAAATGACCAATACTGTTATGAAGGAAGCGGATATAATTCTGGCAACGGGTGGCCCCGGAATGGTTAAGGCGGCGTATTCAAGCGGAAAGCCCGCTCTTGGTGTTGGTGCAGGAAATACTCCTGCAATTATTGACGAGTCGGCGGATATTCTTCTTGCAGTTAACTCAATTATTCATTCAAAGACCTTTGACAACGGTATGATTTGTGCATCTGAGCAGTCGGTTATTGTCCTTGAAAGTATTTATGATAAGGTTAAGGAAGAATTCGCGGCTCGCGGATGCTACTTCCTCAACGAAAAAGAAACCGAGCTGGTCAGAAAAACAATCATTATCAACGGTGCGCTCAATGCAAAGATTGTCGGTCAGCCCGCATCAAAGATTGCAGAGCTTTCGGGCGTGACCGTTCCGGTGGGTACAAAGATTCTTATAGGTGAAGTGGAATCGGTTGAGCTTTCGGAAGAATTTGCTCACGAAAAGCTGTCACCCGTTCTTGCAATGTACAAGGCAAAAGATTTTGAGGATGCTTTGGATAAGGCTGAAAGACTTGTTGAGGACGGCGGCTTTGGACACACGTCTTCAGTATATCTCAATAACGTTACCGAAACCGAAAAAATTGACCGCTTTGCGGCAAGAATGAAGACCTGCCGAATCTTAGTCAACACTCCCTCGTCACACGGTGGCATCGGCGATCTTTATAACTTCAAGCTTGCTCCGTCACTTACATTGGGTTGCGGTTCATGGGGCGGCAACTCGGTATCGGATAATGTTGGTGTGAAGCATTTGATTAATATAAAAACAGTTGCAGAAAGAAGGGAAAATATGCTTTGGTTCCGTGCTCCTGAAAAGGTATATATCAAAAAGGGTTGCTTGCCTGTTGCGCTTGACGAACTCAGAACTGTTATGGGCAAAAAGAGAGCGTTTATTGTTACAGACACATTCCTCTATGAAAACGGTTACACAAAGCCAATCACCGATAAGCTGGATGAAATGGGAATTGTTCACACCACATTCTTTGATGTTCAGCCTGACCCCACACTTCTCAATGCAAAGAACGGCGCGGCTCAGATGGCGGCATTCAAGCCCGACACAATCATTGCTCTGGGCGGCGGAAGTGCTATGGATGCGGCAAAAATTATGTGGGTTCTTTATGAACACCCCGAAGCTGACTTTATGGACATGGCAATGCGTTTTATTGATATACGCAAGAGAGTTTATACCTTCCCCAAAATGGGCGAAAAAGCATATTTCATTGCAATTCCCACATCGGCAGGTACGGGCTCGGAGGTTACGCCCTTTGCGGTCATCACAGACGAAAAGACAGGCGTTAAATATCCTCTTGCGGATTATGAGCTTATGCCTAATATGGCAATTATTGATACGGACTTCCATATGTCTGCACCAAAGGGGCTTACTGCGGCATCGGGCATTGATGCAGTTACACACGCAATTGAGGCATATGCGGCAATGCTTGCAACAGACTACACAGATGGGCTTGCTCTTAAATCTCTTAAGACAGTATTTGAATACTTGCCAAGAGCTTATGAAAACGGACAGACGGACGTTATCGCCAGAGAAAAAATGGCAAACGCCGCAACGATGGCAGGTATGGCATTTGCAAACGCATTCCTTGGTGTATGTCACTCAATGGCTCACAAGCTGGGTGCATTCCACCATCTTCCCCACGGTGTTGCCAACGCTTTGATGATTGAAGAGGTTCTTCGGTTCAATGCATCGGAAGCACCTGCAAAAATGGGAACATTCTCACAGTATGACCATCCTCACACATTGGCACGTTATGCAGAAGTAGCTGATTACCTTGGAATTAAGGGTAACACAGATACAGAAAAGCTCGAAGGTCTTATTAAGGCAATTAACGACCTTAAGGCAAAGGTTGGAATCAAGGAAACAATTAAGGACTACGGAATTGATGAACAGGTGTTCCTTAACAATCTTGATGAAATGGTTGAACAGGCATTTGATGACCAGTGCACAGGCGCAAACCCCAGATACCCGCTTATGAGCGAAATCAGGCAGATGTATCTGAATGCATATTACGGAAAGCATTTTGAAGAGAAGGCTATGCCTGACAAGACTCAGATAAAAAAAGGCAAAAAGGCATAAATCAAGGAGGAGATAAAGATGAAACTTGACAATGTTATTGCAGTCAGAAGTAACAAAACAATATACCGTGACGGAAACCGTTGTATTAAAGTTTTTGATGAAAACTATTCAAAAGCAGACGTTCTTAATGAGGCTCTGAATCAGGCAAGAATTGAGGAAACAGGACTTAATATCCCAAAAATTCTTGAAGTTACCATGATTGATGGCAAATGGGCAATTGTGGCAGAATATATTGAGGGAAAGACTCTTGCTCAGCTTATGGAGGAGAATAAGGAAAAGTTTGATGAATATCTTGAACTTCTTGTTGACCTTCAGCTTGAGGTGCACTCCAAAAAAGCACCTCTTCTCAATAAGCTTAAGGACAAGATGAACCGTAAAATCAGCGAAACAACTCTTGATGCAACAACACGTTATGACCTCCACACCCGTCTTGAGGGTATGCCAAAGCACACCAAGGTTTGCCACGGTGATTTTAACCCTACCAATATTGTAATAGCCACAGACGGAACAGCATATATCATTGACTGGGCACACGCAACACAGGGAAATGCTTCGGCTGATGTGGCAAGAACTTATCTTTTGTTCTGTCTGGACGGAGATATGGACGGCGCAAAAAAATATCTTGATTTGTTCTGCAAAAAGAGCAACACAGCAAGACAGTATGTTCAGAAGTGGATGCCAATTGTTGCGGCTTCACAGTCGGTTAAGGGCAATGAAAAGGAACGTGAATTCCTGCTTTCGTGGGTTGACGTTGTTGATTACGAATAAAATGAGCTTAAAGGCGTTTTCCGTAAGGATGCGCCTTTTTGTATTTTTTACCGTGTTATGAAAAATATGTCGCAAAAGTACATTTACAATTGAAAAAAAGGGTGATATTATTAGAGAAAATAATCTCGAAAAGGCAGGTTAAAATAATGATTTCATGTACAGAGTTTATTCCGCTTTACAGCGAGTTTTTTAAGTATCTGGAGGCAAATGGCGGCGAGGAAGCCGTTATGGATTACTGGATACATATTTCCGACACAAGTATTGGCGACAAGACAAATCCCAACAGCCTTGCATCAAAGTGTGAGCTTTTTGGAGGTTTTGAGGGTTCCAAAGCATATTGGGGACATACCCTGACCGAAGAAGCCTGCGATTTTATAAAGCTGTATGACTATGACAGAAAGTTTATTCTGAGCCATATGCGTCATTGCCCTTCAAAGGGAATGCTCAATGATTTTGAGCACGTTGAACCGTATCATGATTATTGCGGACACTGCAATGTGATTTACAGCCGTGTTCTGAAAAATTACGGAATTGAATTTGCCAGAGACCATTCAAAAATTGACAATGCGGAATGTCGTTCTCTTCTTTTTGAAAAAGGGAATGAGCCCGATATTGACTGGAAGAACATGACTGATGATGAAATCAGGGCAATGGCAAAGGAAGACGGAAGTGTTGAGTTTGTTGATTTGAAAACCGAGGACAACAAGTATCTCCATCGTGATTTTCACCTTCTTGGTGACAATGCCCTTTCATATTGTGGCGACAAATTTGGTGATGAAGGGGTTAAGGACTTCCTTACAACATATGTGAAGAACTATTATTCGCCGCAAATCAAGGACATTAAAGAAAGAGGACTTGTGGCAATCAGGGATTGGATTGAAAAGGTTTATACCGTTGAAGAAGCAATTGAGCTTGTTCACTTTGATTTGACCGAGAACAGCCTCACGGTGACAATTGACAAGAGCCCTGTGATTGAGTATATGCATGGACTCAATCAAGAACCGGGCAAGTATTACATTGAGGAAACAAGAACCCTTTACGGGGCAATTGCCGATGCCTGCAATTTTGGCTTTTTGCTTGATTATTATAATGAGAACGGCGGTACCCGATTTAAATTCTTAAAAAAATAGACTTAATAAACAACAGCCCTGCAATGCGGAAGCGTTGCAGGGCTGTTGTTTTTAAAGTACACCGTTTTTCTTGTCGAGACGGTAGTTCCTGGCATACATAATCAGGTCAAGACCAACCATAATGAGGTTCAGAACATAGAAGAAAAGAACATACCACTTCTGAACGAAGTTTGCCATATATGCTTCGTTCACAAATTTTGAGGTGATACCTGCTATGTAACCAAAGAAGATAAGACAAAGGAAAGAAAGACTTTTGCCTTTTGTGGTTTTTGCCTTGTAGGACTGCATAACGTTGAGCGGCCATGAAAATCCAAAGCTAACAATCATAATAATTTCAAGTAATTCTGCCATAAAATATTCCTCCAATAACTTAATTCCTGAATATTTTACCATAAAAATACTATATTGTAAAGCATTAAATAAGGTATAGGACTATAACTTGACAGTTATAGCATTGAGTGGTAAAATCAAGTCAGGGAGGTTGGAGCAATGGAACTTTTACAGCTGAAGTATTTTTGTGATGCGGCAGAAACTCAGAATTTTTCAAAAACTGCAAAAGAATTTGGTGTTCCGCCGTCAAATATTTCTCAATGCATAAAGCGTCTTGAAACTGAGCTTGGAACAAAACTTTTCGGGCGATGCTCAAATAGTATTGTTCTAAATGAAAAAGGTCAGTATTTTTATACAGAAATTGCCGATGCTCTGAATATAATTGAAAGAGCAAAGAAGGAAATCGGGGCAGAGGCAGGACGTGATGAAATTAAGATATGTATCATGGCTGCACGGAGAATTGTTATGCTTGCTGTTGAACAATTTATGAAAAGTTTTCCTCAGGTCAGCATTGTGATAAGCCATAAATACAGCAAAAATGAAGAATACGACCTGGTGATTAATGATGATTTGTTTGAGGCGGAAGGTCTGGAACGCAAGGTGATTATTTCCGAGGAAATTGCTCTTGCTTTACAAAATGTTCACAGACTCAACAAAAGAGAGCATATTACTGTTGACGAATTGAAAACCGAAAACTTCATTAGTATGAACAGTGAAAACAGCCTTTGTCGTGTGACAAAAAAATTCTGTGACGAGCAGGGCTTTGCACCAAATAATGTTATTCAGATTGATGACCCGTTTTATATGAGAAAGTGTGTGGAGCTTGGTCTTGGAGTGGCTTTTGTCCCAACGCTGTCATGGAAGGGAATGTTTGACAGCTCGGTGACTCTGAAAAAAATTATTGGATTCAGCAGAAATATTTGTGCGTATCGAAGGAATAAATATGTGTCAAGAGTCGCTGAAACCTTTTTGGATGTTTTGATTGATACTTTTGAAAAGGAACAAAATGTGAAATGAGTTACATTTGTGTATTTTCAAAATATAACATTTTTTGCTTTTTGTTGACATTTTTCTTTTGATTTGGTACAATAATGAACGTGCCGTGTGGGAAAACATTATTAATGTTTTCCCGAGCCAAAATGTTGTTTTGGTAAGGAATTTGCGTGGCAAATTCCCGGCACTTCATTGCAACGAAGTCTTCGAAAACTATTTTGAGAAATAGTTTTCATGACAGCAAAGCATTTGCTGTCGTGGAATAGCGATATATCGCTATTCCGACTGAAGAC
>JAFSDN010000061.1 GCA_017436245.1 Clostridia bacterium
GAAATTTCGGCATAGCAGTCTTCGCGGCTTATTGCTGAATAATCGGCGTTTTCCTCTGCTTTGCCTTTGAAATAGTCGCACAGAACGCTGTGGAGAATGTTTCCTGTGTCGGAGGGGTTCAATCCGCCAAGAAGACGTTCCTGGGCAAGAAGACCGTACCTCATGAAAAACGAAAATGCACAGGCATTGTATTTTTCCAGCTTTGAAACGCTGAATACAAGGTTACTTCCGTATAATTTTCTTGCAGTTTTCAGACTCAGAGGTGTGTTGGTTGATGTTGCCCGACTCATTTCTTTGAGACGAAGGAGCCGTGGCGCAAAATCGGTATCATTTTCAAGAAGATTGAAAACTGTTTTCCAGAGGGGCGAAAGTCCGGAGACTTCCATATTATTTTCAAAGAGCTTTACTGCCAGACGGTTGAATGCGGCGGTGCGGCTTTCTATACTTTGAACGGTGTCGTCAGGACTTTCTTCAATATTGAGCTGCGGAAAAATGTCTTCGGTAAGGGTTCGGATGATTTCTGATGGACGAAGACCTTTGCCGTCACGGTCACTCAAAGGTGCGTATATGTGGAGATATTCACGGGCGGTTGAAAGAACAGAATAAATGAGGAATTGCTCCTCCTGCTGCTTTGTGAAGGTATCGGGGGCAAGATTCAGCCCGAAGTCCTTCATGGTGTTACGCTCGGCATCGGTGAGCAGACCCTCGGTTGCGTAATCACGGGGGAACACACCGTCAAGGGCGCCCAGAACAATTACCGCCTTTGTGCCGATGCTTCGGAAAAGGTCAATTGAACTGATGATAACCTTGTCCTGTGTGGGAGGAATCATTCCCACAGACAGTTCGCTGCAGGCAGATGTGAAAATCTCGTAGAATTCTGTGAAGGTTGTTTTTTCGTTTGCCATATAGTCTCGCATCTGTCCCATTACGGAAACAAAGCTGTTCCACACAAGCCTCAGATTTTCGGCTTGTTCGGGCTGTGAGGCGGCTTTGAAGTCATCAATTTTTTTGCTCACCATTTGCGGAATCCGGTTGCTTGTCAGCCATGAACAAAGGTTATCGTGAATCACGGAGGCGGTTTTTCGTCCCGAAAACATATCCGAAAGGTCAAGGAGCGGATGAATTAAAGCTGATTTGACCGAGTTTATGTGCTCCATATCAAACTGATATTTATCGGGATTATATGTCCAGCTTTGTCTGCTTGTCCATAATTGGTGCGGAATATCTGCCGCAAGAATGTAGTTTTCAAATTTGTCAACATCTTCGGTTGAAATACCCCAAAAGCCTGAGCGTGCAATAAGCATTATACGGTCGTAGGAAAAGCCGTATGCCAGAATCTCAAGAATGGCGATTATCATACGGATAAAAGGACTGCTTGTGAGCGGTGTTTTGCGGTCAAGAAAGTAGGTTATGCGGTGCTCGTCAAAAATCTGAGGAATCAGAAATTCGTAGTTTTCCATATTCCCTGTCAGAATAAGAATGTCATTGAATGAATAGCCTTTTTCTCTGACAAGCTGTTTTATCAGTCGGGCGCAGTCGTTCACCTCGCTTCGGAAGTTTCGGGGACGTGAGATGTGAATGTGTTTGGGTTGTTTTTCATATACCATCGGTGACGGTTCAAAAAAGTTCTTTTTCAGATGAATGAGGTCGGGTGCAAGCTCCGTTTCCTGTGCCTCACTCAAAAATACGGGCGTAGCTGTTGGAATACCGTGTTGCTTTGTCCACGCAACAAGATTTTGATATGTTTTTTGCTGTGCTTTAAAAACGGTGGACTTTTTTGCGGGATTCTCTGCCGAAAGTGCAACACATACATCTGATTTCAGCATAAGCTCACAAATGACAGCATACTCTGTGGGAGTGAAGCTCTTGAAAAACGTGATGTAAAAGCTGCCGTTCAGGAAGTCTGCTTTTGAGAGCTTTGGAATTATTAACGACAGATTATCCTCGGCATTTGCGTGATTTTGGTCAACAAGGGTGTTGAACTGTTGGTAAATCAGCGAAAGGTCACGGAGCTTCATTGAAAAACGGACATCTTGAGTTTCTTTTGCAAAATCCGTAAGATTCTGAGGCGAAACACCATAACGCTTGAATTCGGAAACGGTTCGCTGTATCAGCCCCGCAAAGCCGTGACGGTGAATACTTCGCTTGAAAAACTCCAGATTATCTGCGCATAGGTTAAGGGCTTTTCGGGTCATTATGAACTTTCCTGCTTTGTCAATATATTTTGTGCGCAAAGGCCCCATTTTTGAAAAAACAAGATTGCAAAGACGTGAGAAGGTGAGAATCTGTATTTTGTTTTGTGCGGAAAGCCCCATTTCCGAAATCAGACGGGCTTCGGCGTGCATGGAGTATTGCTCGGGCACAAGAATAAAAACGGATTTGCCATGTGCGGCATCCGTGGCTGCAAGTTTATATATTTCGTTGAGTTTCTGACCTTCATCGGTCCCGAAAATAAAGCTTAACATAAGGCAGAGTCTCCTTTTTTATTTGTAAAAACCTTCGACAATGCTTGGGGTGACAGAGGGTTGTGCTGAAAAGTCATTTTGATTTTGCCGGACTATAAAATATCCAGCAACTCAATAATGTCTTGGGCAATGAAGTCGGGGCTTTCGTTTTCAAGGGCTTCTTTTGAAAAAGAGCTTGTCACTGCAAAACAAAAAGCGCCTGATGCTTTGGCTGAGCGGATTCCGTTGAGTGCATCTTCAATGATAATACATTCCTCGGGGTCGGCATCCAGCTCGTCCATGGCAAGAAAATATATCTCGGGCGAGGGCTTTTTTTCTGACACGTCGCTTCCTGTGATTATGATGTCAAAAATATCCTGAGGAATTCTTGCAGATTCAAGGGAAACCTTAACCTTGTCTGCGGATGAGCTTGAAGCAATGGCAAGATGAAAGCCTTTTTTCTTCAGTTCGTCAAGGAGCTTGTGAACTGATGGAAATGATTCAAGCTCCTTGCGGGCATATTCAATATAATAATCATACATCCGTGACATTGCCGGCTTTATGGCGCTTTCCTTGCCATGCTTGCGGCAGAGCTCGGTAATAAACTTGTCTTCGCCTGCACCGATATATGCTTTAAAGTCATCATGCTTTGCCGAAATTCCGATTTCGGAAAGTGCCGAAATTGCGGATTTTACAGAAATTGGCTCTGAATTTATCAAAACTCCGTCCAAATCAAATATTATGTATTTTATGTAGTTTTTGTCAAAATCAAATTGGGGCATTTGTCTTTACTCCTTTGCGTTTTTGTGATATAATAGTGAGGCAAATTGAACACTATATGATGTGTCCTTGTTACATTTACGTCTTTCTGCCACACCGAATTTTGTAAGGCACAAAGCCTTGCTTTAATCCGCTGAGACGAAAATACTTTAAATTTTCCTGCGGACACAGAAACATATATTGTTCAATTTGCCTCACCTTGGTGAGACAGAACACAATGATTTCATTTTCGATGAAATCATTATATCATCAAAACAAAAAAAAGACAATAGATTTTTGAAAGAGGTTCAGGAAAGTATGCATATTTATCACAATTCACGGAACATTGAATACAGGAGCATGTTTGGGGCTGTTCCCACAGAGGCGGAGGTTCGATTTTCGGTTTCGGTTGACTGCTCCCCCGACAATCTGTGGCTGCGCTTGTGGAATGGCGCAGAACAACTGATTCCAATGGGAAAGTCCGGTGATGGTTTTTATTCGGCAGAGATAAAGATGCCGGATGAGCCATGCCTTTTGTGGTATTATTTTGTTGCGGAAAAAGACGGAAAGCGGTTCTTTTGCTGTAAGGGACAAAAGGGCGAAGGTCAGTGTCTTGAATTCTGTAATGAGGCATCCTGGCAGGTGACAGTTTATGACAGGGACTTCAAAACGCCCGACTGGTTCAAAAATTCGGTTATGTATCAGATTTTTCCCGACAGATTTTATAAAAAAGGACAAAATTCTGAAATAACGGGACGCAAAGGTGAATATATTTTACATGAGGACTGGTACGAGCCTGTGTTTTTTAATAAGCATCCCCATGAAAACGGACCTGCCTGCAATGATTTTTATGGCGGAAATCTGAAAGGAATTATGGAAAAATTACCCTATCTGAAAGAGCTGGGGATTGGAGTGATTTATCTTAATCCTGTTTTTGAGGCATTTTCAAATCACCGTTATGATACGGGAAATTATGAAAATATTGACCCCATACTGGGCACACAGGAGGATTTTGAGGAGCTTTGCAAAAAGTGTGAGGAAATGGGAATCCGAATTATTCTTGACGGAGTTTTCAGCCATACGGGCAGCGATAGTGTATATTTTAATAAGTACGGAAATTATGGGGATAATAACGGTGCATACAGAGATTGGAATTCGGAATACAGAAGATGGTTTCAGTGGAACGATACAGGCTATGAAAGCTGGTGGGGCTGTTCAAATCTTCCAAATGTTAATGAGCTTGAACCGACATATATTGACTATATCCTTGGGAGCAAAGATGCTATAATAAAAAAATGGCTCAGGTGCGGTGCTTCGGGCTGGCGGCTTGACGTGGCGGATGAGCTTCCTGACGAGTTTATAAAAATTCTCAGAAGAGAGGTGAAGTCGGAAAAGGCAGATGCAGTGATTATCGGTGAAGTATGGGAGGATGCCTCAAACAAGGAAAGCTACGGAAAAAGGCGTGAATATCTTTTGGGGCATGAGCTTGACAGTGTGATGAATTACCCTTTCAAGGATAATGTGATTGCTTTTTTGAACGGAGAAATTGATGCGGAGTGTTTTGATGAAAGAATGATGACCATTGCAGAGCATTACCCCAAAGAGAGCTTGTATTCTGCAATGAATCTTCTGGGCACTCATGACACCATGCGTGTGAAAAATGTTCTCAGCGGACAGCATATTGACTTCAATATGACGGCAGAGCAAAAGGCGGCATTCAGGATAGAGGCAAAATGCGAAACCCTTGCCATAAAGCGTTTGAAGCTGGCGGTATTTTTGCAGATGACCTTTGTGGGTGTTCCATGTATTTATTACGGTGACGAAATAGGTATGCAGGGGCTTGGAGACCCGTTTAACAGAATGCCCTATACGTGGCGGATGGTTGATGAGGAGCTGAGAGACTTCTGTAAACGAATGATTGAAGTCCGAAATTCAACGGATTGTTTGAGGACGGGAAGTTTTGAGACCGTTTTTGCGCAGGGTGACTTGTATGTATATGTAAGAAAAATTTCGGGAAAAACCGATATTTTCGGTCATCCGGCAAGGGCAGGAATGGCTGTGTGCATTGTGAACCGAGGAGCTTGTGATGCTGAGGCAACCTTTGATTTACCTGAAGGTGGCGATTTTTTTGGTATTGTGGAAAAGGAAAAAATCAGCTTTGAACAAGGCGAAAACAAGGTGAAAATCCCTGCATTTGGTGCGGAAGTGTATGTGGTTAGGTAAAATTTACCAAAAAATTTTCGTAATTATGTATTTAATGTAAGAAAAATTTTTTTCCGGTAGACAAAACACCGTTTGAGTGCTAAAATAGAATTAGTCAGTTTGCACAAAAATAAAAAAGACTTAAACTGACAATTGATTGAAAACAACTAAAGAAGGATTGACGGAGGATTTACAAAATGATACATGAAAACAGCGGGATTTCGGAAGAACTTATGTTCCTTTTTAATACCGGAAGGAACAGTCAGGTTTACAATATCCTGGGGGCACACAAGGGTTGTGTCGGAGGGGTTTCCGGATATGGTTTTGCTGTTTGGGCACCCAATGCAAAATCGGTGTCGGTGGTTTGTGACAGCAACGGGTGGAACAGAGAAAAAAATCCCATGACTCTTTATCCCAATCACGGAATATGGTATTGCTTCATTGATGGAATTGATGTGGGTGAAAAATATAAGTTCAGCATTGAAGACAGAAATGGCGAGGTCTTTTTGAAGTCTGACCCATTTGCCTTTGAAAGTCAGGTGCGTCCTGAAACGGCTTCGGTGGTTGCCGACACTCAATTTGAATGGAGTGACAAAAGCTGGCTCAGAAAAAGGGCTGTTCAAAAGCCTTATGACAAGCCCATGAGCATTTATGAGGTTCATTTTGGGTCGTGGAAACGTCATGAAAACGGTGAGATGCTCACATATTCCCAAATGGCGGAGGAGCTTATTCCCTATGTTCGGGATATGGGTTATACACATATTGAGCTTATGCCAATTTGCGAATATCCCTTTGACGGCTCATGGGGGTATCAGGTTACGGGATATTATTCCGCAAACAGCCGATACGGAAAACCGTGGGAGCTGAAAAAGTTTATTGATGAATGTCATAAAGCAGAAATTGGTGTTATTATGGATTGGGTTCCTGCTCATTTCCCGCGTGATGCACACGGGTTGAGAATGTTTGACGGAACACCGCTTTTTGAACATCCCGACTCACGTCTTGGTGAACATAAGGAGTGGGGCACACTGGTGTTCAACTGGGAAAAAAGTGAGATTAATTCCTTTTTGATTTCCAATGCTGTTTTCTGGCTTGAGGAATATCACATGGACGGCTTGCGTGTTGATGCGGTTTCAAGTATGCTTTATCTTGATTATAACCGCCGTGACGGTGAGTGGGTGGCAAATAAGTACGGCGGGCATGAAAATCTTGCCGCAATCGAGTTTTTGCAGAACCTTAACCGCACAGTTTTTGAAAGGTTTCCCAATGTTCTTATGATTGCCGAGGAGTCAACTGCGTGGGGCGGCGTTACCATGCCTGTTCATGAGGGCGGTCTTGGGTTCAATTTCAAGTGGAATATGGGTTGGATGAATGATATTCTGAGGTTTATGGCAATGGACCCGTTCTTCAGAGGTTCGAATCATGATATGCTGACCTTTTCCATGATGTATGCATATTCCGAGAACTATATTCTTGCCCTGTCACATGACGAGGTTGTTCACGGAAAGAAGTCGCTTATTGACAAAATGTGGGGAAACTATGAACAAAAGTTCAAAGGGCTGAAACTGCTTCTGGCGTATATGTATGCCCATCCGGGCAAAAAACTGCTGTGTATGGGCGGTGAATTTGGGCAGTTTATTGAATGGAGATTTGCCGAGGGGCTTGAATGGCAGCTTCTTGGGTTTGATACACACCGTGGAATGAGCGAATTTTCAAAGGATTTGAATTGGTTTTACCGCAATAACCGTTCAATGAATGAAAATGATGAGGATTGGTCGGGCTTCAAATGGATTGATGCCTCGGACCGTGAACATTCGGTTATTTCCTTTGTTCGCATCAGCCGCAGCGGCAGAGATAAAACCGTGGTTGTTGCAAATTTTGCGGCTCAGGAGCATAAGGGCTACCGGCTGTGTGTGCCTTCCCGCGGAGAGTATGAGATTGTTCTTTCCACCGATGATAAAAAATACGGCGGTTTGACCGAAAAGCCCTGTATTATGAAAGCAAAAAAAGTTAAAAATAAAGAATTTGATTATGCAATTGATATTGATATTCCTGAACTTTCTGCACTTTATATAAAGAGAGCGAATACACGCAAAATGCGTAGTTCGGATAGTCTGACTAAATAAAACACATATAAAACGGAGGTTTTTGTTATGAAATCAAAAGAATGTGTTGCAATGATTCTTGCAGGCGGACAGGGTAGCCGTTTGGGGATTCTCACAAAGAATATTGCAAAGCCTGCTGTACCCTTTGGCGGAAAGTATAAGATTATTGACTTTCCTTTGAGCAACTGTGCTCATTCGGGCATAACGGCAGTTGGAGTGCTGACTCAGTATCAGCCATTGGAATTGAATACTTATATAGGAAACGGACGGCCGTGGGATCTTGACAGAAACAACGGTGGTGTTTATGTGCTTCCTCCGTATGTTTCGGCTGATAAGGGTGAATGGTATAAGGGTACGGCAAATGCCATTTATCAGAACATAGGGTTTGTTGACGGCTTTGACCCTGAATATGTTGTTATTCTTTCAGGTGACCATATATACAAAATGGATTATTCAAAGATGATTAAGGCGCACAAAATGGCAGGTGCGGCGGCAACAATTGCCGTTATTGAAGTGCCCTGGGAGGAAGCGTCAAGGTTCGGCATTATGAATACCGATGAAAATATGAATATTGTTGAGTTTGAGGAAAAGCCCAAAAAGCCAAAGAGCAATCTTGCGTCCATGGGTGTTTATGTATTTACCTGGTCCGTACTCAAAAAATATCTTATTGCTGACGAAAATAACCCCAATTCGGACAACGATTTTGGAAAGAATATAATTCCCCAGATGCTCAACGACGGAAACAAAATGCTGGCGTACAGGTTTGACGGGTACTGGAAGGATGTTGGAACAATTCAGAGCCTCTGGGAGGCAAACATGAACCTTCTTTCGGAGAATCCCGGTTATGAAATTGACGATGCCGACTGGAAGATTTTCAGCCGTAATCCTGCGGCACCGCCTCATTATCTTGGGGCTTCTTCAAGGGTTAAGAACTGTTATATAACCGAAGGCTGTGAGATTTACGGTGATGTGGAAAACTCGGTTATCTTCAGAGGCGTAACAGTTGAAGAAGGTGCGGTTATCCGTGATTCGGTTGTGTTCCCCGGTGCTCATATAGGCAAAAATGCGGTTGTTACAAAGGCGATGATTGGTACAGATGCGTATATTTCGGAGGAAGCGGAAATCGGAAGCCGTGACGAGTCAGCCATTGAAGATTTTTATAACACAAAAATCTGCTCGGATGATATTACTCTGATTGGTCCGGCTGTGTTTGTTGACAAGGGAATCAAGGTTGCAACCTGTTCCATGGTGACACGAAACGTAAAGAATAAGTCCAAGAATGCAAAAGCGGAACAAAAATCTGCGAAAGGATCGGCAACTGCCTGAAAGGTGAGATATTATGGAGTATAATAATACATTAGGTTTGATTTTTTCAGAAAATGTTGAGGTTAGTCTGGGTGAGCTTATGAGAGTGCGCTCTCTTGCGGCTGTTCCCGTTGGCGGAAGATACAGAATCATTGACTTTATGCTTTCAAACATGATAAATTCGGGTATTGCCAATGTTGGTATCACCTCGGGCTACAAAAACCGCTCCCTTGTTGACCATGTGGGCAGTGGCCGTGCGTGGGATATGGCAAGAAAGGACAGCGGTCTGTTTATACTGCCCCCTCCCGAAACTATGGATATGGGCGGAAGAATTATTGGCGGAATTGACTATCTCAGCGGTGCAATGAGCTTTTTGTACCGGAGCCGTCAGGAGTACGTTATGGTTACTGACTGTAATACAATCTGCAATATTGATTTTGAAAAGGTTATGGATTTCCATTTTGAAAAAGAGGCTGATATTACCGTTGTGTACACCCAGGTTCCCAATCTCACCGAAAAGGAGCTTGAAAAGCATATCTTATTTGATGTTGAGGAGGACGGCAGGGTTAAGGATATTCAGATTTATCCAAAACGGCAGAAGTCTGATTGCTCCTATATGCATATGTTCTTTATGAAAAAGAGCTTGTTTATTGAAATGATTGAGGATTGTATGGCGCATGACGAGCATATGATTTCAAAAAACATTCTCCTTGCCAATGTGAATCGGCGCAGGATATTTGCATATAAGTTTGACGGATATAAGAAAAAGATTGACAACATCAAGACCTTTTATCAGTTTAATCTTGAGCTTCTTGACCCCATGGTTCGCCGTGAGCTTTTTGGAAACAGAGAGGGCAACAATATTTACACAAAGGTAAAGGACAGCGTTCCCACCAAGTACGGAAAGGATTCGGAAGTGAAGAATTCCTTTATTGCCGACGGTTGCCAGATTGAGGGAACTGTTGAAAACTGCATTGTTTTCCGTGGAGTGAAAATCGGCAAGGGTACTGTTGTTAAGAACTCTGTTATTATGCAGAAGTCTCAGATTATGGATAACTGTGATGTTGAAAATGTTATTTTTGACAAAGAGGTTATTCTCAAAGGCGGCAAGAGCCTTGTGGGCGAAAGCACATATCCTCTTGTAATCGGAAAGAGAACCGTGGTTTAACTGACCTAAAACAAAGGAAAGGATGCGAAGATTTTGAATATTTTGATGCTGTCATCCGAGGTTGCACCCTATGCCAAGTCCGGTGGGCTGGGCGACGTTCTTGGTGCTCTTCCGCAGAATCTTGCGGCACAGGGGCATGATGTGCGTGTTATGCTTCCCAAGTACGGACTCATTGCCGAAAGATTTGTTTCGGAAATGCAGTTTGAACTATATATGTACATTCCCCTGGGCTGGCGAAACAAATACTGCGGAGTTTTTTCAATCAAAAAAGCCGGCGTGACATATTATTTTATTGATAATGAATATTATTTTGGCGAAAAATGCCTTTACAAGTGGGATGACCTTGAACGGTTCTGCTTCTTTTCAAAGGCGGCCCTTGAGGTGTTGCCAAAACTGGGCTTCAAGCCTGATATTGTCCATTGCAATGACTGGCAGACGGGGGCTGTTCCCGTTATTCTTGAAGCATATTATAAGCAGAATGAATTTTACCGTCACATCAGAACGGTGTTTACCATTCACAACCTGAAATATCAGGGTGTTTATTCCATAGAGGCGGTGCAGGAAATGCTGTCACTTGATGATAGCTTTTTCACCGACGACAAGCTGGAGTTCCACGGCTGTGCAAATCTTTTGAAGGCGGGAATTGTTTATTCTCACAGAGTCACAACCGTCAGCCCAACCTATGCGGAGGAAATAAAAACTCCCACGGGTGGTGAGCGCCTTGACGGACTGCTTTCGGCACGTTCAAATTCGCTTCACGGTATTCTCAACGGAATTGATTATGAGGAGTATAATCCAAAAACAGATGGGGCAATTTTCTGCAACTATGGTCTGAGGGATGCCGTTGAAGGAAAAAAGAAGAATAAAATGGCATTGCAGGAACAGCTTGGTTTGCCTGTGGATGGCGAAAAAGTGATGATTGGGCTTGTTTCAAGACTTGTTGACCAGAAAGGTCTTGACATAATTGCCGATGCAATGGTAGAATTAACAGGTTTGGATATGCAGTTTGTTATTGTGGGCACAGGCGACGAGAAGTATGAGAATATGTTTCGTCATTATGCGTGGTGCAACCCTCAAAAGGTTTCGGCAAACATAATGTTCAGCAATGAAATGGCACACCGTGTATATGCATCAGCGGATTTATTCCTTATGCCGTCATTGTTTGAACCCTGCGGTCTTGGTCAGCTTATTGCCCTGAGCTACGGAACAATTCCCGTTGTGCGTGAAACAGGTGGGCTCAAGGACACAATAAAGTCATACAATGAGTTTACCGATGAGGGCAACGGATTCAGTTTTTATGCACCCAATGCGCACGATATGGTTTATACCATAAAGCGTGCAATCAGCTTTTTTGCTGACAAGCCGGTATGGAAAAAACTTGTTCAGCGTGCAATGAAAGAAGATTTTTCATGGACCGAATCGGCAAAGAAGTATCTGAGCATATATGAAGAACTTATGAAGTGATTTCAAAACACAAAATGCGTATTTGAATAAAAAGGTAAGAAAAGCGGAGGAAATTACAGACTAATGGCAAAAATGAAAAAGACAGAATACAAGTTGAAGAAGGAACAAATCAAAAGCACGATTTCAAGTAAGCTGCGCAGATATTACGGCAAAACCGTTGAAACGGCAACGCCCGACCAGCTGTACAAGGCGTGTGCAATTACTGTTCGTGATGAAATAATGGAGGAGTGGGCAAAATCCAGAGAACTTCTGGAAAACGGTCACAAAAAGGAGCTTTATTATCTTTCCTTTGAATTCCTCATGGGAAGGGCACTTGGCAACAACATAATGAATATAATGCAGACGGATTTGTACCGTGAGGCACTGGATGAGCTTGGCATTGATTTGTCTGCAATCGAGGATGTTGAAAACGATGCGGGTCTTGGCAACGGCGGTCTTGGACGCCTTGCGGCTTGCTTCCTTGACTCTCTTTCAACTCTTGAGCTTCCTGCCTTTGGCTGCGGTATTCGTTATGAATACGGCTTGTTCAAGCAGAAGATTGTTGACGGCTATCAGATTGAAATGCCCGACCCGTGGCTTGAGGATGGAAACGTGTGGGAAATTGAACGCCCGGAAGACAGCGTTGAGGTACACTACAACGGTTCTGTGGAAGAGTATTTTGAGGACGGCAGAATGAAGTTTCGTCATGTGGGCTACAACACGGTTATTGCCGAGCCTTATGATATGCCCATTTCGGGCTATGATTCAAAGCTCGTTAATACTCTCAGACTATGGAGAGCACGTTCGCCTCAGATTATCAATATGAATGAGTTCAACCGTGGCGATTATGCCATGGCGGTTAAGGACAAGGAGCTTGCGGAGGTTGTTTCGCAGATTCTTTATCCTGAGGATAATCATTATGAAGGCAAGATGCTGAGGCTGAAACAGCAGTATTTCTTTGTTTCGGCAACAATTCAGTGGATTTTGTCAAAACAGAAAAGACGCGGCCATGGATTGTGGGAGCTTCCAAAGTATGTGCAGATTCATATCAATGACACTCATCCCACAATTGCAATCCCTGAAATGATGAGAATACTTATGGATGACGAGGGCTTTGGCTGGGATGAAGCATGGGACATTGTGCAGAAGATTTTTGCATATACCAACCACACAATCATGACCGAGGCACTTGAAAAATGGCCTATGTCCATGGTTGAAGGTCTCCTTCCAAGAGTTTCTATGATTATAAAGGAAATTGACCGCAGACAGCGTGAAAATCTTTATAATCGTTTTGGTAACGATATTGGAAAGATTGAATATATGGCAGTGATTTCAAACGGAAATGTTAATATGGCAAATCTGTGCCTTACTGCCTGCCACAGCATAAACGGTGTTGCGGCACTTCATACGGATATTCTGAAAAATGAGACATTCCGTGATTATCACATTCTTTCGCCTGAAAAGTTCAAGAATGTTACAAACGGTGTGACTCCAAGAAGATGGTTGCTCAAGGCAAACCCCAAGCTTGCGGGAATTATTACCGAAACCATTGGTGACGGCTGGATAAAGAATGCGCAGAATCTTGAAAAGCTTGAAAAGTTTGCGGAGGACAGTGCATTCCGTGACAAGTTTGCTGAAATCAAGCAGGAGAACAAGGTTAAACTTGCGGAATATATAAAGGAGCACAACGGAATTATTGTTGACCCAAGCTCCCTCTTTGATGTGCAGATAAAGAGACTTCACGAATATAAGCGTCAGCTTATGAAGGCAATGCACATTGTTTATCGCTACAAAATGATAACCGAGAATCCAAGTCAGGCAAGTATGCTGCCCGAAACATTTATCTTCGGAGCAAAGGCGGCGCCCGGATACCATACGGCAAAGCTGATTATCAAGCTTATCAACAATATTGCAAATGTGGTTAATAACGACCCCAGAACCAAGGATATTCTGAAGGTTGTGTTTATTGAGAATTACAGCGTTTCAATTGCCGAGAAAATTGTTGCGGCGGCAAACCTCAGCGAACAGATTTCCACGGCAAGTAAGGAAGCATCGGGCACTGGCAACATGAAGCTCATGCTCAACGGTGCGTTGACAATCGGAACCCTTGACGGGGCAAATGTTGAGATTGCAGAACGTGTGGGACTTGACAATATCTATATTTTCGGTCTCACATCCCAGGAGGTTCTGAATATTTATGCATCGGGACATTCGGGAAGTGCCGAGGTTTATTCACAGAACATGGTTGTGAAAAGCATTGTGGACAGCTTTATTGACGGAACATTTACTCCCGACAATCAGAATTTGTTCCAGGAGATTTACCATAGCCTTGTGTTTGGACATGGTTTTGCCGACCCGTATCTGCTTCTTCGGGACTTTGAATCATATCTTGATGCAGGACATCGTATGGCAAAGGATTTCCAGACTCCTGATGTATGGAACAAAAAGGCAATTATAAATGTTTCCAAGGCTGGATATTTCTCCAGCGACCGTTCAATTTTGGATTATAACAACACAATCTGGGGACTTGAGAAAATATAAGTATATTGCTAAAATCCTTGAAGTCTCATGGCTTCAAGGATTTTTGTTTATTTTTGAGTCTCTTTTTTGCGGCAATGTCAATATATGAGGGTGTGTGGCGTGCCGAAACGGGAGCTTCGTCGCAGAAGTCTTCGGGAGGATTTTGTGCTGATGCGTTTTGTGGAATGGGGATAAGCTTCATAAATGCACCGCCTTTTGATATGAGAATATTTGAGGTTTTGAAAAAAATTTTTCTTTATATACATATTATGGTTGATTTTTTGGAAAATATTCTGTATAATGTAAAATAGATTGTTATGGGAACCTCTAAAAATTCCCCACACGAATATTCAGAGGTCCCCTTATGTATTTGATATAAGAAAGGTCTTGAAAACGAATGAAGATTAAAGAAGTATTTTTGAAATCAGACGAAGTAGGCGGTCAGGTTATTTCGGTTAACGGTTGGGTCAGAACTTTGAGAGCTTCAAAGAATTTTGGCTTTGTTGAACTTAATGACGGTTCCTATTTCAAGAATATTCAGGTTGTTATTGAAGAAGAAAAGCTGGAGAACTTTGCGGAGCTTTGCAAGCTTAATGTTGGCGCGTCTTTGCGTGTTGAAGGCGTTTTGGAGCTTACTCCCGATGCAAAACAGCCTTTTGAAATCAAGGCAACGAATGTTTTGATTGAGGGCGAGAGCACTCCTGATTATCCTTTGCAGAAAAAACGTCATTCCTTTGAATTTCTCAGAACAATTCCGCATCTGAGAGCAAGAACAAACACATTCTCGGCAGTTTTTCGTGTTCGCTCGGTTATTGCCTATGCAATCCACAAATTCTTTAATGACCGTGGTTTTGTTTATGTTCACACTCCTCTGATTACAGGAAGCGATTGCGAGGGCGCAGGTGAGATGTTCAGGGTTACAACTCTTGATATGGAAAATCTTCCAAAGACAGAGGATGGAAAGATTGATTACACAAAGGACTTCTTCAGCCGTGAAACATCGCTGACCGTAAGCGGTCAGCTTGAGGGCGAGACCTTCTCCATGGCATTTGGCGATATTTATACCTTTGGCCCCACCTTCCGTGCCGAAAACTCAAACACAACCCGTCATGCGGCTGAGTTCTGGATGATTGAACCTGAAATTGCCTTTGCTGATTTGAAGGATGATATGAAGCTGGCTGAGGATATGCTGAAGTTTGTTATCAGATATGTTCTTGACAATGCTCCCGAAGAAATGGCGTTCTTCAATAACTTTGTTGACAAGGGTCTCATTGACAGACTCAACAATATCCTTGAAAATGATTTTGGTCATGTTACCTACACCGAGGCTGTGGAGATTCTCAAAAACAGCGGTAAGGACTTTGAATATCCCGTTCAGTGGGGCATTGACCTTCAGACAGAGCATGAAAGATACCTTACGGAAGAAGTGTTCAAAAAGCCTGTTTTTGTTACGGATTATCCAAAGGAAATCAAGGCTTTCTATATGCGTCTCAATGATGACGGCAAAACTGTTGCCGCTATGGACTGTCTTGTTCCCGGTATCGGCGAAATCATCGGCGGAAGTCAGAGAGAGGAAAGAATGGATGTTCTTCTTGAAAGAATGGCAGAAGTTGGACTCAATGTTGATGATTACGGACACTATCTTGACCTGAGACGTTACGGCGGAACAAAGCACGCCGGCTTTGGACTGGGCTTTGAACGTGCGGTTATGTATCTCACAGGTATGGGCAATATCCGCGACGTGCTTCCTTATCCCAGAACAGTTAACAATCTTGGTTAAATTCAGTTAAGGAGCGTGCGGACTTATGTTGCCATGGATAACTTTGATTATTGTTATTGTTTTTTGTGTAATAAAAAGGTCGGAACTGATTTCGGTTCTGGCAAAGCGCAAGTTTGCCAAGGGTGACTTGCAGGGGGCTTTGCAAAAGTTTGCTCTTGCAAAAAAAATCGGAAAGCTGAGTGCGGCAAGTCTGTTCTTTTACGGCTATCTTTTGCTCAGAGACGGACAGGTTGACTATGCAGCAACAATCCTGACCCATGCATCTCTGGAGGCAAAAAAGCCTGCACTCAAAAAACGCATAAAATCCATGCTTGCGGTTTGTGAGTGGAAGAATGGCAACCTTGACAATGCAATTGAAATGACCGAGGAGGCAATGGTTGATTACAAAACAACCAATCTCTATCAGAATCTTGGGCTTATGTATGTGATCAAAGGTGATGCAAAAAAAGCCGTTGAGTTTAACAAGGAAGCCTATGAATACAACTCGGACGATATGATTATTATGGATAATCTTGCAGAGGCGTATGCCATTGCCGGCGATGTGGAAAATGCAACCGAAATTTATGAGAAACTTCTTGAAAAAGAACCTCATTTTCCTGAACCCTATTACGGTTTTGGTTTGCTTCTTGTTGAAAACGGTCAGAAGGAGCGGGGGATAAAGCTCATTGAGCAATCCCTTGAAAAACGGTTTACCTTTTTGAGTGTTTTGCAGAAGGACGAGGTTGAGAAGCTGTTGGAAGAGGCAAGAAATAAATAAAAAAAGTTTGCGGCACGGTGAAAACCGTGCCTTTAAAATATTCAGTTTTGCTTTCTTACGATTTTGTATTCGTCGTAAAAGCTGTAATAGGGGCAGGAATTGTGCCCTGATGCATAAAAGCCTGAAACCTCGTCTTCGTCAAGGTTAACCGTGCATATATCGCAGTCGGTTTCGTAGTCATAGTCGAAGTAAGCGCAGGTTTCGCATTGAGTTATTTTCTTTTCGTTTTTTTTCATTTTCATCACCAGGGATATTTTATCACAACCGTGATTATATTGCAAGAACAAAAGTATATTATATAGATTCGGTTTAAAATTAAAGAGCAGAGTCCTTGACATTATGAGTCAAATAGGATATAATATCATTGAGAAATCATAGGGTAACGGTATTCTAGTCAGCTATTTCATTTCCCAGGGCGGGCCTAAAAATTCGCCGAAGGGCATATCGATGAAGTTCCTTGTGCGTGCTTGCGACGCCCAGTCGTGGGTGTGTGCTGGGAGTTAAGGTTTAGGGGCGATCCGCAACGGCATGTGGGCGTTGACCCCTTTTCCGCGGAGGCCTGTGACCGTGTATTGGTGGGACATCCTGCCTCTGTACGTATCAGGTTAAAACCTGCGTTGCGGTATCAATTTTCATATGAAGAAAGATGCTGTGGGCAGTGTAGCCTGCCTTGAGTGGATATGGTGAATAATTGTTCAGACTTTTGCTTCGCGGCCACGAAGCATTTGTTATCGCTTTTTGAAACCATATTTGCAAAAGAGGCTAAGAAACGGATTTAGCTGTCGAGGAAAACTCCTAGACCGGTATGTATGTGCAGGATTGTAGTGCGTACTCAGTGGCAATCAGGTAACGCAGAGCGTCGGAACATTTTTCCGATGTTTCAACGGCAACGGTGCGAGCCGGATTTTAAACGGAAACATCCCTCTTGGCGACGATTGGGAAGTCCGGCGGGAAATCCAACCTGACCTAAGGCGCAAAGTTTACTGCATATGCTACCCTTTATTTTCTTTTATAAAAGTTTATGTTGAATTATACTGGAGTTGAGATTTTGAAAGAGGAAGTTCCCCGAAAACAAAAGATAAAGTTCAAACCGTCAAATTCAAAAAAGACCGACAAAAGCTGGATTGCCAAAACAACCGTTATCACCTTTACCATGTCGGCGGTATTTTCGTTGCTGTCCAACAGTGTCATGGATATGGTGAGCATCTGGGTTGCAATTCTGATTCTTCTGGCTATTGTTTTTGTGGGTATTTTGTTTGATATAATAGGCATGGCGGTTACATCTGCCGAGGAAGCGGTTTTTCATTCCATGGCGGTGCAGAGGGTGAAGTATGCAAAGGGTGCCATAGCCTTGATTAAATCAAAGGAAAAGGTTTCGAACTTTTGTAACGATGTGGTTGGCGACATCTGCGGTATTGTCAGCGGTTCGGCTTCGGCGGCGGTGGTTGCCTTTGTTCTTAATTCAAATCCAAATCTCAACAGTGTTGTTATGAGTCTTGTTATCACGGCAACTGTTGCGGCTTTGACTGTTGGCGGCAAGGCTGTTGGCAAGAGTATTGCCATGAGATACAGCAACTATATTATATATAATGCGGCAAGAGTATTGTCCATTTTGAAATTCCGTAAATAAAAGATAAAGATTACGGCAGAAAAAACGGTGTGTTTTATGAAGAAATTTTTGGATGCAATTAATTCATCTGATGATGTTAAAAAACTGAATATCCCTGAGCTTGAAATACTTGCGGCGGAAATCCGTGAGTTTTTGATTGAAAATATTTCAAAGAGCGGGGGACACTTGGCATCAAACCTTGGTGCGGTGGAGCTTACGCTTGCCTTGCACAAGGTTTTTGATTTTTCTTCGGACAGAATTGTGTGGGATGTGGGACATCAGTCATATGCCCACAAGATTATCAGCGGTCGGAAAAATGTTTTTGGCACATTGCGTCAAAAAGGCGGAATCAGCGGGTTCCCCAAAACTGAGGAATCGGAGGCTGATGCATTCAACACGGGACATTCGTCAACGGCGATTTCAGCTGCAATGGGCTTTGCAAAGGCTTTTGAGCTTTCGGGGGCTTGCGGCAAGGCGGTTGCGGTTGTTGGTGACGGAGCATTGACCGGCGGCATGGCTTATGAGGCGCTGAACCATGCAGGAAGCGGAAAAACGCCTTTGGTTGTTATTCTTAATGACAACGGAATGTCCATTTCGGAAAATGTCGGCGGACTTTCACGGTACCTCAGAAAGATTGTGAGCAGTTCGGAATACATTGGTGTTAAAAAGTCGGTAAAGAATTTTTTGCGTGACCTTCCGGTACTGGGTAAGCCTTTTGGCATAATGATGAGGTCGGGAAAGAGGTTCATAAAAAAGATTCTTTTGCCCAAAAAGCTCTTTGAAAATATGGGGCTTGAATATCTTGGTCCCATTGACGGACATGACCTGAAGGAGCTTATTGCAATTTTTGACTATGTGAAATCATTTGATAAGCCTGTTATGATTCATGTTGTCACAAAAAAGGGGAAGGGCTATGAGCCGGCAGAAAAACGGCCTGCACAATTTCACGGAGTGGGGGCTTTTGACCCTGCAAGCGGTGAGCTTGAACCAAATGGAAGAGTTACGTATTCGGACACCTTTGGCTCGGAAATTTTGAGGCTTGCAAAAAGAAATGAGAAAATTTGCTGTATAACTGCGGCTATGCCCATGGGAACGGGATTGATTGACTTTTCAAGGTGCTTCCCCGAAAGATTTTTTGATGTGGGCATTGCGGAACAGCACGCCGTGACCTTTGCGGCGGCATTGGCAAAGGCAGGGCGGATTCCTGTTTTTGCGGTGTATTCCACTTTTTTGCAAAGGGGATATGACCAGATTTTGCATGACGTTGCTCTTCAGAATTTGCACGTTGTTTTTGCCATAGACCGTGCGGGGGCATCGGGAAATGACGGTGAAACCCATCAGGGAATTTATGATTTTTCGTATCTTTCACATATACCGAACATGACAATTATGGCACCCTCGTCCAATGAGGAGCTTGCCGAAATGCTTGATTTTGCAATTAACAAATGCACAGGTCCTGTTGCCGTGCGTTATCCCAAGGGCGAAAATTCCGTCAAAGGGAAAGCCCTTGCCAAAATTGAATACGGTTGCGGCATTGTTGAACGGCAGGGAACCGATGTTTTGATTGCGGCGGCAGGCTCGCAGGTTGCGGAGGCTGTTTTGGCGGCTGAAGAGCTTTTTGAGCGAGGAATTTCGGCAGAGGTGCTGAATCTCAGATTTATCAAGCCTTTTGATGAAAAACTGTTCGGTGAGGCGGTAAAGGGAAAGAAGCTGATTGCGGTGACTGAGGACAATGTGGGAATCGGCGGTTTGACAGATACTGTGCGTAGGAGCTTTGACGGCAGAATCATTGGATTTTCGTTTCCTGATGTGCCCCTTGAACACGGAACGATTAAGGAACAGAAGATGCTTGCCGGAATTGACGGACACAGCATGGCAGAGAGAATAATTTCAGAACTTACGGGTGATTGATTTGGATAAAATTCGACTTGATGTTTTTTTGGTTGAACAGAATATGGCTCCAAGCCGCAGCGCCGCACAGGCAATGATTATGGCGGGGGATGTTTATATTGACAATCAGAAGGCGATGAAAGCCGGTGAAACGGTTAAAGGAACTGAGAATATTGAAGTGCGGTCAAATGGACCTGCGTATGTGAGCCGTGGGGGGCTCAAACTGGAAAAGGCAATGAAGGTTTTCCCCGCAACTCCTTTGGGAAAGGTTTGCATGGACATTGGCGCGTCAACCGGAGGCTTTACAGATTGTATGCTCCAAAACGGAGCGGTGAAGGTATATTCCGTTGACGTGGGCTACGGTCAGCTTGCGTGGAAGCTCCGTCAGGACGCAAGGGTTGTGAATATGGAGCGCACCAATATCCGTTATATTGACAGAGAACTGGTGACAGAACCGCTGGAGTTTTTCTCGGTGGATGTTTCGTTTATTTCGTTGAAGCCTGTTTTGCCTGTTGCTTATGAATTGCTGAAAGAGGGCGGTGAGGGCGTTTGCCTTATTAAGCCCCAGTTTGAGGCAGGCCGCGAAAAGGTTGGTAAAAAAGGTGTTGTGAGAGAAAAATCAACACATATCGAGGTTATTGAAAAGGTGCTGGAGTTCACAAAGGAAATCGGTTTCTCGGTGAGGGGGCTTGATTTCTCGCCCATAAAAGGCCCTGAGGGAAATATTGAGTATCTTATGTATATAAAGAAGGATGATGCCGAATCTGAAAGTTTTGATGTTGCAGATTTGGTGGAACAATCGCACAACCTTAACAAATGAGTTTGAAGGAAGGGATAATTATGGAAAATATTGCGTTGTTTGTAAACAGAGACCGTGATGCTGACCTCTCGGCTACCAAAGAGGTTATTTCCCTTTTGAAAAAATATAATAAGACTGTTATTCTTGATGTGTCGCTGAAGGATGAGTTGGACTTGCCGGATTTGTATTATGCAAAGGGTGACGGAATTTTTGAGATTTGTGATGCGGTTTTTGCCCTTGGAGGTGACGGAACAATTCTGAAAATTGTCAATCAGGCGGCAGAGTTTGATGTTCCCGTTGCGGGAATAAACCTCGGACATCTTGGGTTTCTTACTCAGGCGGAACGTAACGACCTTTCAAATCTTGTGAAAATTCTTGATAACGATTTTTCGGTTGAATACAGAATGATGATTGATGCCCGGGTGGTTTCGGACGGAAAGGTTGTTGAAACACATTCGGCACTGAATGATATAATTGTCCGTGGCGATTCGGCAAAGATGATTTCCCTTACGGCAGAGGTGGACGGAACCGAGGCCAGCAGTTATCTTGCTGATGGGATTATTGTTGCAACCTCAACGGGTTCAACGGCGTACTCCCTTTCCTGCGGCGGCCCTATTGTACACAAGGCGCTTGACTGCATGATTGTGACGCCTGTGTGCCCTCATACAATGAAATCAAGGTGTATACTTGTTCCTCCCGAATCGGCGGTGGTTGTTCGTTTTGATGCAACATATTCCGACGAGATTGATTTGAAAATTGACGGCATCTCGGTTCGCAGACTCGGCGACGGTGAGTACATAGAGGTGGTGCGCAGTTCAAAGCGTGTACCAATGATTAATGTGGATTCAAGAGGATATTTTGATGTTATCCGTGAGAAGCTTTCGGATTGATGAAAAGGGTGTGAGGATTTGCTTAAAGAATTGCATATAAAAAATATTGCTGTTATTGATGAAGTACACATTGAGTTTTTTGAAGGATTTAATGTTCTCACCGGTGAAACGGGTGCAGGGAAGTCAATATTGATTGATTCCATTAATATGGCTCTTGGCAAGCGTGTGAGCCATGATTTGCTTCGGAGCGGATGTGACAAAGCGGTGGTTAATGCCTGCTTTGAGGTGTCGGGACAAAAGATTCTGGAAGCACTTTCGGATATGGGTGTTGATGCAGAGGACGGGCTTGTTGCCATAAACCGTCAGCTGACCGAGGACGGAAAGTCAACGTGCAGAATAAATGGTGTTGCCATGCCTCTTGGTGTGGTGCGTGAGGTGACCTCGCTCCTTATTGACATTCATGGTCAGAACGACAATCAGTCCCTTCTGAACGCAAACAGCCACAGGGGCTTGCTTGATGATTTTGGCAATTGCGGCGAGCTTTTGGAGGAGTACAGGGGAATTTACAAAAGGATGAAGGCTCTGCGTCGTGAAGAAGAGGAGCTTTCGGCTTCCTTTGATGAAAGGGAACGCAGAATGGAGCTTTTGTCATTTCAAATTAATGAGATTGAAAGTGCAAAGCTGAAAATCGGCGAGGACGAAGAGCTTGAAACAAAACGGGATTATTTGTACAATATGGAAAGTATTGTGTCGGGGACGGGAACTGCTTACGGTGCTTTGTACGGTGGCGAACAGATGTCGGCTTATGACCTTTTGAGGCAGGCAGAACGCAGTCTTTCGGGGATAAGTCAGTATCTCCCCAACCTCTCGGAATGTTATGAACGGCTGGAAAGTGTTATTGCCGAGACCGAGGATATTGCATCGGAGCTGAATTCCTGCCTTTCGTCAACGGATTTCAATATGGCAGAGCTTGACATGATTGAGGAACGTCTTGACACAATCGGGAATTTGAAACGCAAATACGGAAATACTATTGAAGAGATTATTGAATACGGAAAGAATGCTCAGCTTGAAGCATCAAACATTGAACACAGTGACGAGAAGCTTGAACTTATACGTGCCGAAATTAAGGCGGTCGGGGCTGAGCTTGAAGCTGTGGCGGCAAAGCTGACGGAAAAACGTAACGATTCTGCAAGGGTTCTTGAAAAAAGGATTGCCAATGAGCTTGCAGACCTTGATATGCCAAAGGTGAGATTTGAAATTCAGGTTTCGGAGAGGTGCGAAGACGGCAAAACGGCTTACGGAGATTCGGGCAAGGACAAGGTTGAATTTCTGCTTTCAACAAATCCCGGTGAGGATTTGAAGCCCATGTCAAAAATTGCATCAGGCGGTGAGCTTTCAAGAATTATGTTGGCGGTGAAATCGGTTCTTTCGGATTCGGAGGATATTGACACCATGATATTTGACGAGATTGATACGGGTGTCAGCGGACGTGCGGCACAGAAAATTGCCGAAAAACTGGCGCTTCTGGCAAGAAAGAAGCAGGTTTTTTCAATCACTCATCTTGCACAGATTGCAAGCATGGCTGACAATCATTATCTGATAAAAAAGACCTCAACCGATGAAAAAACCTCAACACAGGTGACTCTTCTTGAGCAGGAGGGCAGAATTGAAGAGCTTTCAAGAATCATTGGCGGTGTCAGCGTTACCGACCTGACACGTAGCAGTGCGCTTGAAATGCTTGAACTGGCAAAATCTATAAAGGAAAATTAAGAGCAGATATGGAAAAGTTGGGAACAGTAAAGGAAGTTTTGGGAGCGGATATGATTGTGAGCGTTGTCCGTGATTCGGCTTGTGGCGACAACTGTGCCGCCTGCGGACTTTGCGGAAACAGCCGTGAAATGACCGTGCGGCTGAAAAATACCAAAGGCTTTAAGCGGGGCGACAGGGTGAGGCTTGTGTCGGAGGACAAAAAGGTTTTGGGGAATTCGGCACTTGGCTATCTTTCGCTCACGGCGCTGCTCATTGCAGGCGGCGTCATTGGAGGAATCTTTGGCGGCGACTGGGCGGCATTTTGCGGTGCAGCTGTTGGACTTGCTCTGGGGATTGGTGCTTTGAAGCTGTTCTTTAAGGATAAAATTGACATTGAAGTGCAAAAGGTTGAAAATTAATTATGCTTATAACCATTGATGGGCTGAATAAATACTTCGGCGAGGAACAAATTCTGAAAAATGTTAAAATGACAGTAAACGAAAAATGCCGTTACGGTCTTATTGGCGTAAACGGAGCCGGAAAGTCCACTCTCCTTAAAATCATCATGGGTGTTCTTGAGTTTGAGGAAGGGGAGCTGGTAAAAAAACCGGGGTTGAGAACGGGTTATCTTGAACAGAACAACGGTCTTGAACGTGACAGCTCCATTATTGCCGAAATGCGAAAGGTTTTTGATGATGTTTTTGAAGCAGAACGTAGGATGCGCCGCCTTGAGGTGGATATGTCAGAAATAACCGACCATAATTCGGATGAATACAGACGGATTTCTTCGGC
Organism: Clostridia bacterium; assembly: GCA_017436245.1. GTDB lineage: Bacteria > Bacillota > Clostridia > Monoglobales > Monoglobaceae > SIG440. The sequence goes on from JAFSDN010000061.1 coordinate 24,156, forward strand.
ATATACTGCGGCTCAGAATTATTTTGACAGCCGTGACGGCTATAACATTGACGTGAAAATAAAAACAATTCTCAACGGTATGGGCTTTGGTGACAAGGATATGGAGACGGTTATTTCCACCCTTTCGGGCGGCGAAAAGACCCGTCTTGCCATTGCGCGGCTTCTTTTGGAGGAGCCTGAGCTTCTTATTCTTGACGAGCCCACCAACCATCTTGATTTCAAAACCCTCAGATGGCTTGAGGATTATCTGGTGAATTACAACGGAGCAATTCTCACCGTTTCCCATGACCGTTATTTTCTTGACAAAATTGTTTTGCATATATACGAGGTGGAACGTGGAAAAGTTTTTTCCTATGCAGGAAACTATTCAAAATATCTTGTGCAAAAGGCCGAAAGGCGTGCCCGTGAGGAAAAGGAATATGAGATGCAACAAATGCAGATTGCGCAGTTGCAGACTTATGTTGACAAAAATATTGCACGCGCATCCACCTCAAACAGTGCAAAATCAAGGCTCAAAACCCTTGAAAATATGGAGATTCTTGAACGCCCTGACGGCGAACTGAAGTCTATGCGGTTGAAGTTTGAGCATACAAAAGAGCCGTATAAGGATGTGCTGACGGTAAAGAATCTTGATGTTGTGGTTGGCGAAGAAAAAAAGGTTCTGTGCCGTGACATCAGCCTTGAGGTGAAGAAAAAGGAAAAGATTGCAATTATCGGCTCAAACGGTATTGGAAAGTCGTCATTTCTGAAAATTATTCAGGGTATTATTCCCTATTACAGCGGAAGTGTTCAATGGGGAACAAATGTGAGCATCAGTTATTATGAGCAGGAAAATCTTAATCTCAATCAGGACAAAATCGCTCTTGATGAATTGTGGGACAGATTTCCCGATGTTCCTGAAGCGGAAATCAGACGTGTTCTGGGAAATGTTCTGCTCACCAAGGACGATGTGTTCAAGCCTGTGAAGATTATCAGCGGCGGTGAGCGTGCCAAGCTTGCTTTTTGCATAATCATGCTTGAAAAAGCCAATGTGATTATACTTGACGAGCCAACAAACCATCTTGACCTTGCTTCAAAGGAGGTTCTTGAATCGGCAATGTCGGAATATGGAGGAACCATGATTTTTGTTTCCCATGACCGTTATCTTTTGAACAAGGTTCCTGACAAGATTGTGGAGATTGATGAAAAGGGTCTCAGGGTTTATCAGGGAAATTATGATTATTATTGTGAGGTTCAGGAACGGGAGGCTGTAAAGGCGGCAGAAATTGCGGCACAGCTTGCGGCGGAAAAGGCGGTTCAGGCGGCAAAATCTCCTTCGGACAACGGGTATAAGTCCAAGGAGCAGCGTCGTGCAGAAGCACAGCGCAAAAACAGAGTCCGTGAGCTTGAGGGCTTGATTGAACAGTCAGAAATGCGACTTGCGGAGCTTGAGGAGGAAATGACCCGTGAAGAAGTTTTTTCGGATTACAAGCTCATGAACGAAAAGTGTCTGGAGTCCGAAGAAATCAGAAAAATGCTGGAAGACTATTATGATGAGTGGAGCGAGCTATCGTAAACATTTTTGTAAAAATGATTTGGGATAATTTACAAAAATATACTAATTGATTACTAAAATGTATTGCATTTTGAAGGCAACTGAGATATAATAAAAACAAATTCAAGAACTTTTACGGAGGGTATTAAAATGCTTAGAGTTGGTATTGTTGGATGCGGAAATATTTTTACAATGCACGCAACAAGTGCACATCATTTGAAAAATGCAGAAATTGTCGGTGTTTGTGACATCAAAAAGGACAGAGCTGACAAGGCTGCGGAAAAATACGGCTGCAAAGCGTATTATGATTATGAAGAAATGATTGACAAAAACAACATTGATGTTGTACACGTTTGTGTTCCTCATTATCTTCACCCCATTATTTCGAGATATGCCATTGAAAAGGGTGTTCACGTTATTTGCGAAAAGCCAATGAGCATCAAGTATGAGGATGCTGTCCGCAATGTTGAACTTGCTGAAAAGAACAATGTTACATACGGCATTATCTTCCAGTGCAGATTCAATGATTCGGCAAAGCTGGTAAAGGAAAAAATTATGGACGGAACCTTGGGCAAAATCCTTTCGGCAAGGGTTGTTCTCACATGGTGTAAGCCTGATGAATATTACAGCCTGTCTGACTGGAAGGGCACTTGGGAAAAGGAAGGCGGCGGCGTTCTTATTGACCAGGCAATTCACTCGGTTGATTTGGCAAACTGGTTTATTGATGATGAGATTGAAAGTGTTCAGGCTCACCTTGCCAACCGCGGACACTCCATCATGGAGGTTGACGACACAGCAGAAGGCTTCATAAAGTATAAAAACGGTGCAACCCTTGGCTTCTGGGCAATGAACAACTATGGCTGCGATGACCCCATTGAAATTCGTCTTTGCTGTGAAAACGGTAAGGTTACAATGGATTATGACCATGCAGAAATTGTTTTGAATGACGGACAGAGATTTTCGGTTGAGACCACGGTTGACCCTGATGTTGTTTACGAGGACGGCAAGGATTACTGGGGATTCCAGCATATTCGTGAAATTGCTGACTTCTATGATGCTGTGGAAAATAACCGCGAACCTATGATAAGCGGCAGAGAAGCTCTGAAAATCCAAAAGCTCATTTGCGATATTTATGAAAAAGGAACTGCCAATTTTGAAAGAAATTCCGAGGGAATTTAACCGCATTGACAATTTTATTTTTCTTTGATACAATCAAATAAGGAACTATGGAGCTGTCGCATTTTGCGACAGCTCCTTTGGGGTGGACGCAAAATGCGACACCCCTGTATAATCAAAAAGACAGGAGATTGGGAGCATGAAAATTGCAATTCTTGACAAGGCAACTCTGGGCGAGGATATTGACCTTTCAGCCATCCGTGCCTTGGGTGAAACTTATGAGCATCAGGGAACAAGCCCTGAGGAAATGACGGAGCATATCGGTGATGCGGATGTGATTGTTGTGAACAAAATTAAGTGTAATGAATCCACCCTTGAAAACGCAAAGAATCTGAAGCTCATTTGTGTTGCGGCAACGGGATATGACAATGTTGACCTTGAATACTGTAAGTCAAAGGGGATTGGTCTTTGTAATGTTCCGGGATATTCAACCGACAGTGTTGCTCAGGTGACAGTTGCAATGGCAATGAACCTTGCCACACATATTCCCGAATATACACGCTTTGTTTCATCGGGGAGGTACACCATGGGCGGAGTTGCCAATTGTCTTGTGCCTGTTTTCCATGAAATGAGTGCAATGAAGTGGGGCGTTGTTGGCGGCGGAGGAATCGGCACAAAGGTTGCTGAAATTGCAAGGGCAATTGGTTGTGATGTTGTTGTTTGCCGCAGAAAGCAGGAGGGGGATTTCCCTCTTGCGGATATTGATACGCTGTGCCGTGAATGTGATATTATTTCTCTTCATGTGCCATTGTCGGAGAAAACACGAAATTTGATTAATCGTGAACGAATTGAGTCAATGAAGCAAGGGGCAATTCTTGTGAACACAGCAAGAGGCGCTGTCTGTGACGAAAAGGCGGTTGCAGAGGCGGCAAGGATGGGGAAAATCATGTTTGGGTGTGACGTGTATTCCGTTGAGCCCTTTGGAAAAGAGCATCCGTTTAATGAAATCATGAACCTTGACAATGTGTGCCTGAGCCCACATATGGCGTGGGGCGCATTTGAATCACGGATGCGTTGTGTTAAAATTATTTCCGACAACATAAGATGTTATTTTGAGGGAGCTGCACAAAACAGAATAGTCTGAATATAAAACGGAGTTGGGGTTATGATATATTTTGTGACATTTGCTGTGTGGAATATTTTTGTTGCGGCGGTGTATGGACTTGACAAGCTGAAGGCAAAAGGCAAAAAGAGAAGAATCAGCGAAAGGACGTTGTTGCTCCTTGCCTTTTTTATGGGAGCAGTTGGGGCGTTTTTTGGAGTATTTCTTTTAAATCACAAAACCCGAAAACCAAAATTTGTGCTGGGTGTTCCCTTTTTTGTTGCTGTGAATCTTGCTGTAATATGGTTTTTCCGAAATGAGTTTGGAGGCATATAAAAATGAAGATTGCATATATCGGAATTGATTTGTTTTTTACGGCTCTTGAAAGTCTTGTGGAAAAGGGCTGTGAAATTGTGGAGATTTTCACCTGTGAAACCGATAACAAGACGGAGTTTAATGTGAAGATATGCGATTTTGCAAGGCAAAATGGAATTCCCTGCCAAATGACCCGAATAACTGCAGAGGATATTCAAATGCTGAAGCAAAAGGGCTGTAAAATGGCTGTGTGCGCAGGATATTATTTCAAAATTCCGTGGGATGCGGGCTTGCCCATTGTGAATATTCACCCAAGCCTTTTGCCTGTGGGCAGAGGGGCGTGGCCCATGCCTCAGACCATACTGAGGGGAATGAAAAAAAGCGGTGTTACATTCCATAAAATTGCCGAAGGCTTTGATACGGGTGATATTTTGCTTCAAAAAGAATTTTTCCTTGACCAAAAGGAAACTCTTGTGGGGTTTATGGAAAAGGTGTACGCCTTGATTCCGCAAATGATAAAAGAACTGACAGAAAATTTTGATTCCCTCTGGGATAATGCTCTTTTGCAGGATGGTGATGAATACTGGGAAGCTCCAACTCGTGAAGACATGACAGTGGGAGCCGGTATGACAGTTGGTGAAGCGGATTTGATTCTTCGGGCGTTTTTGGGATATGAATGTTATTATGAAGACGAATTTGAAATAATCGGCGGACGTGCCTTTGAGGGAAGTGGCATAACTGACACCCTTCCGTTGAAAGATGGATATATTGCGTATGAAAAAATAGAGAGAATGTAAAAAAGTAATGTCATTCTGAACGTAGTGAAGAATCTTTACTAAAAATAAGATTCTTCGACTTCGCCTTGCGGCTACGCTCAGAATGACACTTTCACATATATGCTTAACTTAATGACAGTTTTAACACTTCATTACTTTGCTTATATTACAGTAATTCGATTTGTTGTGCAATATTTTGCATTTCTTCGTCGGTGGCAGATATTACATCGGCACATTTTTTCAGACGAGCCGCTATGGCATCGGGATTGGGAATGTCGTGCTTATATTTTACCTGATGTTCAAGACTTGCCCAGAAGTCCATGGCAATTGTGCGTATCTGAACCTCAACCTTTACGGACTGTTTTACGTCCGAAAAGAAAACAGGGATTTCAATTATCATGTGATAACTGCGGTAGCCGTTTGGCTTTGGGCTTTTTATATAGTCTTTCACGGCAATGAGTTTTACGTCATCCTGCCTGGTGAGCATATTTGCAACGGTATAAATATCGTCAATGAATGAGCATATAACCCGAACCCCGGCAACGTCATTCAGATTTTCAGAGACCGATGCAATTGTTATGTCCTTGCCGTTGCGAATAAGTTTTTCGGCAATGCTTTGAGGTTTTTTGATTCGGTATTTTATGCTTTCGATGGGATTGCGGCGGTGACGCACCGACATTTCCTGACTGAGAATTTCCAGCTTTGTTGTTACTTCCTGAATGGCACATTGGTAAATCATCATCAGTTCTTCAAACTGTTTTGCGTAGTCGGCAAAAATCTTGCTCGTGTCTTCGGGAATGTTAATTTGTGCCAGAAAGGCTCTTTTTATATCCTTTTCCATTTGGGATTCCTTTCGTACAATGTTTGTTTATCTGATTTGTCCGTTTCCACGGACGATATATTTTGTTGTGGTCAGGGCTTTGAGACCCATTGGGCCTCTTGCGTGGATTTTTTGGGTGCTGATTCCGATTTCTGCACCAAATCCAAACTCAAAACCGTCGGTGAATCGGGTTGATGCGTTTACGTAGACTGCCGCGGCATCAATTGATTCAAGGAATTTTTGTGAATTGCCGTAGCTTTCGGTTATGATTGCTTCGGAGTGGCGGCTGCCGTATTTGTTGATGTGGGCAATTGCTTCGTCAATGGTTTCAACAACCTTTACACCAATTTTTAAATCAAGATATTCTGTTCCCCAATCATCAGATGTTGCAGGAGTTGCGGAGGGGAATACCTTACATACCAATTCATCACCTATAATTTCAACTGATTTCTCAGTTAATGCCGTCAGGATGCGGGGTAAAAATTCTTCTGCAATGTCACGGTGTACAAGAAGTTTTTCTTCGGAATTGCATACCGAGGGTCGTGAGGTTTTTGCGTTGATTATAATTCTTTCCGCCATGTCCAAATCGGCACTTTTGTCAACGTAAACATGACAGTTGCCTGTTCCTGTTTCGATTGCGGGGACAGTTGCATTTTCAACAACGCTTCGGATTAAGCCGGCACCGCCGCGGGGAATGATTACGTCAAGGTAGTCGTTGAGCTTCATAAGTGCCAGTGCGCTTTCTCTGCTTGTATCTTCAACAAGGTTAACACAATCGGCAGGCAGTCCTGCATCGCTCAGCGCTTCACGAATAACCTTTGTGATTGCCATGCTTGATTTGTGGGCTTCTTTGCCGCAACGGAGAATGCAGGCGTTGCCCGATTTGATGCAAAGGGCAGCGGCATCTGCCGTAACGTTGGGACGGGCTTCGTAGATAATTCCCACAACTCCCAGAGGAACACGCATTTCACCGATGTGAAGTCCGTTTGGACGCTTAAATTCGCCTGTTACTTCGCCAATGGGGTCAGGAAGCTCTGCAATCTGGCGTATTCCTTCAGCCATGCCGTCGATTCGTGATGCGTTCAGGGTCAGACGGTCAATGAGTCCTTCGGAGATTCCGTTTTTCCGTGCGCTGTCAATATCCTTTTGGTTTTCTTCAAGGATGAAGTGGGCTTTTTTTGAAAAAGCCTCTGCGATTTTATGTAATGCGGCATTTTTGGTGTTGGTTCCTGCTGTGCCAAGAACAGCTGCCGCTTTTTTTGCGGATTGTCCTTTTGTTATAAGTTCTTCCATTTTTCAAGTTCACCTCAAAATTATTTTATCATATCAAACATAAAAATGCAATGTTTGTAACCAAATGTTTAAATATTGTTAATCTTGTATTAAAATATCGGTTATTTGATGAATTTTGTCTGGCGAATGTCCAACTCTGTGGGTTGATAGCTTTCAATGTAGTCACAAATCTCCGCAGGGGTATTGCCGCATTTGTAGAGCTTTTTTACCGTTGGCCTCATAAAGTTCATATTTGCAGTTTCGTCCATGAGTTTTTCCATTGTGTTGTAGTAGCCCATGGTGTTCAGAACAGCAATGGCTTTGGAATGTCTGCCAAGCTGTTTCAAGGTCAGAATTTCAAAGAACTCCTCATATGTGCCAATTCCGCCGGGGGTCATTATAAAGGCATCGGACATCTCTTCCATCATTTTCTTTCGTTCACGCATTGTTTCGGGATAATGAAATTCGGTACATTTGTCATAAAGGATTCCGTCAACATTGAAAAAGGACGGTGCAATGCCAATGATTTTTCCGTTGTGCTTTGACATTCCACGGGCAACTGCACCCATGAGTCCCTGTGCTCCGCCGCCAAAAATCAGGGTATGACCGCGTTTTGCCATTTCTTCGCCAAGAAGCTCGCCTGCAAGAATGTATCCTTTGTCAATTGCATCGCTTGATGCACCGTATACGCATATGTTCATATAAATTACCTCCGTTTGACCAGTATATGCATATTGTATCACATATGTGCATCAAAATCAATTGACTATTTTATGCAAATAGTGTATAATTTTTTGTTAGGAAAGGATTGATTTTGTTGAAAGAAAATGTTTATGCAAATATAGGAATCTGTGACGAGGTTTTTGATTTTGGTGAGAGAATCCTCAAAAGCCTTGAAGAACGGTTCAAAAATATAGATGAAACGGCTGAGGTGAATCAGATTAAGGTCATTTCGGCAATGCAGAAAAACCGTGTTGATGCGGCGTGCTTCAATGAATCCACGGGATATGGCTATGATGATGTGGGCAGAGATACTCTTGAAAGGGTGTATGCAGATTGCTTCAATTGTGAGGATGCTCTTGTGAGACCTCAGATAACCTGCGGAACCCATGCTCTTGCTCTTGCTTTGAGCGCAAATCTTCGTCCCGGTGATGAGCTGCTGTCGCCTGTGGGCAGACCCTATGACACCCTTGAGGGGGTTATTGGAATCAGACCCACCGTTGGCTCGCTGGCAGAGTATGGCGTTACCTACCGTCAGGTTGACCTGCTGCCTGACGGCGGTTTTGACTGGGAGGGCATAAAGAATGCCATTAATGAAAAAACAAGGGTTGTTACCATTCAGCGATCAAAGGGGTACCAGACCCGAAAGACCTTTTCAGTGGAGGAAATTGCAGAAATCATCAGCTTTGTAAAGAAAATCAAGCCTGAGGTCATTTGCATGGTTGACAACTGCTATGGCGAATTTGTTGAGCGGGTTGAACCCTCGGATTTTGGCGCAGATATGATTGTGGGTTCTCTCATCAAAAATCTTGGCGGCGGACTTGCTCCGTCGGGAGGTTATATCTGCGGAACATGCGAGTGTGTTGAGCGTTGCGGCTACCGCCTCACCGCTCCCGGTCTGGGCAAGGAAGTGGGAACAAATATGGGCATGATGCGGCAGTTTTATCAGGGCTTATTTATGGCACCCACGGTGGTTGCAGGGGCTCTCAAGGGTGCAATTTTTGCGGCAAATATTTATGAAAGGCTGGGCTTCAGAGTTGTTCCCAACGGATGTGAGTCACGGCACGATATTATTCAGGCGGTTGAGTTTGGTACAGCAGAAGGTCTCAGAGCATTTTGCGAGGGGATTCAGGCGGCGGCGCCTGTTGACAGTTATGTGACGCCTGTTCCGGGGGATATGCCCGGTTATGATTCTCAGGTGATTATGGCGGCAGGAGCTTTTGTTCAGGGCTCGTCAATTGAGCTTAGTGCGGACGGACCTCTCCGCGAACCTTATGCCGCTTATTTTCAGGGCGGAATCACATGGTATCATGCAAAGCTGGGAATCCTCAAATCCGTTCAGAGCCTTGTTGACAAGGGCATTGTTTCGGTTGATGTGATGAAATAACTGATACTTTTTTTGACGGTTTTTGTCGCTTTTGGATTTGTATATTTGTTTTGACAGTGAAAAAATCGAAATTCTCCGTAATTATGCGGATTTTGCATATGGAAAAATTTGTAAATCTTGTTTTTTTGTGATAAAATTGAGATAACAAAGGATACGGACAATCTGTGACGGTTGTTCGGGAAAGGTGAGATTTTTTATGTCAGGAATGTATACAGAAGAAAAAAATACAAAAGCGGTTTATTTGCCAATTGAGAGTGTCAGACCAAATCCGTATCAGCCAAGACGGGAAATGTCGGAGGAGGCACTTTCGGATCTTTGTGCGTCAATAAAGCAATACGGACTGATGCAGCCAATTGTTGTGCGGCAGATTAACGATTATGATTTTGAGCTTATTGCAGGCGAGCGACGACTCAGGGCGTGCAAAAGGCTGGGAATGGGTCAGATTTCGGCAATTGTTGTCAGGGCAGGCGGAACAGACAGTGCAGTTATGGCTTTGATTGAAAACATTCAAAGGGAGAATCTGGGATATATGGAGGAGGCAGAAGCGTTTTGCTCTTTGTTGTCGGAACACGGTATAACTCAGGAGGAATTGGCGGAAAGGCTTGGAAAAAAGCAGTCAACAATTGCCAACAAAGTCCGTATTCTGAAACTTTCGCCACAGATTCGTGCAATTCTTGCGGAGCATAATCTCAGCGAAAGACACGCAAGAGCTTTGCTGAGGCTCACCGATGAAAAGAGCAGACTGAGAGCTTTGAATGTTATGGTTGCAAGAGGTCTTAATGTTGCAAAGTCTGAAGAGCTGGTGGAGTCTATGCTTAATGTGGGTCAGGAGAACAAGGAGGAAGAAAAAACAAGAAATATCCGTGTTTTCAAGGATGTGAGGATTTTTTCCAACACAATCCGTCAGGCTGTGGATATGATGAAAAAATCGGGTATTGCTGCTCAGTCAACCAGAGTGGAGAATGAAGAATATATTGAATATACCATAAAAATTCCAAAAAATATGAAAAATGCGGTATAAAAGTTCATAAATGGTCAACACTTACATATGGAGGTGTTGACTTATAAAAGAAAAGAAATTTGCGAAATCAAAAAGTATGCTCAAGCGGATTGTAACAAGCAAGAGGCTATACATAGCCTTGTTTTTTCTGGCAGTTGCATTTGGCGGAATACGGTATGTAGCTGATTTGCAATCTGATTTGAGAAAGGAGACGGCTGCATTTGATGAAGATGCATGGCGTGAGGCTGTGGAAGAAAGCGGTATAAATCTTGTGGAAAAGGGGCTGGTTGCCGAAGCTGAAGACGTGCCAAAACCGGAAATCGAGCCTGAAACGGAACCAATCTCTGTTGAACCTGTTGCGCGGGAGGAGAACATTGAATTTAAAGAAGAACCCATACAGGAGGCTTCGGCTGAAGCGGAAAAGCCATTTTCCATGGTGAAGCCTTGTGAGGGTGACATTATTGCCCATTGTTCCCTTGAAGAGCTTGTTTACTGCAATGCTCTGGACGACTGGCGTACTCACAACGGCGTTGACTATACCGCAAAAGCCGAAGCGCCTGTTTTTGCAACGGCTGACGGTGTTATTGCAAAGGTTTTTGAAGATGAGCTTTTGGGTCTTGTTCTTGTTCTTGACCATCAGAACGGTGTTTCGTCCATTTACGGGAATATTCAAAGCACCAATGTTGTGAATATTGGTGCTTCGGTTAAACAGGGCGAGGTCATCGGTGCGGTGGGAGCTTCGGGAACAATGGAAGCGGATATGGATGAGCATCTGCACTTTGAGGTGCAGTGCAACGGTGAATATAAAGACCCTCTTGAGTATATAATCGCTCAATAATTTTGCCCCCCTAAAATATTTATATATACAAAGAAGAAATGCAGGAGGAAATGTGCCTGCGTTTCTTCTTTTTTTAAGATGATAAAAGATTTTTAAGGAATATGAGGATAATTCATTGACTTTTGATAATTGCTGATATATAATGTCCCTATCAAAAAAAGGGGTGGTATAAATGAAAATATTATTTCAAGGTGATTCGATAACAGATGCAGGCCGTTCACGTACTGATGATGTGTATGTTGGTACGGGATACCCATTGCTTGTGAAATCATCGCTGGGTCTTGAAAATCCTGATAAATATGAGTTTTTCAACAGAGGAATCAGCGGAAACCGCATTGTGGACCTTTATGCAAGAATAAAGGCTGATATTATCAATATCAAGCCTGATGTGATGAGTATTCTTATTGGTGTTAACGATGTGTGGCATGAATTGAGCGACAATCCCAACGGTGTTGATGCGGACAAGTTTTTCAAAATCTATTCCATGCTTATTGAGGAAATTAAGGAAGCGCTTCCTGCTGTTAAAATTATGATTCTTGAACCTTTTGTGCTTAAAGGTTCAGGAACAGAAGGTGCTTATGAGCAGTTCCGTCCTGAGGTTGAAAAACGTGCCGCAATGGCAAGGAAGATTGCTGAAAAGTTCGGACTGCCGTTTATTCCTTTGCAGGCAGGTTTTGATGAAATGTCAAAAAACACAGATGCATCATACTGGCTTGCAGACGGCGTGCATCCAACACCCATGGGTCACGAATACATAAAACGTGAATGGCTGAAAGAATTCAGCAGTTTGTAAAAAAATAAAAAAAGATTCTTCGCTAATCGCTCAGAATGACACAGTGCTGTTGTTTGCGATATGCGAAGAATTTTGTTTTTTAGTTGTTTGAATAAGGGAGGACAGTACATCCGCCGATTTCAATCAGATAGTCACGGCTTCGGAGAACCTTTTGAATGTCATGGGAAGTATTCATTTTTGTTTTTGTGAGCAGTGCGGTCATTCCCTGATGTCCTTCGTGGTGGAAATCTGTTCCGCAGGTTACAATCAGGTTGTGCTTTTGAGCATGCTTTGCGGCAAATGCCACACGGGAGTTGTGACCGGGATGAAGATTGAAAACCTCAATGCCATCAATAAGCTTGGGTGAAATTTCGGTCATTCCGTCTCGGTATGGATGTGCCTGAATAATCAGGGTGCTTTCGCCTCGGAAGGTTTTTGAAAAGGCTTCAAGACCCTTTGGCATACTATCATAGGCTAAATCCGCAAAGTCGGGGTCTATACCAAAAATCAGATAGTCATTGTAGTTCTCGGTGAAGCGTAATTCACAACCAAAAATCACATTGATTCCATATTCTTTGCCCCATTTGATTGATTCCTCATAGTCCTTGAGATATTCTGATATGCATTTTTCTTTGTCCTCAAGAAGCTGCATTCCGGGAAAAAAGTGGTTTGAAATTACAATGCTGTCGTATCCGATTGAGGCATATCTTTCAATAACCTCTTGAGGTGTGAAGTTGCTGCATGGGCTTGCAGGATTTGTGTGAGCGTGGAGCTCGGTTCTGAATTTGTATTCGCATATGTTCATTTTTCCTCATTGCCTTCTTTACTTTTTTTATTCACATCAATAAATTATTGTATCAAAGGATAAATCAAAAGTCAATTTAAAAATTAAAAATCATGGCAACTTCCACAGTCAATGTTGAGTCGGTTGAAAAGCATTACAATTTCGTCAACAATTTCAAAATCCGAAAGCTCTTCGCGAAGAAGAATTTCTCGCACAGCATCTAAAATCAGGGTCGCACGCGAATCTGCAACTTTATCTTCATCAATTTCAAAATCGGTCAACTGACTGCATACCGCATCTGCAATATATCCCTTTATAAGTTCTGTTTTTATTTTCATGATTTGCCCCCTCCAAAGTTGGTTATATATAGAATATACACTATTTATGGTGTAAAGTCAACACATCTTTTTTGGTGTATGATAGAGTTTATTTGGTGATATAAATGAAATCGTATTATGAAAGACTTCGTGACTTGCGCGAGGATAGAGATATGAAGCAGAAAGAAATTGCAGATATTCTCGGCACAACACAACAGGTATATTCACGTTATGAAAATGGAATAAATGAGTTGCCGATACATCATCTTATTGTTCTTTCGGAATTTTATAATGTTTCAACTGATTATATACTTGGATTGACTGATGATATGAAAAAAGATTAATATGGTGGTAATATGGCATATTATAAAAGGCTGAGAGATTTGAGAGAAGATAACAATTACAGTCAGAGGGAGATTGCGGAAATAATTTTCACAACTCAACCTCAGTATTACAGATATGAAAGTGGACTCAGAGATTTGCCTGCTGAGTTGCTTGTGATTTTAGCAAAGTTTTATAATGTTTCAACTGACTACATTCTTGGACTCACGGACAATCCGAAAAATGGTTAATCAGATTCTTCGACAAGCTCAGAATGACTACCCTTCCGGGTCTTTGACCCACCTTCCCTGACAAGGGAAGGCAAGAGTGTTGTTTATGTGTGACGCTTGGTGATATAAAAAAAGAGTAGCATGGTGATGATATGGCGTACTATCCAAGACTGAAAGATTTGAGAGAAGATAAGGATTTAACACAGCAAGAAGTTGCAAAGCTGTTGTTTACAACACAACAGCAATATTCGTTATATGAAAAAGGATATAGAGACATCCCTACAACGGCACTTACAACACTTGCTCGACTTTATAATGTTTCAACCGACTACATTCTTGGACTCACGGATAATCCGAAAAATGGTTAATCAGATTCTTCGACAAACTCAGAATGACTACCCTTCCGGGGTTTTGACCTACCTTCCCTGATAAGGGAAGGCAAGAACCCTGATGGACGAAAGTTGAGGTCATTCTGAACGTAGTGAAGAATCTTTTTGTTATATCTTGAACAGTTGATATAAGTTATCAAAAATCCGTTCCCTTTCCCAAAAACTTTTGATTTCGGGATTTTTCAGCTTATTTACCTGAGAAGTGTTCCGAACAATGGGGAGGGAGGCGGTTTTTTTCATTTTTGAAATAAGCTCCTGACCCTTTTGGTTGTGTGCGAGAATTTTCAGATAGGGGATGGGATTATGACGGTCCGATTCGGTGATGCCAAGATATGCCGTAAGAAGGATTCGGCGTATTCGGCTGTGGGTGTATCTTTTTGTTTTTATGCTGTCGGTCAGTTCTTCAAGGCTTTTTGCGTTGAGGGCGGCTGATTTTATTCGGTTTTCGATTCCTTCGTTCACGTCGGGAGTTTGCGCAAGCTGTGACAAAGGCATTTTTATAAGCTCCGCAATTATGGATTTTTCCATTGCCGTCAGGGAATGTATTTCGGCATTTTTAAAGATATGATGACATCCCTGCGGTATATATGAAAGTGCAGTCTCTGTATCTCCTGAAAGAATGAGCTTGCGGAGATTTGTGGCAGAAGAAAAACCGTCTTTTGCTTCATCTGAATCATGATTTGCTCCTGTGCGTTTTACAGCAACGGGAATGATTGCGCTTTTTGATGACAAGAGAGCTTTGC
>JAFSDN010000009.1 GCA_017436245.1 Clostridia bacterium
CTGCACCATACAAGCCCTCTGCACACTTGAACTCAAGTGACGGCTTAAGTTGAGTAGGTTCTATACAATCATACTCTATGGCATAGGCTGTGCGCATAAAATGCACATTTTCCATACCGGGAATTGCTCTGTACATTTCAATCTGCACCTCCTCCGGAAGCGAAGAAGAAAGCCCCTGAACATACATTTCATCAGTATTAAGTCCGCATGGTTCAAGGAAGAACTGATGTCTTTCCTTATCAGCAAAGCGAACCACTTTATCCTCAATTGACGGGCAATAACGCGGACCCACCCCCTCTATTTGCCCACCATAAAGTGGAGAGCGGTGAAGATTCTCACGGATTATTTCATGCATTTTTTCGGTAGTATAACCGAGATAGCATTTTATCTTATTTTCACCCTTTGTCTTGGTTGTGAAAGAAAAATTAGTAATTTCATCGTCGCCGACCTGTTCACCGAATTTTGAAAGGTCAACTGTGTTTTTATTTACTCTGGCAGGTGTTCCAGTCTTAAAACGAACTGTTGGGATACCCATTTCATTAAGGCTTTCTGTCAGCTTATTTGCCGCAAACATACCGTCAGGACCACTTTCATAAGCAACATCACCCACATAAATTTTGCCGCGTAGGTATGTGCCCGAAGCTATAATTACCGCCTTTACAGCAAATTCAGCCCCAAGGTGAGTCACCACACCTGTTACACGATTGTTTTCATCATGCAGAATCCTTGTAACCTCGCATTGTTTCACATCAAGATTTGGCACTGCCTCAAGGGTTTGTTTCATCTTTTCCTGATACGCACGTCTGTCGGACTGCACACGCAAAGAATATACCGCAGGACCCTTTCCCTTGTTAAGCATTCTGGACTGAATGAATGTCGCGTCTGCAACTCTTCCCATTTCACCGCCCAAGGCATCAATTTCACGCACAAGGTGCCCCTTTGCCGTACCACCTATGCACGGGTTACACGGCATATTTCCTATTGCATCAAGGTTTATTGTAAATATTATAGTTTTCATTCCCAGCCTTGCCGCTGCAAGAGCTGCCTCACATCCGGCATGACCAGCACCTATTACTGCCACGTCATATTCGCCTGCAAAATAGTTTGCCATAACAAAAATCCTTTCCTGACCAAAATCCTACTTACCAACACAAAAAGTCGCAAATATATTGTCAATAATTTCGTCACTCACAGTCATTCCGCCAATTTCTCCCAAAGACGATATCGCAAGTTCAATATCGCTTAGTATTATATCAAATGGTATCTCATCCTCCATTGAACGAATAACACTTTCAACAAGAGAGTATGAGTTTAAAAGGCTTTGTCTGTGGCGCGGATTTGTGATGATTATTTTTTCACTCAAATCTCCGGCGCTATATTGGTCGTATATAAAATCAAAAAGTTCATCAAATCCGTCGCCTGTCTGTGCTGAAATTTCCACTGTTTTCAAAAATCCATCCAGAGCAGATACCTTTTTGGGCAAATCTGTTTTGTTTACAAGGCAGATTGTTTTGCCTTTGTCTGCAAGATCTATGACCTCTTTGTCCCTGTCATCAATTTCCCTTGAC
>JAFSDN010000062.1 GCA_017436245.1 Clostridia bacterium
ACATAGCCGTAGGGATAACCGCCCTGAGCCTCGGCAAGGGGTGATGCCCCTGCAATTGTCACAAAAACCTTTACAAGCTGTTCATTGGTAACATAGTCATCAGGACCAAAATGCTCACCGTCATAGCCCTTCATGTAACCAAGCTCAACCACTTCCTCCACATAAGGACGGTATTTTTCGTCCACGTCCCTGAACATTGCCGCTTCCTTTTTCTGCGGTTCAATTTTGAAAATATTACAGATAATCTGAGCAATTTCACGTCTCTTTACGGGAGTTTCGTCCCAAAACATATCCGCCTGCTCGTCAAGGCTCATGATTCCCAAAGCTTCAAGAAGTCTCACAACCTTGCTGTCGGCGCTGTCATTTGTTGCCGCAAAGGCTGTCCCCACGGGAAGCAATTGCACAACAAGTATCATTGCTAATATAAGTACAACAATCTTCTGCTTCATTGTTTACATCCCCTTTCCGCAACGGAAAACCATTACCGCCGCCTGTGCTCTTGTGGCATAGCTTTTGGGTGCGAAAATTCCGTCACCAATGCCGTTAATGATTCCTGCTCCTGCCAGAGCAGAAACCGAATCCTTTGCATAACCGGACACCGTATGTCCGTCAGCAAAATCCGCACCTTCGCCCGAAACCGACTTTCCTGCAACCGCAAGGGCCCGGTACATAATGACAGCCATGTCCTCACGGCTTATCAAAGCTCCGCTTCCGAACTCATCCTCCGAAATACCCTTGACAATTCCAAGCTCAACAGCCCGTGAAATGTACGGTGCAAACCAATCACTTTCATTTACATCACGGAAGGTCACAGCCAAATTTGCCGTGCCAAAGTCAAATGCCTCGCACAAAAGCTTCACAAATTCCTCTCTGGTTATGTTCCGTGCAGGTTCAAATCTGCCTTTTTCAACACCGTTCACAATGCCATCTGCATAAAGGCTGTTGATTGCCTCTTCTGCCCATTCATAGCCCCCAAGGTCATTGAACACCTTTTTGGAATCTGTTTCTGCTCCGGCAGGAGCATCGGTGGTTTCCTCCTTTTGGGGAACAAACTTATCCGAAATTACAAAGCCGCCGCCTGAACTGCCTGAGCCGCCACCGCCGCCCGAACTTCCGTTGTTCTTGGACTTATAATTATCCAGTGCGTCAACCAAATCGTCAACCGAATCGTAGCTCTTTTCCGAAATATAGTCATAATGAGCCGCAGTATAGCCCGTCAGTCCAAATGCCTTGAGAACCGTTTTGATGCTGCTTGGTTCTTCGGGATTTTCAACCACAGCAAGGATAAATGCATCCTTCAGCTCAGCATCAAAGTGCTCAAATGCCGTATCAAACTTCGAAGATGCCGAATATTTTTTGTCATTCATACGCTTTGCAATGATTCTGCCTGTTTCTTCGGTTACAAAGGTCTTTTGATAAAATTCTTTGATTGAGCTGTTTGCCAAATCAAATATTTTGCCCTCGCCCGTCACATCTTCAATTGCGTCTGCTTCAAGTGCCGCAATTGCCACCGCCTTATTGAGAACAGTTTCAACATTTGAGAGGGTAAGCTCATTTTCCCTTGCATAATCAAGCAAAATCTCTGCCGCACGGTCTGCAATTTCTTCGGTAATATATCTGTCATCAACAAAAAGGTCAAAATGCTTTGAAAAAATCACATCTCCAACACTTTCCGCATCGCCACCTTCAACCGCAGGCATCAGAAGGTCATTAAATACCGATTCAGCAGTCACAGGATTGGTGTAGAGCATATAACGTGTTTCAGCACCGCCGTCATACGCAATTTCAATTCTGTACATTCCCGAAACCGCATCTTCATAGCTAATATCAAAAGCGGTTTTGTACTTACCGTCATTTCCGGCTGTCAGCTGTGTCTTCCATACAATCACATCTCTGAATTCACCCTGAATATCTTCCAGAGTCTTATCGGGCGCAAACACCTCAACCGAAACAAGTGCATTTGCCTCTGCTTCGCCATCAATAACAGCAAAACCGCCCTCACTTGTCTCGCCAAGAACCACGGCATCGCAAATTGGTGCGCCGTCCTCACCCTTTTGAACAGTTGCCCAAGCCATTGTTTTGTTTGTTGCATCAATCACAACAGGCACGCTGTCGGGATTTATAATCAGCATGGAATTTGCACCAACAGTATATTCTCTGTAATCAAAGCTGCCGAGAGTAGTTCCCGAATGTGCAAAGCCCGATATAATCACATCCTCGTCTGAATCTGTGGTATTAATCACAGCAGCCTTCACAAACAGGGTTCCCTCTAACTCCTCTGCTTTTTCGCCCTGATAATCAACAATTTCAAGAGTTCTTACACCAAAGAAGTCATCCGCATCCTCTGCCTGTGCATATCCGCTGTATTCAGGAATAGCAACCTTTCCGTCTGTCAACGTTTCTTCCATACGGACTTCAATCTTTTCATCTGCACCCGGTAATTCATCAGGATAGATGGTGTAGCACTTGCTTTGACTGTCAAATTCACTGTCAAATTCAATCTGTCTTTCATCGTACCAAAGGGTTGTTGCTTCATCAAGCAAGGCATCGTCCACAGCACCCGTGAAGGTAACATCTATTTTTTCAAGGAGTCTGTCAAGGGTGTCAAATGCACCCTTGATTTTTCCGTTTATGTCCGTAAAACGCATACTGCTCACGCCCAGGGGTCTTTCAACCACCTGAGTCTGAACATTGTCCAGAAGAATAAGGGGTTCACCCACGTCATAGCTCAGATGCTCGGCATGAATAACAAAGCTTGCCCACTTCAAATCGCTGTATGCGCTTGTGTTGTTAACGGTGCTTTTCAGTTCGCCGTTCATGTAAATTCTTGCAAGCTTGTTAACCTTGTCATATTCCAGTCTGAAGTTGTTCCATTCATCGGTGCTGTAATCACCTATATACATATTTTTGCGACTGTTGGTTGAAATATCGTCCACGTTGGTTGACCATCTGTCAAACCAGTTAAAGCCCCCAAGAATATAGCCGCTTTTGCCGAATGCAAGTCCCAGAGGAGTGCCGCCCGTTGCGGATTTCACTCTGATTGCAACTTGCAAATCGGGCTTGAGCGCCTTGATGTCAAAGCTGTATGCGGTAATATCACCATCTGCCGCTCCCACAGGGCCGTTCCAGTTATATTCGCCATATTTGCCAAGACTGCTGTTGCCCTTATGTGAAATAATGTTGTCAAGTCTCAGGACATTGCCGTGGGCTTCCTCTCCCGAATCCACAACTGTGCCTGCAACATAATACCTCTGCCCCTCATTATAGTCTCCGTTTGCAATATCAATTTTGAAGGTTTTTTCGTCAGTTTCAATATCATAAGTGCTTTGGGGAATTATGCTTGAGCCCTCCACGGTGAAATACAAAAATCTGTTTTCAAGAGTTCCGCCCAGCTTGCCGCCAATATTCTCAGGAAGAATAACTGCATATTCCGTGTTCACGGGAATATCATCGGTATATGTGAACACCGCATATGTGCCGTCTGTTTCCTCAAGCTGAATTTCAACCTCTTCGCCGCCGTTGACATTTTTCATAACCGCCTTTTCAAGGAGAGAGGCGTCTGCCGGTGCCTCGGAAAAATTAACCTCAATTCGTTTGTTCAGGGTATCGGCCTTTGCAACCTCCGCACTCATTATGTTCTTTTCCGTACCCATGACGGATTTAACCTCCCACACAAAGTAGGGCTTGTCTTCAGCAAGACCGCCGGGAGTTATGTGAGTCCAGGGGCCGTTCCAGCCCGAAAGGTCGCCCTCGTCCTGACCAATCCATTCATTATTCAGGTAATAATCAATGGTGCCTGCTTCTCTTTCAAGCTGCAACGTCAGATTATATGTAACATCCCTTGAAAATGAAGCCATTGCATAATCGTTGTCAAATGCCTCATATTTTTCAAGCCAGTTTGCACCCCATGACTGCACCTTGTTTTCTGTGAGGATAAGTCCGTTCTGATTGAATCTTATTCCCCCAACGGGTGTGGTGTTTCCTGCAATAAAACGCAGATAAAAGCCCTGAGTTGCACGGCTGTCAACCATGAAATCCACACTGACCGTCACAACATCTGCATTCAAATTGGCAGCATTTGCATCAAAAACGTACATACCGTCATTGTAATTCACATCAGCATTGATATAGGTTGCCTTTGCAAAAGCTATATTTGTTGCAAGCAAAGTAAGAATCATTGCAAAAACCGTTACTGTTGCCGGAATTCTCCTAAGTTTCTTCATTTTGTCCTCCTAAAAATATATAAAATTGTTTATTTCCTCACAACCACACTTTGACAAAGTGGTATAAGACTTTTTGAATCCTTCCAGACAAAGGTTTTGATTGTCCTTGCCGCTCCATGGGGTACAACCACCATCGCATCTTGCGAATCTGCACCAAGCCTTACGGATTCCTTCTTTTTAACATCAATGCTCCGTGCATGGTCAACCTTAATCAGCGAACCCTCCGCATCATACTGCGCCGTAAGCACATAAATTGTTCCGTCAGCATCGCTGTTGTTCTGAGCATGAAGGCTCACATATATTTTGTCTTGGCCGTCAAAGCTCTGAATTTCATTACCCTCAGAGTCCGTGACTCCAAGCCACACACCCATTTGCCCCACATGAGCAAATGCCGAAAAGCCTTCAACGGCTCTGCCCCTGACCGTCAATCCCTGAACACTTACCTCAACACGGTTTCCGTTCAATGGGCTTTCTGCAGGAACTAAAGCATAGCACCGTTCCTCACTGCTGTACCTTGCGCTGTATGCAATTTCCCTTCCGTCATAAAGAAGCTTTATATGCTCATTCGGTTCATCCGAAAGCTGAACATCCTGGTCAAAATACACAGCAATCTCCGAAACTGCATTTTCCATGAAATCATAAGCACCAACGGTATTTCCTCCATTGTCTGCAAACTCCACCCTTTTCACGTTCAGGGGTCGGTTGACAATTTCGGTTTTCACATTGTCCAAGAGGAGCAACGGTTCATTTTCCTCTGTCATATGGTCTGAATGGTTAACAAAACTTGCCCATTTCACACCGTAGGAATTGCCGCCCGAATCTGTGCTTCCGTAGTTTTCATAAGGGATTGTTTTAATCAGCTCCCCGTCCATATAAATCCTTGCAATCTTCAGGAAATTGTCAAATTCCATTCGGAAGTTAATCCATTTGTCGGCTTCATATTCACCGATATAATATTCATAGCGACTGTGCGATTCAATATCGTCAATATTGGTTGACCACTTATCAAACCAGTTGAAGCCCCCAAGGATATATCCGCTTTTGCCAAAGGCAAGGCTGAATGGAACTCTTGATGTTCCGTCCTTGATTCTGATGGTAACTTGCATATCCGATTTGATTGGCTTTATGTCAAAGCTGTACGCCGTTATTTCCTTGTTGGCAACGCCAATGGGTCCGTTCCAGTTGAATTCGCCCCACTTGCTTGAGCCATTCATATGCGAAATCACGTTGTTCAGTTGAAATGCCTTGCCGTGTGATGAGTCTGAATCCACAATCCCGCCGCCCGTATAATAGGTCTGACCGCTGATGTAATTTCCATTTGCTATATCCACCAAAAAGCTGGTTTCATCACTTTCAAAGTCAAAAATCTCATCCGCTTCAAAATCAGCATCCTTAGTGTCAAAATAAATATATCTGCTGTCCGTACTTTCCTTGCTTGCCTTTGAAACAGGAGCTTTTGGCAATATAATCACGTATTCCGAATTCAAATCCAATGTCTCAGCATAGGCAAACCTAAGCTCAGTTCCCACAGATGGCAGTTTTGTGAGCGGAACATTCACCAAATCCCCTTTTGTGTTGATATTTTTCAGTTCAACGTTCTCAAAAGATTCTTCAAGTGCTTCCGAAAAATCAATTGATATTGTTTTGTTTTCTTCATCATGAACCAAAATCTCATATAAGCCTTCGCCGCCTTGGGTTATTGACCTGACCTCCCATTCAAAGAAGTCCTGAGATGCGTCAAGTCCAACAGGAGTAATGTGTGTCCAATGTCCGCTCCAGCCCGAAAGGTCTCCTATGTCCTGACCAATCCACTTGCCGTTCAGGTAATAATCAACCGTGCCTGCTTTCTTGTCAAGCCGAACCTTCAAATTATACCAGACGTCCCGTTCATAGGTGGTCAATGCATATGGGCTGTCAAGATTCTTCACCTGTTCAAGCCAGGTTGCGCCCCAGGACTGCGCCTTGTCCTCGGTCACCACAAGCCCGTGCTTGTTGAATCGCACCGCACCAACAGGCACCGTATCCCCCGAAATAAACCTGAGGCAAAAGCCCTGAAGGGCATCGGATGAAACCTTGAAGTCAACACTTGCAAGAAGCACATCCCCCTCAATGCTCTGTTCCTTTGAGTTCATCCAGTAAATATCGTCCCGATAGTTAATCTCCTCGTCAACATATTCCAAAGCCTCATAGGGCTGTGCCGAGTTTCCGTTCAAAACACTTATGTTCCTGATGTTATTCGTGTCAACATCGCATCCCGAAAGCGTAACCGCAACCTCAACATCGCTTGCAAAATCAAGGGTAACTCCGTCAATTTCGTTGACTCTTGAATTGCGTATTATAACCGGTGTGTTGGTTTCGGGCATATCCGTCCGACGGCTTATCAACGTATTGTCATACATATAAAGTCCGTCAACCGAATGTATGTATATAAAGTTGTTGGGGTTGTTGGCTGTAATGGTATTGTTTTCAAGAAGAATATCCTTAATTTTTGCCTGACCGCCCATGGGCGTTGAATCGCAGTAAATTGCAATGGGACCGTTTGGCTGAATCTGACCTTCATAGGTCATGGTATTGTTCCGCACGGTACATCCCGAGGGATAAACCCCCTCACGCTTGCCTGCCGCCGCCGATTCGGGTGCGCCCTTGAATCCGCTTCCGCCACAGTTCTCAATGATATTATTGTCAAAAATGGTGTTGGGTGACTTGCAAAGATAGGGGCTTCGTCTGGAATTTTTGAAGGTGCTGTTTTTCACAATATTTCCCCGTGCGCAGGAGTCCAGATTGAAGACCTTGGTTACTTCAAGACCCTCTGTTCCGTCAACAATCCCCTCCACAGGTCTGTCAACAGTCACTCTCCAGCCCTGACCGTGAGCAATCTCAATATCCTTCACAAATGCAGTGCCAAGAACAGTTCCGCCCCTGACCGCATTCATAAACATCAGCTCGTCACCGATTCTTATATTCAAATCATAGTTAATCACATACGAATAATCATCATGTTCAAGAATAAATCCGCTTTCGGTTTTGGTGTTCATATGGTCGTCCATATTGTTTTCAAAGGTACAGCCGTCCATAACCACTCCGGCTCTGCACCGCCACATATGAAAGGTGTCGGAATTGCACGCCATAAGCCGTCCGGGCTTGGTTTTCACTCCAACGTTTCTGAGGAAAATTCTGCCCCAGCACATACCCATATTAAAGCCGTTCCAATGTGCCTGATAAAGATTTACGTTTTCAAAGGTGATGTCACCGCTCATATAAATCTGAACCGCAGTTCTTATGAGTCCGTCAAGGGTTTCGGTTCCTATGTCATAGGTGTTGAAACGGGTGTTGAGAACAAATCTGTCCCCGACCTCAACCTCGTTGAGATTTGCATAATACCCCTCCAGCACCGTCAGTTCATATTCACGGTTCTCATAGGGCATCACGGTTTTCACAAAAATTTCGTCATAACGGCGGTCAAGATGAATTCTGTCCTCAACCGGGTCCATAACCGTACCAAATGACCAGCCTCCAAGATGCGGCTCCTTCAGGGCTGTGGGTCCCCAGAAGTGATGCACCCATGCATCATCTGCCGGGAGCAAATGACCTTCGTCAATTTCAAGTCTGAAGGTGTGGTTTTCTTTGTCAATATATGTAATGCGTCCCTGTGTGTAGGTAAGCTCATTATAGTCTACTTCAAGATTCTGTATTTTCAGATTTGTACAGTTTCGAATGTCAAAAGGCGAATTTGTTGCCTTGTCAATTATAATTTCACTACCCTTGCCGTCAAGGGTAAAGTTTTCAACATTTTCAAAAAGAAAAATTGCCTGAGCATCGTGTCTTGCCCCAACAAGATAGGTCTTGTTTGCATCAAGCTCCACCTTTGAGGGCACACCCGACGAAATTGCCACATCAATAGCTTCAAGTATCGGGTGCAAATCGTCGTGAACACCGTCACCCACCGCACCGTAATCACGGGCATAAACCGTCAACTGAGGTTCGGGATAATCGGTTCCCGATTTGATTTCAAGAGTCTTTGCAAAACGGTTATAATACATTGTATAACCAAAGGTCGGCAAAAGTGAGCTGACAGGCACAAAAAGCCCGCCACCGTGTACAGACGGTGTACGTTCAAGCATAATATGACCGCCAACGTCCCGTGCAAGTTTACTGCCCTCCGTATAGGTTATTCGCACGTTGCCTTTCACAAGCGTGCTGTCCTCTTCAACCGCACCGCCGATTACCGTTGCAAGGCTGTTAATCTCCATGCAGGGGTAATCATCTGCGTGCAGAATGGAAAAAAGATATTCCTCACTGCTGTCAAAGGTAACGGAAACATCCTCAATCATTTGAAAATTTACGGGAGGCTCGGTTGCCGAGCCCCACATACTTCCTGTTGCGTTCAGCACAAGCATTATCACAACTGCAAAAATCAATGTTCTCTTCAACCGAAAAACCTCCCGTCATTAATATTAAACTTTAAAATTTGGCCGGAATTTGTATACTAATCTTTATTTAAGCTCTGCTGAGCCGCAAATGATGTCAAGATTGCCTGTGCTTTCCCAAGCAAAGACCTTAATCTTCTTTGCACCTGAAACGGGCGTGATTTCAATGCTGCTTTCCGAATCAAAATCAACATCAACCGACTGTCCGTTTTCAACAGTAAATCTGTTTGATGCATCAACCGCAATCATTGTATCTGTGCTGTCGTACTGTGCAATAACAACCATAATACTCTGCTGTGCACCTGTATTGTTCAATGCGTTGAATTCTGCATAATATGTTGAACCGTTTGCCAGCTTTTCAGTTACCACACCGTCAGCACCAACTATCCAAAGACCGTTTTCTGTAACTTCTTCAACACCGCTCATGCCGGCATATGCTGTGTAATTTTCAACCGCCTTTTCGCCAACTGTCAAACCGTCCACCTTGACATAAATCTTCTGTCCGGCAGAAGCAGAACTTGCAGGGGTCATTGTATACTTCTTGTTTGCCTTATCATAAGCCGCAGTGTAGTCAACTTCCTGCTTGCCGTAGTAAAGCTTGATTTTATCTGATGCGCTGTTTGCAAGAGCAACATCCTCATTGAATGTCAATGCAATTGAGGCAGGAGCCGATGCCATTGTCTGATACGCACCGTATGCTGTGCCGTCGTTTGCAGTAAATGTAATTCCGTTGACATTCACATATCGCTGAACAACCTCTGTCTGAACATTGTCAATGAGGAAAAGGGGTTCGTCTTCCGCAATATTTGTCATATGCGCCGAATGAAGAACAAAACTTGCCCACTTAACGCCGTCATAGTTTGCATCGGTGGTTGTTGAAACCAGCTTGTCATTCATATAAATTCTGGCAATTTTATTTACCTTGTCAAATTCCATTCTGAAATTAATCCAGTCGGTTGTGTTGTATTCACCGATATAGTACGAATATCTGCTGTTTGTAGTAATATCATCAACATTTGTTGACCATCTGTCAAACCAGTTGAATCCGCCAAGAACATAGCCCGACTTACCAAATGCCATAGAAAATGGTGTTTTGTTGCTTGGCGACTTGATTCTGATTGCAACCTGCAAATCGGGCTTGAGTGCCTTGAAATCAAAGCTGTATGCCGCAATGTCTGCATCCACATTACCCACAGGACCGTTCCAGTTGTATTCACCATATGTACCGGTGGAATCACTTGTATGAGAAATCACATTGCTCACCTGCATAACATTGCCGTGTGCCGCATCGCCCGATGCAATAACCTTGCCTGCATTGTAATGCTTCTGAACATTGCCCTCGCTGTCGGTTTTGTAGTTACCGTTTGCAATATCCACAGCAAAGGTATCCGCATCGCTTTCAAAACCGTATGCCGTTTTGCTTGTTACCGTAAAGTCCCGACCAACCGTGAAGTAAACATATCTGCTCAAGGGCTTGTGACCTGTTCCTGCACCTGCCAGCTCTGCGGGGAGAACAAAAACATATTCTTCGCCCGGAGCAAGGTCGCCTGTATAGCCAAAGACAGTTGTTGCACCTGATGTTGATTTCTTTGTGAGTGTAACTTCTTCTTCACCTTCTGCAACATTAACTCTTTTGAGAACAACGTCATCAATAGCTGCTGTGGTTTTTTCTGAGAAGCTAACGGCAATTTCCTTGTTTCTCTGGTCAACATCAACCTCTGTCAAAAGCTCATCACTTTTTGCTACTGTAAGTGACTTGAATTCATATGTGAAATATTCTTTGTCCGCTTCAAGTCCAACGGGGGTAATACGGTCCCAGCCGCCCCAGCCTGTAAGTGTGCCGGTACGCTGACCAATCCATTTGTCATTCAGATAGAAGTCAATTGTGCCCTCTGTTTCGTTAAGACGAATCTTCAGATTGTTCACAACATTCTTCCGATATGTTGCCATTGCATAGCCGCTGGTGCTGTCATACTGTTCAAGCCATGTTGCTGCCCATGACACAGCGTTTGTTTCTGAAAGAACAACTCCATTCTGGTTGAGTCTCACAGCACCCATGGGGGTTGTGCCGTTAACAGGGAAGAATCTCAGTGCAAAACCCTGAGATGCACGGCTATCAACCTTGAAGTCAACGCTGAGAATCACAGCTTCACCCGTGATGCCCTCGCCGTCCTTCTTCAAATCGTACTGTTTGTCTGCATAGTTAACGTCAGACTCAACATAGGTTTTGTCAATTACAATATTGTTTTCTGCCGTGAAATATGTATATCTGCCTGCCAGCTTGTGACCTGTTGCTGCACCTGTCAGATTTTCGGGAAGAACAAAAACATATTCTTCACCGGGAATAAGCTCGTCTGCATAAGTAAACACTGTTGTTGCACCTGATGTTGATTTCTTTGTGAGGGCAACAGTTTCTTCATCGTTCACAGTTTTTAAAACAGCGCTGTCAATTGAGCCATTAACTGTTTCTGAAAAACTTACCGAAATCTCACCGTTTTTCTGGTCAACCTCAACATCGCTCCAAAGCTCATCACTCTTTGCTGTTACAAGTGACTTGAACTCATATGTGAGGTAGTCAATATCCTTTTCAAGACCAGCGGGAGTAATGCGGTCCCAACCGCCCCAGCCTGTGAGGGTTCCGGTACGCTGACCAATCCATGTATCGTTCAAGTAGAAGTCAATGGTTCCTTTTGTTTCATTGAGACGAACCTTCAGATTGTTCACAACATCCTTCTGATATGTTGCCATAGCATAGCTGTTGTTCATATTTTCGTACTGCTCAAGCCACGTTGCCGCCCATGATACAGCACTTCCTTCAGCAAGAACCAATCCGTTCTGGTTGAGTCTCACAGCACCCATGGGAGTAGTGCCGTTAACTGGGAAGAATTTCAACGCAAAACCCTGAGAAGCACGGCTGTCAACCGTAAAGTCAATGCTGAGAATCACAGCCTCACCTGTAACACCCGCTCCGTCCTGTTTCAGGTTATACTGCTTGCCTGAATAATTGATGTCAGAGTTTACATAGGTGGTTGTTGCCGATACCGAAATCATACACATGATGTTCACCAAAAAGACAAAAATCAAAAATAAGCTCAAACATCTTTTTGTTTTTTTCATAAAAAAACCTCCTTTTATGTGAATTTTAATTTTTTACAATTATTATAATATATTATAGCTCAACTTGTTTTGTTTTGTATAGTATTAACCGCTTTTGTTTTTGTATAAAATATTACCACTTTATCCTTTTTTAACCTTTTTGCTTGAAATATCGGAATATTATTAAAAATCCAATTTTGTATTTTTCGATTATTCAAAAACAAAGTCCGCCCGCAAATGCGGACGGACTCGGCAGGTTTAATAAGAAAGATTATCCAGATAGTTTGCCTGGAAGTCTGCATTTGCTTTTTCCAAAACTTTTGCACAGTCTGCATCCTTGTTGGTGAGAACCTCCTGCAAGCAACTGTCAAGAATCTGATAAAGCTCCTGACAGCATACAGGTTCTTCG
>JAFSDN010000063.1 GCA_017436245.1 Clostridia bacterium
AATTTGCAACTTACAATTGCATTCCTATTATATAAAAAAACAAAATTAAATCGTCCGTGCGAAATTTTCCGCCCATGGCGGAAACGCACATGGACAAACAAAGCGTGAATACTACGACCGCCGCCTGCGGCGAGCGGCGCAGCCGCTTTGTTCTTTGTTAATGTCAGGGCTTTTGACAGCAAAAGATGTTTTGCCTACGCTCAACATGACGTCATTACAAGACAGGTTGCGTCATTCTGAGCATAGCGAAGAATCTTTTTTAAAGTGTTTATTCCAACACTTGTTACATAAGCTATTTTTTGAAAGGAGAAGAATATGACCAAACTATGTATTTTTGATATGGACGGAACTTTGGTTAACACCATTGATACCATTGCTTATTTTGGAAACACCACACTTGAAAATTTTGGGATTGAACCTATCCCCACAGAACATTATAAAGTATTTGTGGGCAACGGTTCAAGGGTTCTCATTGAAAGAATGCTTGATTTTCGTGGAGCAAAACCCGACAATGTTGATGAAATTCACAAGTGGTATATGAATAAATATGACAACGATTTTATGTATCTGACACGTGCTTATGACGGTATTATTTCCATGCTGAAAAAGCTGAAGTCCGAGGGAATAAAGACGGCGATTATTTCAAACAAGGATGACATGACCGCAAAAAAAGTGTCGGATGAGCTGTTTGAGGCAGGTTTGATTGATTTGTGTCTTGGGGCAAGACCCGGAAAGGCGCTGAAGCCAGACCCTGAATCTGTTCTTGAAATTATTGATGAATTTGGGGTTGAAAAGTCGGAATGCTT
This sequence comes from Clostridia bacterium, assembly GCA_017436245.1. GTDB lineage: Bacteria > Bacillota > Clostridia > Monoglobales > Monoglobaceae > SIG440. The sequence continues at coordinate 807 of JAFSDN010000063.1, forward strand.
GTACATAGGCGATACGGCAACCGACATTCAGACTGCAAAAAATGCAGAGCTTTATTCAATCGGTGTTCTTTGGGGATTCCGTGATGAAGCGGAACTTAAAAATGCAGGTGCAGATGTTATTATTTCTGACCCCATGAAAATTGCTGAAATTGCTTGCAAATAACCAAAAAAATGTGCTGACGCACAAGGTCGGTAAGTTAACCGGTTTGTCATTCTGAACGTAGTGAAGAATCTTTGTCCCGGAAAAGATTCTTCGACTCCGCCTTGCGGCTACGCTCAGAATGACATTTTTTTGGTTATGTGTCATTTTGTGCCGGGCTGTAATTTTGCCGAGACAAGTGGAATATAGATTTATATATAATAAATCAAAGGGTGGTTTTGTGCTTAATTACATATGGAGTGGAATGATTCTTGTTTCGATTGTTGTGGGTGTGTTTTCGGGAAGGCTTGAGGCTGTTACGGCGGCGGCGATGGATGGCGCAGGGGCGGCTGTTGAAATGTGCGTGGGACTCCTTGGGGTTATGTGTTTTTGGTCGGGACTTGCAAAAATTGCCGAAAACTCGGGCTTAACTAAGGCTTTTGCAAAATTACTCAGCCCCGTCACAAGGCTTTTGTTCCCAAAAATCAAAAAGGACTCGAAGGCAATGAATGCAATTGTTCTGAATATGGTTGCAAATCTATTGGGAATGGGAAATGCGGCAACGCCTTTGGGAATTGCCGCCATGAAGGAGCTTGACAAGGAAAACGGACACAGAGCAACGGCAAGCAATGAAATGTGTATGTTTGTGGTGATTAATACCGCATCAATTCAGCTGATTCCTTCAACGGTTATTGCCCTCAGGCAGATGTTTGGCTCCCAAAACCCCTCGGAAATTATCTTTCCTGTGTGGGTTTGTAGTGTTTGTGCTGTTATAATGGGCGTTTGTGCCGCAAAGATTCTTGAAAAAAGGAGGAAGCTGTTGTGATTCAGACGGTGTCGGTTTTTGCTGTGCCTTTTATGATTTGCGGAATTGTTTTTTGGGGTTTGTTCAGAAGAATTAATGTTTATGAAAGCTTTGTTGAGGGGGCAAAATCGGGGCTTGAAAGCACCTTCCGTATTGTTGCGCCCCTTGTGGGACTGATTGTGGGGATTTATATGCTCAGGGCTTCGGGGGCGTTGGATATGTTTGCAAGTTTGATTTCACCCATAACAGACTTCTTTGATATTCCTGCAGATGTTTTGCCCCTTGCATTGCTCCGACCTGTTTCGGGAAGCGGTTCAATTGCAATTGTAAACGATATTTTTAAAAACTGCGGCCCCGATTCCCTTGCGGGAAAGATTGCGTCTGTTATGATGGGGTCAACGGAAACGACTTTTTATACCATTGCGGTTTACTTTGGGGCTGTTGGCATAAAATCCGCAAGACATACGGCAAAGGCGGCTTTGACGGCTGACGTTGTTGGAATGATTATGAGCATTGTTGCTGTTCGGCTTATGCTGTGAAAAAGCTATTGCATATGGTGAAAATGTATGGTAGAATAGATTTAACAGAGTTAAATCTATTCAGCTAAATTCGCCTACGGCAAGCTAAATTGGACAAGTTCAGCTAAATTGCTTGTGGCAGCTAAATGTGCTTCGCACGCTTTTGGCGAATTTAATTTAGCTACTTCAAAGGAGTTATTTAGCTATGAAGCGAAGCGGAATAATTTAGCTTTGCAACTTGTTGCAAAATTTAGCTTAAATGGTTGGTATCCAGATTATACAGTCTTTATATAAGGAGAAAAATGCCGAAATATGCAGAAAATATGTTTGAATATTTTGACACTTGCATTGACAATGCACATATTTTGTGGTACGATGTATATACTATAATAAGGAGGTAATAAATTATGGCAACTGTAAATATGAGTATTCGTATGGATGCCGAATTAAAAAAACAAGCAGATGCGATGCTTTCTGATATGGGACTTAATATGACAACAGCTATGAATATGTTTTTAAGGCAAGTTGTCAGACAGGGTAGAATACCTTTTGAAATTGCTACAGATATTCCAAATAGCGAAACTATAGCCGCAATTAAAGAAATGGATGATATGTTAAGCGGAAAGATTCAGGCTAAACGATATTCCAGCACGAAAGAACTTTTTGAGGATTTGGAATCATGAAGTATCAAATAGAGATGTCAACCCGGTTCAAAAAAGATTATAAACTGGCTCAAAAGCGAGGTTATAATATGAACTTGTTAAAAGAAGTTATTAGTATTTTGG
>JAFSDN010000064.1 GCA_017436245.1 Clostridia bacterium
ACAGGGTATTTTCGTAAACTTCAAGAACGTTCAGCGTACCACCCGCAAAAAGATTCCTTTCGGTATTGCGCAGGTGGGTAAGTCCTTCCGTAACGAAATCACTCCCGGTAACTTCACATTCAGAACCCGTGAGTTTGAACAGATGGAGCTTGAATTTTTCTGCAAGCCCGGCACAGACCTTGAATGGTTCAGATATTGGAAGGATTTCTGCAAAAACTGGTTGCTTTCATTGAATATCGCTGAAGAAAACATCAAACTTCGTGACCATGAGCAGGAAGAACTTTCGCATTACAGTAATGCAACAACAGATATTGAGTTTATGTTCCCATTTGGCTGGGGCGAGCTTTGGGGTATTGCTGACCGTACGGATTTTGACCTTACTCAGCACAGCAACCACAGCGGTGAAAAACTTGAATATAACGACCCTGAAACAAATGAGAAGTATATTCCTTATTGTGTTGAACCGTCACTTGGTGCTGACCGTGTTACTCTTGCGTTTTTGGTTGAAGCGTATGACGAGGAAGTTATTGATGCGGAGAAGAATGACGTTCGTACAGTTATGAGATTCCATCCCGCACTTGCACCAATCAAGGCGGCTGTTCTGCCCCTTTCAAAGAAGCTCTCTGAAGGTGCAACTGCTGTTTATCAGAAGCTGGCGGCTGAATTTATGTGCGAGTTTGATGAATCGGGAAGTATCGGTAAGCGTTATCGCCGACAGGATGAAATCGGAACGCCTTTCTGTATCACTTATGACTTTGAATCCGAAGAAGATGCATCCGTAACAGTTCGTCACCGCGACACCATGGAACAGGAAAGAGTTAAGATTGACGAGCTTGTGGCGTATATCAGTGAACGTATAAAGTTTTAGGCGAAGAATTTCAGAGGAGTGCATTGAGTGTTTTCAAATGTTGTGGGTCATGAAAAAGTGAAAAGCGTTCTGGCGGCTTCTGCATTGGGAAACCGTGTTGGACATGCATATGTTTTTGAGGGCCCTCAGGGCGTTGGACGGCTTACAATGGCAAAGGCCTTTTCAAAACTGCTTCTTTGTGAAAATTCTTCTGAGGGTGAACCTTGCGGAGTTTGCAAAAGCTGCAGTATGTGTCAGTCCGGAAATCATCCTGATGTACAGATTATCACAAATCAGCTGTATGATGCAACAAAAAAATCCACCGATGTCCTTGTTGATACCGTCCGGAATATGAAAAAGGATGTTTATATCAAACCCTATGCCTCGGAACGCAAGATTTATATTGTGCCACGTGCTGACACCATGAATCTTCATGCTCAGAACAGCTTGCTCAAGGTTCTTGAAGAACCACCCGAATACTGCACCATAATTCTTATTGCCGAGAATTCAAATCAGTTTTTGCCCACAATTCTTTCGAGAGTTGTTCAGCTAAGTTTTTTTCCTGTTCAGAACTCAATGATTGAAGAGTATCTCAGACGGGAATTTCCGTCCATGCAGGATGAAGTCCCTGCCATTGCCGCCATGAGCGGCGGATGCATCGGGAAGGCAAAAATGCTTGTTGAATCGGAAAATGTGATGCAGTTGAGAAACGAGCTGTTTGCCTGTGTTACGGGAATGGTGAAAAAGGGTAGCCGGGCGGCATATGACCTGATGCTGCTTCTTAAACGAAACAAGGATGATATAAAGCTTGTTATGGATATGTTGAGAGAGCTTTTCAGAGATTTGATGTTCTTTTGTCAGACGGGTACCTGCGAGAAAATCGGAAACCGTGACAGGTCGGCGGAAATACAGAAGATTGGTTCGGAAATTTATTCCGATGTTCCGGTGAAGCTGCTGGAAATCTTGCTGAAATACGATGATTATTTTTTGAAAAACATAAGTTATGCTCAAATTGCTCAATGCATGAGCTTGGAATTTTGGGAGGTCATAAATGACAGAAGTTATAGGAGTTAAGTTTAACAAAGTCGGCAAAGTGTATTACTTTGACCCGAAAGGATATGAATTGAAGGTTGGTCAGGGCGTTGTCCTTGAAACGGCAAGAGGAGTTGAATTCGGTTATGTTTCGGTTGCAAACAAAAAGGTTACCGATGCTGAGATTGTTGCACCGCTGAAGCCTATAATCCGTCCTGCAACCCGTGAGGACTATGACAGGCTTGAAAGGAATAAGGAAAAGGAAAAGGAAGCATTTGAGATTGCTGTGAAAAAAATTCAGGAGCATAAGCTGGATATGAAGCTTATAAACACCGAATATACTTTTGACGGAAGCAAGATTTTGTTCTATTTCACGGCTGAAGGCAGAGTTGACTTCCGTGAACTTGTAAAGAGTCTTGCAGGTGTTTTCCGCACCCGAATTGAACTCAGACAGATGGGCGTGCGTGATGAAGCAAAGACCTTGGGAGCAATCGGAATCTGCGGCAGACCCCTTTGTTGTTCCACTTTTTTGAATGATTTTCATTCTGTTTCAATCCGTATGGCAAAGGACCAGGGATTGTCACTGAATCCCACAAAAATTTCGGGAATCTGTGGCAGACTGATGTGCTGCTTGCAGTATGAACAGAATGCTTATGAAGACTTGCTGAAGAAGGTTCCCAACAAAGGAACGCTGGTTGAATATGAAGGGCAAAAGGGTGTTGTTACCGAGGTTTTTGTTCTCAAGTCACTCATAAAGGTTAAGTTTGGCACACCGGAAGAACCGACATTCAAGATTTTGAATGCTCCTGATGTGAAAATCCTTAAAAAAGGGAAGGCAGAGCCGATTCCTGAGGATATTCCCGACGAATTAAAGGAAAACTAAAAAATTAAAAAAAAGACGATTGTGCAGAATATGCTCAGTCGTCTTTGTGTTTTATGGGGCTGATTGGTGAATTGTAGAATATCTTATATAATCAGTTGTTGCATGGTGCGATATTTTTTTGGTGAAAGCCCCGTTTCCTTTTTGAAAACATAACTGAAATACGCCTGACTTTCAAATCCGCATAAAAAGGCAATTTCCGACAGCGACTTTCCGGTATTTCGCAGAAGATTTTTTGACATGGATAAGCGTATTTGCAAAAGATATTCCCGGGGAGTTTTTTGCTTTGCAAGCTTAAATGTGCTATGAAAAAAACCGGGACTTAAATTTGCTGCCTTTGCAATATCTTCTAAGGTGATATTTGTGTCAAAAAACTTTGCCATAAATTCACATGCATCGGCAATGTTTTTTGAATATTTAGAATACTTATAAGCCGGAAGCTCACAGTGCTCATTGGAGAGAATGCTTATAAGCTCAAGCGATTTTGCCTGAACAAGCAATTGGGCTCCGGTTGCTCTGGAGGAACATGCGTTGGTCAAATCTTGGAAAACCTCTGCAATTTTCTTTACTGCATGCGGCTTAAAGACATGGGGCAGATGTGCAATTGCATCGGTAATAGAATTTGATTCTGTTGAAAAATGTAAGCAAAAACATTCAAAACGGTCAATGCTATATCTGATGTCGCCCGGCCTTGCAATGAGAATATTGTTCTTCTCCTGAGGATATTTGACCCCGTTTATGACACTCGTATTTCCCGATGTAGTATAAAATTCTATCTCAAAATGAGATACTGTTCGGGGGGGAGTAACCTCTGTTTTTGTCATCTCCCATGAGATATAATAGTCGGATTTGTAAACTGTTATCAGATTTTCCATTATTTTCCTCCTCTGAGTAAGAAATCTAAAAAAATAAGAAAGAATATGATATACAAATAGATTTATTTACGATAAAATAATGATATAAGCATTATAGCAGTATGTAGGCATTATGTCAATTGTTAATGTCAGCCGTTAAGCAAAAAGGAGAGAATGAATATGAGGAAAATACGAACTGAAAAAGTTCAGGAGACTGCTGTTTTACACAACAAAATGAAATCATTAAGAAAATACATGCCCTTGTATATTATGCTCATACCGGGACTATTGAGTGTGTTTATATTTTCTTATTGTACCTTTCCGGGAGTTATAATTGCCTTTAAGGA
>JAFSDN010000065.1 GCA_017436245.1 Clostridia bacterium
GTACCCGGCGACAATGTTGAAACTCCCATCTGGGATGAGTTTAAAAGTATTGTTGCCAAGGCGGACGAAAGAGGCGCTGATGCCTTTGGTCAGGTTGAACGCTTTGAATTTTATGAAAGAGCAAAGAAGGCTTATGCCGTTATTGCAACTGGCGAAACCGCAATTTATGCAAATATAATGCTTCAAAAGGGCGTTGTGACAGAATGAAGGAAAAAATTTACACAATCCCCATAAACGAGGCATTTGAACAAAAGGGATTTTGTCCCTTTTGTTATATAAGAAAAAAACTTGAGAAAGAAGCCGTTGAATACACTCTTGGCCCTGCGATGATGGAGCCTGATTTCAGAATTTTTACAAATGAAAGAGGATTTTGCCAAAGGCATATGCGTGAGCTGAACGGTCTCCGAAATGCGTTGTCCCTGGCTTTGGTTGAAGATACTCACCTTGATGTTGTTGAGGGGCTTTTTGAGGATGTGCTCAAACCCGAAAAAAGGTCAGTTTTTAAAAAAGAGAAGAGCAAAAAAGCAGTTTTTGCCGAAAAGCTGAAACTGCTCACAAACTCCTGTGCTGTTTGTGAAAAGGTTGATAAAACTTTTTTGGATTATATTGAAACCTTTGTTTTTATGTTGAAAACCGAAAAGGGTTTTCCCGAAACAGTTTTGAGCTCAGATGGTTTTTGCATTGAGCATTTTGCCTCAATTGCAGAGAAGGCATGTGAGATTTTGTCAAGTTCGGATTTTGAAAAGCACTTTGTTCCCATCATCGAAATGCAGAAAAAGAGAGTAAACGGGTTCCATGAGAATATAAAAAAGTTTGAAGAAAGTTTTGATTACCGCAATGCGGGCAAACCCCTTGAAGTGCCAAAGGATATACTTGTGAAAACGGGGTATTTGCTGAACGGTGAGTTTGACTTATGAAAAGGATGATGTAAGTGAAAGCAATTGTTGCAATTGATTCTTTGAAGGGCAGTCTTTCGTCAATTGAGGCAGGAAATGCAATAAAAGAAGGAATAAAAAGAGTGTGTTCTGATGCGGAAGTGATTGTGCGACCTCTGGCAGACGGAGGCGAAGGCACAACAGCAACTCTTGCGGCAGGTCTTGGTGGCAGAATTGAATCCCTCATGGTTACGGGCCCCTTGGGTAAACCTGTTGCGACAGAATACGGAATTATTGATGAAACACGCACTGCCATAATGGAAATGGCATCGGCTGCAGGAATAACTCTTGTGGATGCCACACAGAGAAATCCGCTGAACACCACAACCTTTGGGCTTGGTGAAATGATTGCTGATGCAATTCAAAAAGGCTGTCGGGATTTTATTATCGGAATCGGAGGCAGTGCCACAAATGATGGTGGACTTGGTATGCTTTCGGCATTGGGCTTCGGGTTTTTTGACAATAATGGCTGTGATGTCGGAATATACGGTAAAAATCTTGAGGGCATTGCAGAAATAAAGACGGATAATGTACTGTCCGAGCTGAAAAAGTGCAATTTCAGTATTGCCTGTGATGTGACAAATCCCTTGTGCGGCGAGTTGGGCTGCAGTGCAGTTTACGGACCTCAGAAGGGTGCAACACCTGAAATTGTTGAAAATATGGACGGCTGGCTGAAGTCATATGCTGAAATCGCCAAAGGGGTTTTTGATAATGCGAATTGGGAATATCCCGGAGCCGGTGCGGCAGGCGGTCTTGGCTTTGCATTTATGGCGTTTCTGAACGGCAAGCTTGAACCCGGTGTTGACCTGATTCTTGAAAAGACCAATCTGGAAGCCTTTATAAAAGATGCAGATGTTGTTGTGACGGGGGAAGGCAGACTTGATTTTCAGACCGCCATGGGCAAAGCTCCCATCGGGGTTGCAAAGCTGGCAAAGAAGCACGGGAAAAAGGTTGTTGCTTTTGCCGGTGCGGTAACATCGGATGCAACCGAATGTAACAAAAACGGAATTGATGCATTTTTTCCAATTCTCAGAGAAATCTGTACTCTGGAAAAGGCAATGGAAAAGGATTATGCGGCAGAGAATCTTGCGGCAACAGCCGAGCAGGTTTTCAGGTTGCTGACTCTGTGATATACTGATTTGTGAAAAGGCGGTGAAGTTGTGGATTTCAAATTGAAGAATTTTAAAATTCAGCTGACGGTTTCAAGAATTGCAAATATTCACTATTTTGAGTTTGTGCGCAAGTATCAGACTCATGATGATTTTCACGACTTTTGTGAGCTTTTGTATGTGGATAACGGGTCGGTTATGGTGCACAGCGAGAATTATACAGGGCTTGTGTCCAACAACCAGTTAATTATTCATCGTCCCAATGAGGTTCATTCCCTTATATGTGCCGACGATGTTGCACCAAACGTAATAATAATTGGGTTTGAATGTTTGTGCGATGCCATTGCTCCCTTTGCAAACAGCCCCATAACTCTTTCGGGCGAGCATAAAAAAATGCTGGCAGAGATAATGAAGGAGGGGATGAACGCTTATGAGCCGCCCTATGACACAATTACTCTGGATATGCAAAAAAGAAAGAGTCCCGTTTTTGGTTCTGACCAGATGCTGAAGCTCAGAATGGAAATGTTTCTTATCACTCTTGTGCGTGATTTTGATATAAGGGACAACTCCTTGAAATGGGAGTCGGAGGAGGAAAACAAGGTTTCGGGCGTTCAGAAGTACATTGAAGAGCATTATATGGAAAAAATCCAGCTTGAACATCTTTGTTTTCTTTTTGGAACAAATAAAACGACCCTTTGCCGCAACTTTAAAAATGTATACGGACGAAGTGTTACGGAGTATATTAATTTGCTGAAGGAAAAGGCGGCAAAACGTCTTTTGCGTGAAAATGAGCTTTCCATTACCGAGATTTCCGAAAAACTGGGGTTTACGTCAATTCATTACTTTTGCCGTTTTTTTAAAAAACAAACAGGGCATAGCCCAAAGGAATACATAAAATCTGTACGTTCAAAATTGAATATGTAGAATTAACGGGGATGTTGCCTGATGCAACATCCCCGTTGAGTTATAGATTAAACAATCTTCTTTTCAAGATATTCAAGTGATTGACGAACCATTTCGTCACCGATTTCGGTTGATGCCTCTGCGGCACTTTTTGTAAACCAATGATTGATGTCGCCAAGTCTTTCGAGCTTAACAGCGTCAGGGTAAAGTGACATCAGAATTGAGCACTCATACTTTCCTGCGTGGTCATAGCCAGTTGCGTTCTGAACAGCGGTACTCATTGTGGGAATAACCTTAATCCAACTAAACGGGTCATCTGCCTCGCCCAAATCGTCATAATAATTTGCGTAATTCTCGCTTCCCCACCAGCCTTTGCCTTGAGTTTTTTCCAAGTATCTCATAATGGCTCTCTGTGATGCTTTCATATATGAAAGTGTCATGGGCTTGTAATTTTCCTGTTCAAACTGATGATGGATAACTACATAAATATTACGGAGACCTGCATCAAGCATATTCATGAAAATCTGGAAGAGATATGCTTCAAACACGTCTTCTTCGATATGCACTGTTCCGCTTGTTTCGTCAGCAACAGCATAGCTTGAAGGACTGTAATAAATTGTGGGTGCTATCATAATTTCCTTCTTTTCAGCAAGCTTTTTGATAAGTCCCTCTGCAATCAGGGAATCGCAGCCATAAGAGCAATGAGGACCGTGGTACTCAACAGTACCGCCGCAGATAACAAAGGGAATTCTGTTCTCTTTAACGTTGTTAAGTTCTCTGGGAAAACTCATATTGTATTCCATGGTATTTCTCCTCCTTATTCTGAATAACCAAGCGTTGTGTAGAATGCAAGGTTTGACTGAGTGTTGTCAAGTCTTCCGTATTGCAATACAATAGGAGTATTGCTTGAAACCTTCATAGCATACTGCGTCTCAAAGGGAACTTTAAATCCGCACATATGTTCAATATTGTTCATTCTGAAGCACTTCACTCTTTTAGCTCCAACTTCCCACACAATACCTGTATGAGGATCCTTATCTGTAAAATAAATGCTTACGTCTATTTTTGCATCTGTGTCAGAATCGTTAACAATTATTACGGATTCATGACCTTTTGCAACGCCTTCTCCTTCCTGCGGAAGCTCGCAGTCGGGGATAATCCATTCTTTTTTACCAATAGCCATTTTTTTATCTCCAATCAGTTTAATTGTTGAATTAGAAACCGAGCTCAATGATACCCTTCTTCAGGTAGTCTGTCATCTTGTGGCAACCGTCTTTTGTGATGGCAGCACCGATTTCCCATCTGCAGCCAAAGCCGTCGCCCATGATAAATGTATCAACCTGGAATGTCATGTTTTCTTCCAGCTTATATGTTGAGTCTGTTTCCATCCAGGGCGGTTCAACCTCAATCATACCTGTTCCGTGGCAAGGTCCGTAAACATAGCTGTCCTTGAAACCGTTGTCAACATACATCTTATAGAAGTTCTGAGCAACATCACTTGCCATAACGCCTGCCTTCAGCTGGTCAATTGTCCAGTCGTGAGCTTCCTTACAGAATTCAACAACTCGTCTTCTTTCGCCTTCGAGCTTACCCATAGCAATGGGAAGACCGATAGCAGGTGAATAACCGTCAATTTTTGCAGAAAGGTTCAACTGAACAATGTCGTTTTTACCGATTGTTCTGTAGCCTGAACGTGAAATTGCGTGGCTTGTTGACTTTTCGCTGAATACATACATGGGAAGACCTTCGTATTCTGCGCCTTCTTCGTAAATAACCTTCTGTGCGATACCAACCATCTGCAGTTCAGTAACGCCGGGCTTCAGGTTGCGGATAACTTCGTCTGTTGCAATGTCAACAATTCTGAAGCCTTCCTGAATACAAGCAAGCTCGTTTGCTGACTTAATCTTTCTAAGGTTAACCATAATATCGTTGCACTTAACGATTTCTGCTTCGGGATAGCTGTTCTTGAGACCTTCATAGATGGGAAGTGTACATTCAACATAGCTTCCGAGACCAATTTTGATTTTGTTGCCTGTAACGCCAATTGCTTTGAACACATCGTTGAATGTATCAGCATGGAGTTCGGGGTATGAGGGGTCAGCTGATTCTCTGAATTCTCTCAGACAGAATACTTTATCAATCTTACCAACGTCCTTGGCAAAGATGATACATTCGGGGCCAACCATAAGTGCAGCTTCGCCTGTTGCAGAGATAGCAACACCTGCACGTTCAAACAGAGGCCAGAAGCCACTGAAATATCTTGCATTTGCGTAGTCTGACTCTGTTGAGCATACAACCATAACGTCCAGACCTTTTTCTGCAACCAGCTTTGCAGCTTTTGCAATTCTTTCTTTGTACTCATAATCGGGAATACAAATTCTTGACATAAAAAACATCTCCTGTCTTTATTTAATATATTTTCCGGGAAATCTTCCCGTTTTTTTGTTTAATTATATCACAAAAAGCTATTCTTGTCTTTGAACTATTTTCCCTTTTTTTTGCACAATCGTAAATTTATTTTACAAATGGTGAAAAAATAAGCCGCCTCCAAAAGCAATATCATTAAGTTAATCAGCTTGTCATTCTGAACGTAGTGAAGAATCTTTGTTTTAAATCAGATTCTTCGACTTCGCCTTACGGCTACGCTCAGAATGACACTTTCGTATATATCCTTAACTTAATTGTATTGCCCAAAAAGGAGGCGGTTTATTTTTTATCTTATTTTATAATCATCTGTTGCTTGAATGTGTTTTTTTGCTGAATAATCCGATTTCTTCTTCAATTTTTTTCAATTCAACAGGGACAAAAAAGTGATTTATCGGTATGGAAAGAATAGTACTGATTTTATAAAGTGTAAAAAGACTGATACCTTGGTCTATTTTCTCACTTTCCATATTTCCGACTAAGGATGTTGAGATGTTTGCTAATTCTGCCAATTTTTCTTGAGTTATACGGTTTGTTTTATCTTTTCCGATATTATAAAGCTGACGGTAGAATTTTATGTTATCACCTATAATTTTATACAATTCATTTTCAGCGTAAATAAGTATCACCCTTTGCATATTTTATACATTTTCTATATTTTTATCACACCTGCAATAATTATACAATTGATTAATAATGTATAATTATCATTGACAATATAAGAATGATGTGATAATATATATCAATACATGGGTTATATTGTGGGAGGTATAAGTTATGTGAAAGTAATCATAAATTAAAAAATAAAAAGCAAAAGAAAACGATCAATTTGAGAGGAGATTTTTTATGGATTCAGGTGTAGTTATAGCGGTTATAATATGGGTTGCGGTTGCAATTATTGCAAGACTTAATATTCCGATAATCAGCCCAATTCTTCGTTGGTGGTGGAATATAAGCTTTACCATTGCAGCATACATACCTTTTTGCGGTTGGATGTCAATTTTTATTATAACAAAAGGTGATGAGAAAGCAAAAAAGAGAAAAGAAGAATTGGTTAATATTGGCAGAAGTACAGATGATATGGCATTTAATTCTCTTGAACAATCGGCAAAACGTGAAGAAGCAGAGCGTGAAGTGCGGGCTGCTCAGCAAAAAGCGGAGCGTGAGGCTTTGGAGGAAGATTTAAAAGGCCGAGCATACCGTGCTCTCGGTACAAGAAATGTCACGCTTAATTCAGACGGTTCAATGGCAAAAGTCGGCGACGGAGATTTTGTGCCTGTCAATGAGCTGAAAAAAGAATTAAGATAGGAAATCAGAAAGGCGGCAATAATAAAATGAAAAGAATTGTTTTAACAATGATGATAACCATGCTTTTGCTAATGACATGCGGTTCTTTAAATGCTTTTGCATTAACGGATGGCGATTGGGAATTTCAGTTGCTTGATAATGAAGTGATGATAACAGGGTATTTGGGAGAAGGTGGCGATGTTGTTATCCCCAAAACCATTTATGGTGCGACAGTGACAAAGATAAAAGATGATAATTTAGATTTTTTTAGGAGTTCTAAACCTAAATCAATAAGAATACCCGGAACAATAAAAAAAATTGGTTTTGGTGCGTGTTTTGGGTGGGAAGAGCTTGAAGAACTTGTTTATGAGGAAGGTATTGAACATATATATGGTTCTATTATTCAAAAATTCAAAAATTTACATACGGTAGTTTTGCCGTCAAGTTTGAGGATTATTGATGATTATTCATTCTTAGAAACGTCTTCCTTGAAACAAATAAATATACCTTCAGGCGTAGAAAAAATCGGTTCGGATGCTTTTGCTTGTTCCGGTTTGGAGAAAATAGACTTAAGTCAAATGAATAGTGTCACATTAGGTTATCAATCATTTGGCGATTGTGATAATTTAAGGGAAGTGATATTACCGGATAATTTAAAAGTAGTTCCGCAGGGCTGTTTTAGTGACTGTGATAATTTAAACAAAGTACAAATACCTGCAACTGTTACTAAAATCGAAGGTTTTGCGTTTGAATCAACTCCGCTTTCTCAAATGATATTGCCTTGTGGGTTAAAAGAAATAAGTAACGGAGCGTTTGCAGAAACAAATCTCAATGAATTAGTTATACCGTATGGAACTGAAAAAGTCGGAAGAATATTTTGGCCGTCAATGGGGTTGGGAGACGATTGTATAACAATTAAATCAATTTATTTGCCTGATACTGTTAAAACAATGGATAATGTTGCAGATAGCTGTCCTAATGCTATTGTGTACTGCTCATCAGGCTCATATGCAGAAAAATACTGCAAAAAAAACCAAATATCATATCTTACCGACAACTCAGTAAACAGCGGAATTACCGTTTTATACAATGGCACAAGAATATCATTCCATGCGTACGGACAGAATCCCGAACTTTTAAACAGCAGAACCTTGGTTCCGTTGCGTTCAATCTTTGAAGCGATGGGTGCTGAAGTTGAATGGGATAGTGCCACAAGCACAGCCATAGCAAAACGTAACGGGATTGAAATAAAAATTCAAATAGGTGCAAATGAAATGTATAAGGACGGCAAAGCTATTTCTGTTGATGTTCCGGCTCGGCTTTTAAATGACAGAACAATGGTTCCTGTAAGAGTTCTTGCAGAAGCCTTTGGTGCAGATGTTCAATGGAACGAAAACGGCAGAACTGTTTTGATTACAGAATAAAGCGTACTCGTTGAGAAAAAAATGAACCGCTCCAAAAAGCAGTATCATTAAGTTAATCAACTTGTCATTCTGAACGTAGTGAAGAATCTTTGTGACAAATCAGATTCTTCGACTTCGCCTTACGGCTACGCTCAGAATGACACTTTCGTATATATCCTTAACTTAAATACAATTGATTAACGGTGTTTTTGTCACGCGTTTCCTAATATTCTGACAAAATTCTTGCATTTTTTGTCAAACTATGTTAAAATATCATTGTTGGAGAAATCCAACCGGATACCGGGCAAGTTCGAGGGCGGTTAGCCACCTTTTTAATTCTGCTGATTTCAGCAGGGATTGGGGGTGGTTTTATGGAAAATGAATACATAATTTATTTTATGATTGTTCTATTACTTCTTGTAATAACCATAAAAAAATAACTGCTCCTCCGGTCAAGATTAGCAGTTATTTTTAGCTATAATCTCGGCTAACCGCTTTGCGGTCTTGCCCTTTGTCTGTTTATATTATAATCCAAATATTTGATTTTGTCAATAAAAATTGCGAAAAAAGCTATGCAAACGGAAAGATCGTCTGTATAGCTTTTTCTCGTTCACCTTGTTGGTAGTTGGTAAGTGTTTTTTTAATACTTCCTTATCACTACCCGCCCCAAAAAGGAGTCGGTTCATTTTTTACTCTATTTTATGATTACAAATTTTTCCTCAGCAAAGTCAATTTTTATGCTGTCACCCGACTTAATTTCACCAAGGAGCATTTTTTCGGCAACCATATCTTCAATGTCGCTCTGAATTGCACGGCGGAGGGGACGTGCTCCGTAGGTTGGGTCAAAGCCAACATCTGCAATGCGTTCAACAGCTGAATCTGTGAATTCTGCTGTGATGTCATTTGCGGACATTCTTGCCTTCAGTGTGTCAAGCATCTTTGATGCAATTGCTTTGATGTCTTCACGGCTTAATTGACGGAATACGATTATATCGTCAATGCGGTTGAGAAATTCAGGTCGAAATGCACGTTTAAGCTCGCCCATAACATCGGACTTGATTTTGTTATAGTCCTTTTCGGCATCAGGTGCAGCGGCTGAAAAACCGAGAGCTTTGTTGTCGGTTATCATTCTTGCCCCAAGGTTTGATGTCATAATTATAACGGTGTTACGAAAGTCAACACGTCTGCCCTGAGAGTCGGTAAGAATACCGTCTTCAAGGATTTGCAGAAGAATGTTGAAAACATCGGGGTGAGCCTTTTCGATTTCGTCAAAGAGCAACACGGAATAGGGTTTTCTGCGAACTTTTTCGGTGAGCTGTCCGCCTTCGTCATAGCCAACATATCCGGGAGGCGAACCAACCAGACGTGAAACTGCGTGCTTTTCCATATATTCGGACATATCAATGCGGATGAGTGCATCTTCGTCACCAAACATTGCTTCGGAAAGTGCTTTTGAAAGCTCGGTTTTTCCAACACCCGTGGGGCCAAGGAAGATGAAAGAGCCGATTGGGCGTTTGGGGTCTTTGAGCCCGACTCTGCCACGGCGGATTGCTTTTGAAACGGCTGTTACGGCTTCGTTCTGACCGATAACACGTTTGTGAAGCTCATCTTCAAGGCGAAGAAGCCTTTCGCTTTCGCCCTCCTCAATTGCTCTGACGGGAATTCCTGTCCAGACTGAGACTATTTCGGCAATTTCGTTGGGCGTAACTTCAACTGCCTTTGCATGGTTTTCGGTTTCCCAGTTTTCTTTTGTTGCTTTCAATTCTTCCAAAAGTGTTTTTTCCTCGTCACGGAGCTTTGCGGCTTTTTCGTATTCCTGAGCGGTTATTGCCGCTTCCTTTTCTTTTCGGGTGGATTCAATTTTGTCCTCAATTTCCTTTACATTGGGTGGAGCAGTCAGGGTTTTTATGCGTATTCTTGATGCCGCCTCGTCAATCAGGTCAATTGCCTTGTCGGGCAAAAATCTGTCGGGAATATAACGAATTGACATTTTAACCGCCGCATCAAGGGCTTCGTCGGTGATTTTAACACGGTGGTGAGCTTCGTATTTATCACGGATGCCTTTGAGAATTTCCATACTTTCCTCAAAGTTGGGTTCGCTTAGAATAATCGTCTGGAAGCGTCGTTCAAGGGCTGAATCCTTTTCAATATGCTTGCGGTATTCTTCAAGGGTTGTTGCGCCGATAATCTGAATTTCACCCCTTGCCAGAGCGGGTTTGAGTATGTTTGCGGCATCAATGGCACCTTCGGCAGCCCCTGCACCGATTATGGTGTGAATTTCGTCGATAAAGAGGATGATGTTGCCTGCCTTATGGATTTCGTCCATAACGCTTTTCAGACGTTCTTCAAATTCGCCGCGGTATTTTGCCCCTGCAACCATGGATGAAAGGTCAAGGGTTATAACCTTTTTGTCCTTGAGAATTTCAGGAACCTGACCCTGAACAATTTTCTGCGCAAGCCCCTCGGCAATGGCGGTTTTGCCCACGCCGGGCTCACCAATCAGGCAAGGGTTGTTCTTTGTTCTGCGGCTGAGAATCTGTATAACACGTTCAATAACCGAATCACGGCCGATTATGGGGTCAAGCTTCAGCTCGGAGGCAAGTGCTGTCAAATCACGTCCGAATTTGTCAAGTGTTGGCGTCTTTTCGGATTTGTTTTTCTTGGGTGAATTCTTTGCGGCATCGGGGGTTGGACCTTCGTCGCTGATTTCGCCAAAGTTGTTTTCCTTCATCACATTGATTATGTCGGTAAACAGTTTTTGGGGATTAATATCAAGGTCGGTGAGTATACGCATTGCAAGACTTTCGGCTTCACGAAGCAGGGCAATGAGAATATGTTCGGTTCCGATGTAATTGTGGTGGAAGCGTCTTGCTTCGGAATAACTGTGTTCAAGGACACTTTTTGTACGTGGGGTAAAACCGATTGCAGTGCTGTTCAGCGGAAGGTCAGTACCCACAAAAAACTCAATTTTACTGATTATTTTGCTGTCGGTAATGTTATTCTCGGAAAGCACCTTTGCGGCAACGCCGCCGCCTTCACGGACAAGACCAAGAAGAATGTGCTCGGTTCCGATGTAGTTGTGACCCATCTCGGCGGCAGACTGTCCTGCAAGGTTAATGGCGTGTTTTGCACGCTCGGTAAGTTTTTGTTCAAACATAATTTATCATTCCTTTCCAAAAGATTTGTTCGGTAATTATGAATTAAGTTTTTCGCCAATCAGCTCGGCACGCTTCAAATCACGTTCCAGAGCTGTTGTGAGATTATGGTTCTTGGTTATGGTTGCAGGAAGAACGTCATAGAAAACTTCGCTCATGGTTTCAAGGTCAATATCTTTTATTATTCCCAAATTTATGCCCCATCTTACCTCTGAAATGAGATTTACCGTTTCCCCTGAGGTAAGGATTCTTGCATTTGTGAGAATACCATATGAACGCATTATTTTGTCCTCAAAGGTGAATTTGTCATGGGAGTAGAGCTTTTGACCAAGTGAACGTTCCTTTTCGATGATGTCGCCTATAACCTGTGTTAACTTATCAATTGTATCTTCCTCGGAAACACCAAGGGTAATCTGATTTGAAATCTGATAGATGTCGCCAAATGCCTTACTGCCCTCACCGTAAAAGCCTCTGACGGTGATGCCCAGCTTTGACAGCGAGCGGATAATGCTTTCCATCTTTCCGAGCTTTGTCAATGCAGGCAGATGCACCATTACCGACGCACGCATACCCGTTCCCACATTGGTCGGGCAGGCGGTGAGGTAGCCAAAGTCTTTGTGATAGCCGTAGTCAACGGTGCTTTCAAGCCGGTCGTCAAGGCGGTTGGCGTTTGTAAGGCAAAGTTCAAGATTCAGCCCCGGTGCCATTGTCTGGATGCGAATATGGTCTTCTTCGTTGAGCATTATACATTCTGAACAGTCGCTGTTTGTGAGGATTCCGCATTGACGTTTGTTTTCAACCATTTCGGGGCTTACAAGATGACTTTCGGAAAGAGCAAGAATCTCTGTTTTTGTCATTGATGAAAAGTCAATATATGTCATTTCGGGCATTGCGGCTTTGCAACGGTTGATTACCTGGGATTCATGTTCTTTGTTCATTCTTGAAACAAAGGGGATGTCTGCAATATTCCGTGCAAGGCGTATTCTTGATGATAATACCACGTCACCCGAAGGACCAAATTTTGTATACCACATAAATTTTACCACCTTTCTTATTGCTGTTCGCGTAAGTCACGGATTTTATCACGGAGGAGTACCGCTTCCTCAAAATTCTGCTCTGCAACAGCTTTGTTCAGCTGTGCCTGAAGTTTTTGGATTTCGTCTGCTTTTTTCAGGTCTTTTCCTGTTCTGGAAGGAATTTTTCCGTTGTGCTGACAGCTTCCGTGGATTTGCTTCAAAGGACGGAGGAGGAAGTCGGAAAAAATGTTGTAGCAATTGCTGCAACCGGGCTTTCCGCTTCGGAGAAATTCTGAGGTTGTTGCACCGCAAATGTCACATATCTTGGGTGATGAAAGGGTTTGTGCTTTGGACTTTGCAAATTGGGGACTGTTCCAGAATCCGCTGAACAGATTCTCAAATTCCTTGTCAAAGCTCTTGCCTGCAAAGCCCCAGAAATCCTGATTCTCATTGGCACATTCACGGCAAAGATACATTTCTGTTTTTACTCCGTTTATTACCTGGGTAATGTGTGTATTTGCTTCTCTTGCGTTACATTTTTGACATAGCATATTGAGTTTCTCCTTTCTAAACAAGGTTTACCAGTATATTTTTGAGCATTTTTGCCCGTATTATGTCTCTTTCGGGGCGCTGAATAATTAATGAACTGTCGCTTAGTGCTGCCATAATGAGTTTTGCTTCCTTTTGAGTCACAAGCCTTGCTCCAAAAAGTTCTTTTATCACCGCTGTTGCGCTTGATGACGTAATGCTGTTGCCAATTGCGCCGATTATGTGAAGAATGAGGTTTTCATTTTCGGGGGCTGTTCGGGTTATTCGGATATATCCGCCGCCGCCACGTCTGCTTTCAACGCTGTAACCTCTTTCGGGGGAGAATCGTGTTGCGATAACATAATTTATTTGTGACGGAACACAGTTGAATCGTGTTGCAAGCTCGTTTCTCTGAAGCTCAATCTCGCGGTTTTCGGCAAGCAGTTCTTTTATGAATTCTTCTATTATATTACTGAGTTTCAAATTTAATCACCTCATTTCTTTGACTTTGACTTTCTTTGACCTTGACTTTATTATAGCACAATATTTTTCTTTGTCAATAGATTTGGTCAAAAAAGGTCAAGTTTTTTCAAATTTCCTCGCTTGACAATAAATATGTTTTTTGATAAAATGAATCGTTGTTATGTAAAATCTTGAAACAATGATGAATAACCAGGTGAAGAAATGACAAAAGAAAAATCTCAGAATTCATATTTTTACGGATTGAATAAAGGATTGCCCATTGCTTTGGGTTATCTTTCTGTGTCCTTTGGTTTTGGGATAACCGCAATAGGAATGGGAATCCCATCGGTTGGGGCAATCCTTATTTCGCTGACAAATCTGACTTCGGCAGGTCAGCTTGCAGGAATCGGCATTATTGCCGCCTGCGGCACAATAATTGAAATGATTCTTGCACAGTTGGTTATAAATATGCGCTATTGCCTTATGGGGCTTGCTTTGACTCAGAAGCTTGACAAGAGCTTCACAACTCCACATCGAATGATAACTTCCTTTGCCATAACGGACGAGGTTTTTGCCGTTGCGGCGGCTGAACGCGGACTCATCGGACGACGGTTTATGTATGGACTTATAACATTGCCGCCAATTGGCTGGACCCTTGGAACGGTACTTGGTGTTTATGCAGGTCAGGTGCTGCCACCAAGTATTTGTTCGGCATTGGGGCTTGCGCTGTACAGTATGTTTGTTGCAATTATTGTTCCGCCCGCAAGGGAGGATAAAGGCGTTTTGTGCGCTGTTCTGATTGCCTCGGCAATGAGCTGTGCTATGTATTTTGTTCCCTTTTTGAAGCAGATTTCAACGGGGTTTCAGATTATTATCTGCGCTGTTGTTGCATCGGGGATTATGGCTGTTGCAGCACCAAAATGTGATGAGGAGGATTAAGGCTTATGGACAGTATGTTTTTTGCGTATCTGGCAGCCATGGCTCTTGTGACATATGGCATAAGAATGATTCCTTTTACGTTGATGAGGAGTAAAATAAAATCACCTTTTGTGAAGAGCTTTTTGTTTTATGTTCCCTATTCGGTTTTGGGAGCAATGACCTTTCCGTACATATTTTATTCAACGGGTGATGCTGTGACATCAGCCATTGGTGCGGCGGTTGCCTTTGTGCTTGCGTATTTCAGGTGTTCTCTTATTGTTGTTGCTGTTTGTGCCTGTGCGGCGGCATTTGCCGCAGGCTTTGTTTTATAAATAAAGGAAGGATTTGAAAGAGATGGACATTAAAAAACTTGCATTGGAAAAACACCATGAATGGAAGGGAAAGATTGAGGTTGTGTCAAGAACTCCCGTGAAGTCAAGCGAAGATCTTGCAACGGCATATACACCCGGTGTGGCTGAACCTTGCCTTGTTATAAAAGAGGATGTTAACAAATCATATGAGCTGACACGCAGACATAATATTGTGGCTGTTGTGACCGACGGTTCGGCGGTTCTGGGACTTGGTGATATTGGTCCGGAAGCCGGTATGCCCGTTATGGAGGGGAAGTGCGTTCTTTTTAAGGAATTTGCGGACGTTGATGCTTTTCCCATTTGCATAAAAAGTCAGGATGTTGATGAAATTGTCAGGACGGTTTACAATATTTCGGGGTCATTCGGAGGAATAAATCTTGAAGATATTGCGGCACCCAGATGCTTTGAAATTGAGAAAAGACTGAAAGAAATCTGTGATATTCCCGTGTTTCATGACGACCAGCACGGAACAGCAATTGTTGTTGCGGCGGCAATGCTTAATGCTTTGAAGGTAGTTAACAAAAAAATTGATGAAGTCAGGGTTGTTGTCAACGGCGCAGGCTCGGCAGGAATTGCCATTGCAAAACACTTGCTCCGTCTTGGCGTGAAGAACATGATTATGTGTGACCGTTTTGGAATTATCTGCGAAGGCATGGAGGAACTGAACACAGCTCAGGCTGAAATGAGCTTGATTACAAACCGTGAAAAAATGATGGGCACATTGGCAGATGCGATGAAAGGTGCCGATGTGTTTGTCGGGGTTTCGGCTCCAAATATTGTTTCCGGGGAAATGGTTGCTTCCATGGCAGAAGGAAGTATTGTGTTCCCCATGGCAAATCCTGTTCCCGAAATTATGCCCGACAAAGCATTGGCTGCTGGTGCGGCGGTTGTTGGCACAGGGCGCTCGGACTTCCCCAACCAGATTAACAACGTTCTTGCTTTTCCGGGAATTTTCCGTGGAGCATTGGATGTTCGTGCATCTGACATCAATGAAGAAATGAAAATGGCAACATCATATGCCATTGCAAGTCTTGTGAGTGAGGAGGAATTAAAAGCAGATTACATTCTTCCCAAGGCTTTTGACCCAAGAATCGGCAAGACGGTTGCGGAGGCTGTTGCCAAGGCTGCACAAGATTCAGGTGTTGCGAGAATATAAAAGTAAAGGTTCTTTATCAAATGTTGGGGTTTAGTACAAAAAAAGATGTTTCGACTTCGCTCAACATGACTTTGTACCGGCAAGCTTTAGTCATTCTGAGCATAGCGAAGAATCTTTACAAAGCGTTTACCCCAACATTTGTTATAGAACCAAGGTAAAAAGGCGTGTTTCTTTGCCGAATGAAGAAACACGTCTTTTTTAACTATATAAAGTTGTAGCCTCCGAATAAATTTTTCTCAAAACGATTAAGAACCTTACTGCAATCATAGCCCGCATTGTGAGCCTGCTGAAAATAATGTAGTGCTCTGTTGAAGTTTTTATGGCAACCCCGACCTTCTGCATACATCATTCCGACGCAGTATGAAACAGTTGCCATTGAGGGAAGTTCGTTGAAATAATCATCCACACAATTTTTCAGGATTCTGAACGCAAGCTCGGTGTCTTTTGAGCTTGTTTTGCCAAAAAGACTGTAATCGTGAAGTGAACAACCTAAGTAAAATATGGATTCGGTGGAAAACAGTATGCTGTAAAGAGGCTTCAGATATGATATGGCGATTTCAAGATAAAGCATAGAATGATCGGCATCGGTTTTTGGGTCAATGCTCAAAAAGTAGTATGAAATTCCGATTTCCGAGCATATAGTATTATGGGTATCTTTGTCTTCGCTGCCGCTTTCGGCTGCCTTGTTGTCCCAGTAAAGTGCATTATCCAACATGGAAATAATATCAAAATAATTGGGTGATTCACTCTGTTTTCTAAGCATAACCGATTTTGAAGCTATTGTTGATGCCAACATATGCATACACTTTTCGGAACATTTTTTTGCTCCTGTGGTAAACCATTTTATGGCATTATCAAGTTCTTTTTCAATGTTAAGATAGTATTTCCCAAGAGAATAAATTGCCTTAATATCTCCTGAATTTGCCAAATCGGTTAATTCTTTAATGTTCATTTCAAGCTCTCCTTATGATGAAAATGATTATATTATGTTTTTAGCTCAAGATAACACTTTAATATGTTTAGAATTATTATCAGAACGGTAATAATTGTTATAAGTTTATCATATTTATATTATTTTGTCAATACGATAAAATAATTTTGGGTGATGTTATGGATATGGAATTTAAAAACAATTATTTGAAAATAGGGTTAAAAATAGCTTATTACCGAAAGCTGAAATCATTAACCCAGGAACAGCTTGCTGAGATATTGGATTGCGGAGTATCCTTTATCGGGCAGATTGAGGCACCAAATATTTATAAGGCGATTTCTCTTGATACATTATTCAGAATTGCAAAGGCACTCGAGATTCCCCCATATAAATTAATGAAGTTCGATGATTAACTATGACAAAAAATTGAATTGTTGCATGAAAAAAGGCGACAGTTCTTTTTTTGATTTTACAAAAAAAACTTGACAGAGAACCGTGTTGCATATATAATAATTTGAGAATTATTCTCAAATTTGAAAGGAGTGGGGTTTGTGGCACATTATCAGACCGCACAAAAGAAGAGGTTAACAGATTTTTTGACGGCACATGGCGAAAGAGCCTTTTCGGTTGAAGAACTTTGTGCTGAAATGGAAAAAGAATATAATAAGGAAGACCTTCCGGGAAAGAGTACGGTTTACCGCCTTATTCAACAGATGGAAAATGAGGGTGTGGTGAAGCGGATGATGAAGGAACACAGCAGAAGGTTTCTTTATCAGATTGCAGGTGATGAGCATTGCGCATTTCATCTTCATATGAAGTGTATGGATTGCGGAAGGCTTTTGCACATGGATGATGACGAATCATTGAGGCTTATGGCAGAGGTTATGAAAAAAAACCATTTCGAGGTGGACGGAAAACAAACGGTATTGGTGGGTACTTGCGGTGATTGCAGAAAGTGAGAGGAACACAATAATGAAAAAGGTTAGAATATTGGCGATTGCGGTTCTGTTGTTTGTGCTGTTTGTCTCCGGTTGCGGTTCTTCATCTGAAGAAAGTCACAAGATATCCATAGTTTGTACAAATTTTCCTGTTTACGACTGGGTGAATAACATAATTGACAAAGAGGATTTTCAGGTAACGCTTCTGTCGGGAAACGGTGATATTCACAGTTTTCAACCCACGGCAAAGGATATGACAAGGATACGCACCTGCGATTTATTTATATATGTGGGTGGTGAATCCGATATTTGGTCTGAAAAGTTTGTTAATGAAAACGGCATTAACAGTCTGAAGCTTTTTGATTTGCTGAAAAGTGACCTCCTTTGTGGTGATGAAAATCATCCTGAACATGAACATCATGATGAAGAACCCTTTGATGAACATATATGGCTTTCGCTGAAGCTGGCGCAAAAGGCTGTTGACGGAATTTATGAAAAACTTATGGAAGCGGTTCCTGAAATTCAATCGGAGCAGATTACGGCATACAGGAAACGCAAGGATGAACTGAAGGCAGAACTTGAACAGTTGGATATTGAATATACAAAGGCTGTTGAAGGTTCGAAGGACAAAACAATTGTTGTTGCCGACCGTTTTCCATTTCTTTATATGACATCTGATTATAACATAAGCAGTGAGGCGGCATTTTCGGGCTGTTCAACTGATCAGGATGCAGGGTTTGATGTAATTGTAAAACTGACGCAGACTGTTGAAAAACTCGACAAAAAAGCGGTTGTTGTCCTGGAAAAATCAAACAGCTCGGTGGCAAAAACCATAAAGGAAAATTCAAATAACAGCGAGCTTGACATTGTTGTTATGAATTCATGTCAGACAATTGGTAATTCGGAGATTGAAGCCGGCATTAGTTATATTGAAATTATGGAAGAAAATCTTGAAGCATTGAAAAAGGCTTTAGAGTAAAGGGGTATTAATATGTCAAACAACAAGCCTCAGATTAAGTGTAATAATCTTGCATTGGGCTATGACGGCAGGGTGGTTGCCGAGGATATTTCCTTTGAGGTTGTTCAGGGGGATTATCTGTGCATTGTTGGGGAAAACGGTGCAGGAAAGAGCACATTGATTAAAACATTGCTGAAACTGAATTTACCGATGGGAGGTAAGCTGGAGATGGACGGTGAGCTGGCAAGGGGCGGCATCGGATATTTGCCGCAACAAACCGAGGTTCAAAAAGATTTTCCTGCTTCAGTACGCGAGATTGTTCTTTCGGGTTGTATTAAGTCAAATGGATTCAGACCATTTTATTCAAAAAGCCAAAAGCAGCTTGCCTGTGACAGCATGAAAAAGCTGGGAATTGATAATCTTGCCAATTGCAGTTACAGAGAGCTTTCGGGAGGTCAGCAGCAACGTGTGCTTCTTGCAAGAGCGCTGTGTGCTTCCCAAAAGATTCTTCTTCTGGATGAACCTGCCGCAGGTCTTGACCCTGTTGCAACTGCCGAGATGTATGCTGTAATTGAAGAGTTGAATAAAAGCGGAATAACAATTGTTATGGTATCTCACGATGTTGCAGCGGCAATGAAGTATGCAAAGCATATTCTGCACATAAGCCACAAACTTCTGTTTTTTGGCAGTGTTGCGGATTACAGAGTCAGCAATGTGGGAAAAGCCTTTCTTGGCGGGGGTGATGCGCAGTGAGTGACATTTTGTATTATTTTGACTTTCCTTTTGTGCGGTATGCACTTGTGGTAACAATGATGATTGCCTTGTGTGCTTCGCTCTTTGGTGTTACTTTGGTGCTGAAACGTTTTTCCTTTATTGGTGACGGACTTTCACATGGTGCATTTGGTGCCTTTGCGGTTGCGGCAGTGCTTCAGGTGTCAAACGAGCTGATTGTTGTTCTTCCTGTGACTGTGGCAATGGCAATATTTTTACTCAGGGCAGGCAGAAGGGCAAAAATAAAAGGTGATGCGGCACTTGCCATGGTTTCGGTGGGTGCGCTCTCAATCGGCTATCTGCTTTTGAATGTATTTTCTGTTTCGGGGAATATTGCAGGTGATGTTTGTGCATCACTTTTTGGGGCAACCTCCATACTCACATTGTCAAAAACCGATGTGATATTGTGTCTTGTTTTGTCGGTTGCGGTAATTTTGCTTTTTGTGTTTTTTTACAACAAGATTTTTGCAGTTACCTTTGATGAAGATTTTGCGGCGGCCATTGGTGAAAAAACAGAAATTTACAACACGATTATTGCTGTTGTCACAGCTGTGATTATTGTTCTTGCAATGAAGCTTGTGGGAGCATTGATAGTTTCGGCATTGATTATTTTCCCTGCGCTTTCGGCTATGCGGACTTTCAAAAGTTTCAGGGGAGTAACGGTTTGCACTGCAGTTATTGCTGTTTTGTGTGCGGCAATTGGCTTTGTGGCCTCCATAATATGGGAATTGCCTGTGGGACCTTCAATAGTGTTGGTGAATATTATAAGTTTTGTGGCTTTTTTCTGCATAGGAAAATGTGCAGGCAGATAGAATAAATATTGATAAAAGGAGTGAATTAATTTGAAAACGGAAAAAATGGAAATTTCAAAGGGTGTCAGCCTGAGATTTCTTGAAACAGAAAAATTCAAAACCAATGTGATGAGTGTGTATTTTTGTGTGCCCCTGTGCCGTGAGGATATTACAAAAACGGCGCTGATTCCGAGAGTTCTCAAAAGAGGAACGGTGAAGTATCCCACTCTGACTGAGCTTTCATGGCGTGCTGAGGAACTGTATGGGGCATCAATCGGAGCCAATATTGGAAAGAGGGGCGACCGTGCATTGATTAAATGCTCGGTGCAGTTTGTCAGCGACAGCTTTATCACGGAGAACATTATTGGTGATATTACTGAGCTTTTGAAGGAATTTATTTTCTGCCCGCTTATATGCGACGGGGGCTTTGATGAGACATATGTCAAGCAGGAAAAGGAAAATGCAAAGAATCATATTCTTGGACTTATTAATGATAAGAAAGAATATGCAATGGTAAAGTGCAACGAAATTATGTTTGAGGGCGACCCTTATGAGATTTTTCCTTACGGTTATATTGAGGATCTGGATGCAATTGACGGGAAGAATCTTTATGAACGGTATAATGAAATTATCAATAACTCAAAGGTTGATATTTTTATAAGCGGTTCATTTGACAGAGAAATTGTGAAGAAGTGTATTGTGGATAATTTTGGTCCGTTCCTTGCAGACCGCACTCCTGAAATTGGCGAAACAAAGCTGGCAAAGTTTGAGGAAAACATTCAGGTGAAGAATGTCACAGAGGAAATGCCCGTATCCCAAAGCAAACTTGCCATGGGCTTCAATAGTGGAATTGCACCGATTTCGGACGATTTTTATGCTATGACGGTATTTTCGTGCATATACGGTGGAAGTCCGTTTTCAAAGCTGTTCAACAATGTCCGTGAAAAGCTCAGCCTCGCATATTATGTATTTTCGGCATTTGACCGAAACAAAAGCTGCATGAAAATAAATGCAGGAATTGAGGCAAGCAAGTTTGACGAGGCGTATAATGAAATTATGTTCCAGCTTGACAAGATGAAAAGTGGCGAGTTTTCTGAGGACGAAATCACGGCGGCAAAGATGTATCTGAAAACTCAGGCAGGTTCAATCAAGGACAGCCTTTCGGCAACGGAGGACTTCTACATGGGCAGAGGTCTTCTTGGGGTGGAGGAGTCTGTGGACAGCTTCCTTGAAAAGCTGAACGAAGTTACAAAGGAGCGGATTGTTGCGGCGGCAAACACGCTTCAGCTTGATACTATATATTTCCTGAAAGGAGTGCAGGGCAATGAAATTTGAAAAAACCGAGAATAAAGCACTTAAAGAGAGTATTCTTTTTGGTATCCATGAAAGTGGTCTGAGGGTTTATATTATTCCCAAGGCAGGGTTTTGCAAATATTATGCCATATATGCAACAGAGTATGGCTCGATTGACGATGTTCTGAAGGTTCCTAAAACCGGAGAGGAAATAAAGCTGCCTGACGGAATTGCACATTTTCTTGAGCACAAGCTCTTTGAGGAGGAAGACGGCGAAAATGCCTTTGATAAGTTTGCGCTGACAGGTGCAAGCAGTAATGCCTTTACCAGCTTTGATATGACGGCATATCTTTATTCATGTACGGATAAGTTTTATGAAAATCTTGACATCCTTCTTGAGTTTGTGAACAATCCTTATTTTACGGATGAGAATGTTGCCAAGGAACAGGGAATAATCGGTCAGGAAATCAAGATGTATGATGATGACCCGGGCTGGAGGCTGTTTTTCAATATGCTTCAGGGAATGTATCACAACAATACCGTGAAAACGGATATTGCAGGTACGGTTGAAAGCATAAGCCATATAACTCCTCAGCTTCTTTATGATTGCTGCAAGGCTTATTATAATCCCTCAAACATGATTCTTGTTATGGTTGGGGATATTGACCCCGATGAAGCGGTAAAATATATTGATAAGCATGTGAGCCCTGAAAAGGATATGGGCAAAATTGAGAGGAGATTGGTTCAGGAGCCATGCGAGGTTGTGAAAAAGGTTGTTCATCAGAAGCTCAGTGTTTCAAAGCCCTTGTTCCTTATTGGATTCAAGGAAAAGGAAACGGGAATATGCGGAGCGGAATTGGTTGAAAAACAGATAAAAACGGACATTCTTCTTGAGGTTCTTTTTGGAAAAAGCAGCGGCTTCTTTATGGAGCTTTACGGCGAGGGGCTCATTGATGGTAGCTTCAGCAAGGACAGCGAGCTTGAAAAGAGCTATGGTTTTTCGTCGGTTAGCGGTGAGTCAAAGGACCCCGATTCGGTATACAGGCGTGTTCTTGAATATCTTGAAAAAGCAAAGACCGAAAAACTGGATGAAAAGGTGGTAGCCGTGGCAAAGAGAGTGCTGATTGGGCAGAATCTCAGAAGATTCAACAGCGTTGAGAATCTGGGTAATGATTTTATACGGTCATTTATGAACGGAATTGACCCGTTGGCTTATAATGACATGGTGGAAAAGGTGACGATGGAAGAGCTTGAAGCAAGGCTCAGAGAACACTTTGATGAAGCGTGCTGTACCATGTCGGTAATTGACCCGCTGGAGGAAACTGAAAATGATAAATAACATTTCGTTTCCCAATCTGGGACTGGAATTTGAAGTTAACAGGATTGCATTTTCGATTTTTGGCATTGATGTTTATGCTTATGGTTTTTTAATAGGAATCGGACTTTTGCTGGCGTTTGTCTACGGTGCATATGAAAGCAAAAAAACAGATTTGGCACAGGACGACCTGCTTAATATGATATTGATTGCTCTGCCGTCGGCAATTGTTGGAGCAAGGCTCTATTATGTTGCATTTCAATGGGATTCATACAAGGGCGATCTTGCATCGGTTTTCAATCTGCGTCAGGGCGGTCTTGCCGTGTATGGAGGTATTATCGGTGCGGCAATTGCAATTTTCTTTTATTGCAGAAAAAAGAAAATCAACATTGGCAAGCCCCTTGATATTCTTGCCATAGGCTTGCTGATTGGTCAGGCTATTGGACGCTGGGGCAATTTTGTCAACGGCGAGGCCTTTGGAAGTGAAACAAACCTTCCCTGGGCTATGACCGTTGTACATAAGGGCAACTTCATCGCTCAATCGGTTCATCCGACTTTTCTGTATGAATCTTTGTGGAATGTTGTGGGGTTGATTATTCTTTTGGCAACAAGAAGAAAAAAAGCATTTGAAGGCGAAATTTTTTGCAGATATATGATATGGTACGGCGCAGGCCGGGCTATGATTGAAGGTCTGAGGGCTGACTCTCTTTATCTGGGAGTGTTCAGAGTGTCGCAGGTGCTTTCGGTGTGTCTTGTTATTGCTGCAATCGGAATTATTGTATATAAACGAAAAAAATTAAAAAAACCCTTGACAAATGAACAAATATGAGTTACAATTGTTGAGGTGTAAAGCTGAACGGCTTTACATAAGTGGAGAAAAAGGGGGATAAAAATGGAAAAAAACGTTGAGATTTCCCTTCTTTTGAGCTTTTATAAAAATATGCTGACCGAAAGGCAGGCGGATACCGTTGAGCTTTATTATAACGAGGATTTGTCCTTGTCTGAGGTTGGGGTTGAGCTTGGAATCAGCCGTCAGGGTGTTCGCGACACATTGAAGAGGTCGGAGGCTATTCTGTATGATGTTGAATCCAAACTGGGTCTGGTTTCTCGGTTTTTGGGCATAAAATCCAGACTTTCAGAGATTGATGAAATTATTGATGAAATCGAAAAATCTCCTGAGGCACGACTTCTTCCCGACAGCATAAAGCATCAGATAAACAGAATTCTCACAATTATTGAACAGATTAATGATTCTGAGGATTAAAATGAGTATATGAATTCTTTTGAAAGGAGTGTGGCTTATGGCGTTTGAAAGTTTGTCAGACAAGCTGCAAAATGCGTTTAAAAAGCTCCGCGGAAAAGGTAAGATTTCTGCAGCTGATTTGAAAGAAGCTATGCGTGAAGTTAAATTGGCACTCCTGGAAGCCGATGTTAACTTCAAGGTTGTAAAGAATTTTATAAACAGCGTTTCCGAGCGTGCCAACGGCGCAGAGGTTATGGAGTCTCTCACCCCGGCACAGCAGGTTATAAAAATTGTTAATGAAGAGCTCATAAAACTTATGGGTTCGGATAATCAAAAACTGAAGATTTCCTCAAAACCGCCAACGGTTATAATGATGACGGGTCTTCAGGGTGCCGGAAAGACCACAACGGCGGCAAAGCTGGGCGGACTTTTGCGCAAGCAGGGAAAAAGACCACTTCTTTGTGCCTGCGACGTGTACCGTCCTGCGGCTGTTAAACAGCTTCAGGTTGTGGGCGGTCAGCTTGATCTTCCTGTGTTCAGTATTGAAGGAAGCCGTGATCCGGTTGATATTGCAACCAAGGCTCTTGAACACGCAAAGCTCCATTCAAACGACGTGTTGATTGTTGACACGGCAGGCCGTCTTCATATTGATGAAGAACTGATGAATGAGCTTAAAAACATCAAGGAAAAAATTGAACCCACCGAGATTCTTCTTGTGGTTGACTCAATGACAGGTCAGGATGCCGTTAATGTTGCTGAAACCTTCAATTCTGAGCTTGAGATTGACGGTGTTGTTCTCACAAAACTTGACGGTGATACCCGTGGCGGTGCGGCGATTTCGGTTCGTGCAGTCACAAATAAGCCCATAAAGTTCTGTGGTATGGGCGAAAAGCTCTCTGACCTGGAGGTTTTTCATCCCGAAAGAATGGCATCAAGAATTCTTGGTATGGGCGATATGCTTAGCTTGATTGAAAAAGCAGAACAGGCTCTTGATGAGAAAAAGGCTCTGGAACTTGAACAGAAAATGCGGAGTGCAACCTTCACATTTGACGATTTTCTTGACCAGATGGAGCAAATGAAAAAAATGGGTCCTCTTGAACAGCTTATCGGTATGATTCCGGGAGTTAACAAACAGGCGCTTCAGGGGGCAAACATAGACGAAAGAAAGTTACTTCACATTGAAGCAATGATAAAATCCATGACCAAAGGTGAAAGGGAGCTTCGTGACAAGCTCACACCCAAGCGCCGTGAAAGAATTGCAAAGGGTAGTGGAACCACAATCGGCGAAGTTAATGCTCTTGTAAAGCAATTTGAACAGATGCAGAAGATGATGAAGGCAATGTCGGGCGGCAAGATGATGAAGCAGATGGGCCGTCTGGGCAAAATGGGTAAGATGGGGAAAATGAAATTTCCATTTTAATAAAAAGTGAAAATTATTAAATTAATATATTTTTGGAGGTAATTTATTATGGCAGTAAAAATTCGTTTGAGAAGAATGGGTGCAAAGAAGGCTCCTTTCTACAGAGTAGTGGTAGCAGATTCAAGATACCCCAGAGACGGCAGATTTATCGAACAGGTTGGTACTTATAATCCCATGACAAAGCCTGCTGCAGTTGAATTTGATGCAGAAAAGGTTGCAACATGGATTAAGAACGGTGCTCAGCCCACTGATACAGTTAAGCGCCTTCTCAAGGAAAAGGGTATTATCTAATTTCCTGGGGAATATTTACACGGTGATGATTTGAAGCGGCAAGTTGCCCTGAGCAATTTGCCTGCTTTGAACTGTGTGAACCGAATTTGGAGGAAACAAAATGAAAGAGCTTTTGGAATTTATTGCAAAATCAATGGTTTCAGAGCCTGATGCAGTTAATGTTGAAGAAGCTGTTCAGGAAAATGCAGTTGTTTTGACCTTGCACGTCGCTGAAGGCGACATGGGTAAGGTTATCGGCAAGCAGGGAAGAATTGCAAAAGCAATCCGGACTGTTGTTAAAGCTGCCGCAAGCCATGAAAACAAAAAAGTTACGGTTGATATTGTGTAACGAATATGTGAGGCAGACTGTATCGCTTTGATACAGTCTTTACTTGCTTTTTACGGGACGGTGCCTTTGTTGCATCGGAAACAACTGAAAAATAAGGAATTTATATTATGGAAAAAGATCTTGAAATTGGACAAATAGTTAATACGCATGGTCTCCGGGGCGACCTGAAGGTGATGCCGTGGTGCGATGACCCTACGGTTTTTGATGAACTTGCGTATGTTATTATAGATGGAACTGAGTACGATATTGAAAAATCAAGAATGCAGAAAAATATGGTTTTGCTCAAACTCAAAGGAATTGACAACATCAACGAAGCCGAAAAATACCGCAACAAGATTCTGACGGTTCCCCGCGAGGAAATGGGCGATTTGCCTGAGGGGACTTATTATATCTGTGATTTACTGGGGTGTAGCGTTGAAACGGTTTCGGGGCGTAAACTGGGCAAGATTGTTGATATAATCAAAACAGGAAGTAACGATGTTTATGTTGTTGAGGACGACGGCAAAAAACAGGTGTTGATTCCGGTTATTGACGAGGTTGTAAAGTCTGTTGATATTGAAGAAAAAATGATTGTGATAGAACCCTTAAAAGGACTGATTGACTAATGGCAGAATTGAAGGTGGATATTCTGACGTTGTTTCCCGAAATGTTTGATTCGGTTCTCCGAAATTCCATAATAGGGAGAGCTGTAAACAACGGAATTCTGGAAATTAATTGTGTTCAGATAAGAGATTTTGCTTTTAACAAGCACAGACAGGTTGATGATTATCCCTATGGTGGCGGTCAGGGAATGGTGATGCAGGCAGAACCTATTTTTCTTGCCTATGAAAGCGTTTGCCGGGGTCTTGATTATAAGCCTTTAACAATATATATGTCACCTCAGGGCAGGACCTTCAGACAGTCAACGGCAAAGCGATTTGCAAAAAAGAAGCATATTGTGATTCTTTGCGGACATTATGAAGGCGTTGATCAGCGTGTTCTTGACGAGATTGTTGATGCAGAGGTTTCTATGGGTGATTTTGTTCTGACCGGTGGCGAAATTGCGGCAATGGCTGTGGTTGATGCCACGGCAAGAATGATACCGGGTGTGCTTTCATGCGAGGATTCATTTGCTGATGAATCTCATTACGACGGACTTTTGGAATATCCACAGTATACCAGACCGGCAGTTTGGCATGAAAAAAAAGTGCCTGATGTTCTTATGAACGGAAACCACAAATTGATTTGTCAATGGAAACGTGAAGAAGCTATAAAAAATACCTTTAAAAAACGAAAAGGTATGCTCAGTCGTGCCAAGCTCGACAAAAAGGACAGAGCGTTGGTGAAAAAACTCAGAGAAAATATTGAATGATATTTGTGAAATTGCAATATAATGTTGTTTTTTGAAACAAAGTGTGTTATAGTTATAGTATATTGACAGAAAGTGGATTACTTATTTGATGATATATGTTTTGAAAGATTGGAGGCAGTCTGATGAAATGTTTGAAATGTGGGGCTGATATTTACGATGGCGTAAAAAAGTGTCCTTATTGCAAAACGTTGACAAGTGAAGTTAAAGAAAACGAAAAGTTCAAGGATTTTGACTTTAAATATACAATAACATCCGACGAGCAGATGGAAAAAATCAGAAAAACCGTTAAAGCTGCGTCAAAATCAAAGAAAGCAAAAAAAGGAATTAAGGTGAGCTTTGAACAGTGGCTCAACGACCGTCGTGCGGCAAAAAGAGCAAGAAAGCGTGCTGTGCGCCGGGGCGAAGATCCGGACCTTGCTGTTAAGATGCTTGAAAAAAAGGAAGAAACCAATCCTTTTCTCAAAAACACTGCGGTATATGAGGGTGAAGACGATTCGCTCAATACATACAAACGTGTTAAAAACGCAAAAACGGCAGACCGTAAAGCTGTGTCCAAGGTATCAAAGAGCGTAAGCGGCAGCAAAGAAAAGAAAAGACCTTTAAGGGGAAGAAAATTTGAAGCAGGAAAGCTGATTAAGCCTGTTGTGGCACTTGCTGTGTTGATTCTTTTTATTTATCTTCTGGTGCTGCTCTTTGGCTGGATGTTTGGCAGCGGAGATGTGAATTCATATTCTTATGCCAAGGATAATTCTCTGAATATTGTTTATGAAACCGAGAGCCTGACACTTTCGAAAACAGTTATTGATGAAAATTATCTCCGCAAAATTAGTGAAATGGAAGAGCAGCCAACTGTTGACAGCATAATCAAATCGGCTGACATTATTCACACATCAAAGGACGGAAAAACCACATTTTTCTTTGAAAATTATGACCCCGAAACAAAGTGCGGACGCCTGCGTATGATTGTTGACGGCGACGTTGAAGATATTATTACAATTGCAGAAGCTGTTCATAATTCGCTTGTTATGACCAATGACGGAAAAAAGCTTCTCTACCTCCGTGCATATGATGCAGAGGTGCAGACGGGTGCATTACACTTCTGGGAAGAAAAAATGGAAGAACCTTTGAAAATTTCAACCGATATTGACCCCGGAACATTTGAATTTTCCAAAAATGGTGAGTGGGCGTTCTTTATTCAGAATCTGAACCGAAGCGAGCAGAGCGGTGACCTTTATGTGAAGAATCTTGTTGAGCTTGATGAGCAAAAGTTGAAACTTGATTCGGACGTTTGTATGCTTTTTGGAACATCATCCGACGGCAAGCATCATATTTACGGAAAAGAATATGATACTGCAGACGGAACATTTGATGTTTATGCAATTGATGCCGATGGTCAGACAAAGAGACTGGGTGAAAGGACAGCAAGGAATCCTCTTGTTCAGAAAACAGTTGGAACAGTTCTGATTCTTGGCATGGATGAGGATGGAAAGGAAAATACCCACAACCTTTATTCTGTTGAAATTGGTTCGGGCAAAAAGACCAAGATTGATTCTGAGGTTAATTCAATCCTTATGCTTTCAAAGGATGAGGACACAATTATCTATGAAAAAATGTATGATGACAAGGTTTCGGATTTCTATGCGTATACTGAGGGCGAGCTTCCCTCAAAGGTTGCAGGAAATGTTATTGTTGACTACGAAGTTGTGGGTGAAAATCCTCAGGTTGCAATAACTGATGACTGTGAAAACATTCTGTATATTTCGGAATTTGATTCCCTGAAAGCCGGCGGAACGCTGGTATGGTGTGCATATAAAGGCGGCGAAGTTGTTTCGGAACAGAAAATAGCCGAGGATGTTCGTTCGTGTTACAGCACCGATGAAGGTTTGTTTGTATTTACCAAGAATTACAGCGTTGCAAAGAATTATTGCGATGTTTACGTTTTCAGCAACGGACAGGAAACTCTTCTCAGAGAGGAAGTTTATCCCAACATGTTTGGAGTTGACAGAAAGGGTAATAATATATATTACATTTCAAATTACAATGTTCAGGGAAGCCACGGTATTCTTGAAAGAATGAACCTTAAAGGTGAATCTGTTGAAATTTCGGGTAACGTTTTTGATTTCAGAATTTCAAAAACAGGTGATGTTTTGTTCAAAAAGAACTTTAACATAAACAAAAAGACCTTTGATTTGTTTGTTGTTGAGGCCGAAAAGATTGATGTAATTGATGTGAACACCAGTGTGGGTGAAATTTTGCAGCCCTGAAGGAGCGAATTGTCTTGAGAATAGGAATTTTTGGCGGTTCATTTAATCCGCCGCATCTGGGACATATGCTTATTGCCACTGAGGTAAAGGAAAAAGCGGAACTTGACAGGCTGATTTTTATGCCCTGTGCCATCCAGCCCCACAAGGCAGAACGGGTTGTGCCTGATGGCACGCACAGGTTTAATATGGTTTGTCGCTCCATCGGGAATAATTCGGGTTTTGAGGTATCGGAGCTGGAGATTAAAGCAGGTGGAAAGAGTTATACTGCAAAAACCCTTGAAGAACTTGGCAAGATTTTTCCGGATGACAGACTGTGCTTCATTGTGGGGGCGGATTCTTTGTGCGAAATGGACACATGGTTTTGCCCCGAATACATTTTCAGGAGTGCTGAAATCATTGTGACAATGCGTGGCGGAATGGATGAAAGGGAGCTGGACAATTCAATAAACTTTTTGAGAAATAAGTATAATGCGGATATAAGAAAGGTTCAGATGAACGTGATTGAAATGTCATCATCAAACATCCGTCAGCGTATTGCAGAAGGCAAAAGCATAAAATATATGGTGAGCGATGATGTGATTGAGTATATCCGGGAAAACAGTCTTTATGAAGGATGCAGTAAAGGTTATGCAGAAGTTTGACGATATAAAAAAATTCGTGCAAGGTGTAATGAGTGAAAAGCGTTTTGCGCATACTATGGGAGTTGCAGAGGAAGCAAGCCGTCTTGCCGGAATCTGGGATGTTAATCCCGAAAAGGCATACCTTGCGGGCTTAATTCACGACGTTGCAAAAGAACTTCCATATTCTGATGCAAAGAGAATAATTGAGTCTTCGGGACTTTTGGATGACGGTGATGCTTTTCCCGATTCGGTTGCACTTCATGGCTTTATGGCGGCACACATCGCAAAAACAAAACTGAATATTACTGATGAGGATGTTCTCAATGCGGCACGGTATCACACAACCGGCAGGGTGGGAATGTCTGTTCTTGAAAAGATTATATATGTTGCCGATTTTACCGAACAGGGCAGACCTTATCCTCAGGCAAAAGAGGTGCGTGAGATTTCCGAAAGGGATTTGGATGCGGCAGTTTTGAGAGAAGCTGATCATGTAATCAAGTTTATAATTGATTCAGGTCGGGTTTTGTGTACTACAACAGTTGAAGTGCGAAACAGCTTTTTAAACAATTCAAAACGAGGTTAATGTGAATGAAACGAAAATTACCGATTGTAAATATCTGTGTAATTGTTTTATTGATTGTTGTTATGTTTGTCTGTGCGAACGCAATGCTTGTGAATTCAAAGCTTTCTTATGGAATATGGAATTCACAAAGGACCGATGCTGTCCATAATTTTGTTGTTGCAGGTGTTGATGAATCAAAATTGAGGTCTGATGTGATTCTTCTTTGTCAGTTGAGTCTTTCAGACAATTCTGTGGAAATTTTGCAGATTCCCAGAGATACAAAGGTAAACACAAAAAGATTTGATAAAAAGATTAATTCCGCATACGGTTCAAATGGGAAAATAAATGCTTTGATTGAAGAAATCAGACTTCTGACAGGTATAAAGCCGGAAAAATATGTTGTTATTACCTTTGATGGGTTCAGAAGACTGATTGATGCAATCGGTGGCGTTGAAGTGGATGTTCCCTTCCGAATGAAGTATAATGACCCCAAGCAGAATCTTGTGATAGATTTGCAGCCCGGACGGCAGGTTCTTGACGGCAAAAAGGCGGAAATGTTTGTTAGATTCCGTATGAACAATGACGGAACGGGCTATGCCGACGGAGACATCGGCAGAATTGAAAAGCACAAAGTTTTTTACAAGGCGGTTGCAGAAAAGCTGTTTTCTGTTAACAATGTGTGGAATATACCTGAAATTTTGTCGGTGGTTGCTCAAAGTGTCGAAACTGACTTTGGTGCTGATGAAATTGAGATGTATTTACGGCGTATTCCAAAGTTTTCGGCTGATAGAATAAGTTTTTATACGTTGCCCGGTGTGGGTGGATATGACAAAAACGGTGTTTCTTATTTTTTCTGTGATGAAGAAAAGACAGAAGTGCTGATGCGCGAAAATTTTGGTGTGAATCGAAAGACTACAGAAAAATAAAATCGGTGAATCGGTTTTTAAGATAAAAGGAGAAAAAAGATGAGTTGTGAAAATGGTTTTGTGAACACAATTGTCAAAGCAATTGACGGGAAAAAGGGTAAGGACATAATGGTTCTTGACATCGGAGGGCTCACAACCCTGACAAATTATTTTGTTATTGCAACCGGCGGTTCAAATAAGAATGTTCAGGCAATCTGTGATGAAGTTGAAGAAAAGATGGCCGAGCTTGGTGCAAGAATGTGGACAAAAGAAGGCTATGACAGCGGTGAATGGATTCTTCTTAACTATGATGATGTTATTGTTCATATTTTTCAGGCTGAACCCCGTGAGTTCTATAAGCTGGAACACATCTGGAAGGATGCACCGCAGGTTGATATTGATGATTTGCTTGTTGAAGACTAATAAAACGAAAGGAATTGATATACAATGAAATATGATTTCAAAGCAATCGAAGAAAAATGGCAAAAAAAGTGGGATGAAAACAAGACTTTTGAGGCTTCCAATGCCGACAAGTCAAAGCCCAAATTCTATGGACTTGTGGAATTCCCCTATCCGTCAGGACACGGACTTCACGTTGGTCACCCCCGTGGCTATACGGCAATAGATATTATCACAAGAAAGAAGCGTCTTGAGGGCTATAACGTTCTGTTCCCTATGGGCTGGGATGCCTTTGGTCTGCCCACAGAGAATTTTGCCATAAAGAACAATATTCATCCTGCAATTGTTACAAAAAATAATATTGAAAACTTCAAAAGACAGCTCAAAATGCTTGGCTTTGGTTTTGACTGGTCAAGAGAGATTAATACAACCGACCCCAACTATTACAAATGGACACAGTGGATTTTCCTTAAACTTTTTGAAAAGGGTCTTGCATACAAAACAAAGATGCCCATTAACTTCTGTACAGGCTGTAAAGTAGGTCTTGCAAATGAAGAAGTTGTAAACGGCGTTTGCGAACGTTGCGGCAGTGAGGTTGTGCAAAAGGAAAAGAGTCAGTGGATGCTGAAGATTACGGAATATGCACAAAGACTTATTGATGACCTTGACGGCCTTGATTATATTGAACGTGTAAAGGTTCAGCAAACCAACTGGATTGGCAGATCTGAGGGCGCAGAGGTGGATTTCAGAATCAAAGGCACCGAAGACAAAATCAGAGTTTACACAACCCGTCCCGACACACTCTTTGGTGCTACATATATGGTTCTTGCTCCTGAACATCCTTATGTTGAAAAATATAAGGATATGATTGAAAACTACAGCGAGGTTGAAGCATATAAGGCAGAAGCTGCCAAAAAGAGCGATTTTGAAAGAGCTGAACTTGACAAAAACAAGACCGGCGTTATGCTCAAGGGTATATCTGCCATTGACCCCGTAAACAATGCTGAGATTCCTATCTGGATTTCGGACTATGTGCTTGTAACATACGGAACAGGTGCTATCATGGCTGTTCCGGCTCACGATACCCGTGACTGGGAATTTGCAAAGAAGTTTGATATGCCCATTATTGAAGTTGTTGCCGGAGGCGAGGACGTACAGAAGGAAGCGTTCACCGATGTTGAAACGGGTGTAATGGTAAATTCAGGCTTCCTGACAGGTATGCAGGTTGAAGAAGCAAAGAAGGCGATTATTGATTTCCTCGAAAAAGAGGGTATCGGCACACGCAAGGTTAACTACAAGCTGCGTGACTGGGTATTTTCACGTCAGCGTTACTGGGGCGAGCCAATTCCCCTTGTGAACTGTCCAAAGTGCGGATGGGTTGCTATTCCGGAAAGTGAGCTTCCCTTACAGCTCCCCGACACCGAGAATTTTGAACCGGGTGAGTCAGGTGAATCGCCCCTTATCAAAATCAGAGATTGGGTTGAAACCACTTGTCCCAAGTGCGGCGGTGCGGCAGAACGTGAAACCGACACAATGCCTCAGTGGGCAGGTTCATCGTGGTATTTCCTGCGTTATATTGACCCAAACAATTCAGATTTTCTTGCAGGACTGGAAGAACTTAAATACTGGTTGCCTATTGACTGGTATAATGGCGGTATGGAGCATACAACTCTCCATCTTCTTTATTCAAGATTCTGGCACAAGTTCCTTTATGATATTGGAGTTGTTCCAACCAAGGAACCTTATCAGAAGAGAACCTCTCATGGCATGATTTTGGGCGAAAACGGCGAAAAGATGTCCAAGAGCCGCGGCAACGTAGTAAACCCCGACGATATCATCAATGAATACGGCGCCGATACTCTGCGTCTGTACGAAATGTTTATCGGCGACTTTGAAAAAGCTGCTCCATGGAGTCCGTCAAGTATCAAGGGCTGTCGTAGATTTATCGAGCGTTACTATAATCTTCAGACCATTGTTACTGACTCAGATGTTATCAGACCTGA
>JAFSDN010000066.1 GCA_017436245.1 Clostridia bacterium
ATCGTGAAAATGTTACTCACAACAAAAAGCGGAAGATGGAGCTGGGAAGAGCAAAGTTTAATAAATTCAAAAATGAACGCACAAGGGTCTTTGGTTCAATAACCGAAAAAATTCAGGTTCCTGAAGAATCGGGGCTTGTTTCGGTTGTCCTGCCTGTGTATAACGGCGAAAAACACATTGAAAAATCAATCAAAAGTGTTCTTTCGCAAACCTACAGCAATCTTGAATTGATTATCGTCAATGACGGCTCAACGGACAAAAGCCTTGAAATTGCCAGGGAATATGCTCAAAAGGATGAGCGAATATGGATAATCAATCAGCGAAACAAAAAATTGCCTTCGGCACTTTCTGCAGGCTTCAGAAAGTCAAAGGGTCAGTTTTTAACGTGGATAAGTGCCGACAACGTGATGCTTCCCGATTGCATAAAAATTCTTGTTGAAAATCTCAACCGCAAGCCCGACGTTGCAATGGTTTACGGAAATATGCGGCTTATAAACAAAAAGGGAAGACGGAAGAGGGGTCATTTCTGGTTTGAAAAACCGCTTTTTTCGGGAAATGTATGCTTTCCCGATAATGCACAGTGCATAAACACCTATGCCAACAACACAATTGGTGCGGCGTTTATGTACAGACGTTCTGCGGCATTTATTCTGGGCAATTATTCAAAGTACAAAACAACCTTTGAGGACTATGATTACTGGATGCGCCTCAATTCCCTTTTGAAAATCGAGCATATTGATGAAAAGGAACCAATTTATCTGTACAGGATTCACAAGGATTCCCTGACCGCCCACGACCGTGAGCTTGGAATAACCAAAAACCGCTATAAGCTTATGGTTTATGACGATTTCAGACGTGATTTTTATATGTCTGCACTTGTGTGGGTAATCGAAACCGAAGACGAGAAAAATCCTTATTATATTGATTTCAAAAAAGCAGTTGAAGCTGCAGGACATATGGTTATGACCCGCAGTGAAGCCGAGTATTGCAGGGCAGGGGAGAATTATTCATGCTTTTGCTATGCGTATTTTGGTAACAACACAAAATCGGGGAAGGAAGATATAAAGGTCAACTTTTCGGGAACGCTGCTTGTTTCGGACAGTGTTGAGCAGGAGGAGAGATTTGATGTTTTTGTCACAACAAACAAAGATGTTCCACTTCCCGATGCAGGAAAGTACAGAGGCTGGTTCCGTGTGTTGAACGGCAGAGATATTTTCAGCCTTGCCGATGC
This sequence comes from Clostridia bacterium, assembly GCA_017436245.1. Taxonomy (GTDB): domain Bacteria; phylum Bacillota; class Clostridia; order Monoglobales; family Monoglobaceae; genus SIG440. The sequence goes on from JAFSDN010000066.1 coordinate 1,232, forward strand.
AAAAATAAAGAACAAAATTCTCTATGAGCTTGAAAACAAAATAAACGAGCCCGATGACTATGAAAAAAAGATTTCAATTATAATCTGCACATATATGCGTGGCGAAAAGCTCATTGATGCCATCTGGTCGGTAATCCGTCAGTCAATCAGCAAAAAGGAATATGAAATATTGATTGTTGACAATGCCCCATTCACTTCGGGGATACGTGATGCAGTTGAAGATTTTCAGCGTAAGTACAGCGAGTTTGAGGGCTTTATCAGATACATGAGTGTTCCTCAAAAGGGGCTTTCCTATGCCCGAAACGGCGGTATGTGGAACGCAAAGGGCGAATATCTTTTGTTCCTTGACGATGATGTTCTTGCAGACTATTATCTTCTTGAAGAAATCTATTCGGGCTTCAAGTATCATCCCAATGTGGGAATAGTTGGCGGTCAGGTTATTCTTGAAAGACCCTTCCCCACTCCTGACGTTTTGCGAAAGGGCTGGGAAAATATATGGAGCGAATTCAAGATTTCGGGCAGCAACTTCCGTGAAACAACACAGCAGTTTGAGTTCCCCTACGGTGCCGATTACAGCGTGCGCCGCTCGGCAATATGGCAGATTGGCGGATTCAGAATGTGTTACGGAAGAGTTGGAAACGACTACGCAGGAGGCGAGGAAACGGCTCTTGCATTCAAGATGCTCCAGACGGGCTACGGAATCGGGCTGCAGCCCCACGCAAAGGTTCTGCACAGGGTTGACCATTCAAGATTCACCCGTGAACACGTGAAAAAAACAATCCGTGCAGGAATCATAACAAGCTACCGCTTCTTTTGTGACCTTCACACAAGCATTGGCTGGACAAAGGGTTATGTGAAAAGTCAAATCAGAATTACTAAAAAAGAAATAAAAATTCTCACCAGAAAAAAGGCAAATCCCCTTGATATTTATTACAAGGAATGTTACCTTGACGCATGGTATGGGCTTCTGGATTTTATGAATGAGAATAACGCAGGGAGGTAAAAAGCAATGTTTGAATACATAAAAAAGCTTTTGTTCGGGATTAAGGACACCGTTGAGGAACGTCCCATGAATTTTTATCAATACAAGTTCATCAGATACAAGGAGGAAAGGGACAGCAAATATCCTCTTGACATAACAAAGGTTCATGTCCCACAGGTCAGGGACCTTGTTTCGGTTGTTCTTCCCGTTTATAACGGCGGAGATATTCTTGCCGATTCCATTGAATCGGTGCTTCGTCAGACCTATCGCAACTTTGAGCTTATTATAATCAACGACGGGTCAAAGGACGATACTCTGAAAATTGCCGAGAGCTATGCCCAAAAGGATTCAAGAATCCGTGTTCTCACTCAGGAAAACAAAAAAATCCCAAGAACTCTTTCAAGAGGCTTCCGTGAGGCAAGGGGCGAATTTCTCACATGGACAAGCGCCGACAACGTTATGGACGGCGATTTTCTTGAAAAGCTCGTTGAGGAAATGAAGGCAAACCCAAAAACCGCAATGGTCTGGGCAAATATGCGCCTCATAAACGCAAAGGGCAAAAAATACACAAAGCACGGCTGGTATGAATTCCCAATCGGCAGCGGAAACGTTATGTTCCCCGGTGATGCATACGAGCTGAATACCTATGCCAACAACACAATCGGTGCGGCGTTTATGTACAGAAAGACAGCGGCAGAAATTCTTGGATGTTATTCAAGCTATAAGCACACCCTTGAGGACTATGACTACTGGATGAGGATGAACTCGCTCCTTGAGCTTCGCCATACTTCATTCACAAAGCCCATTTATTCGTATCGCTGGCATGACGGCTCTTTAACTGCAAAGGACAAGGAGCTTGGAATAACCAAAAACCGTTACAAGCTCATGGTTTATGACGATTTCAGACGTGATTTTTATCTCACGCCACTCCTTTGGTATGTTCAGTTTGATGAGAAAAACCGGGCAATGGCGGCAGGCTTCAAAAACGAGATTCTTGAGGCAGGCCACGTTCTCCTTGAAAAGCAGGATTTCAGCGAGCTTTTCTTTGGCAACGGTGTGAGCAATCTTGTTTATGTTAACTTCGGAGGTGCTGAGGCAGATGTGAATCTTCCTTCAAGTGCCGTAAGGGTTGGAATGAATATGGAAAGGAACAACCCCGATGCCTTTGATTTCCACGGCAGATTGAGCTATGATGCCCAATCGGCGGACAACGGCGAGGCTTATTCCTTTGATGACATAAAAACTGCCTTTTCGTTTATAGATGCACGGGCAAAGAATGATATGCTTTATGAAATGGAGGGCAGAGTTGAGAACCCACAGCCTGCGGCAACAAAGCTCTCGGTTGTGCTGTGTACGCACAAGATTTCCGAAACACTTCCCGACTGTATGGAGGCTCTTTGCAATCAGACGGCTGACCCAAAGGATTTTGAGATTGTGTTTGTGAGCAACAACTTCCGTGACAACAGACTCAAGGAGTTTGTTCAGGACGTAAAGGCAAAGCATGAGGATATAAATATTAATTACGTAACAGCTCCCCAGCAGGGACTTTCCTATGCCCGCAACTGCGGAATGTGGGCGGCAAAAGGCGAATATATTCTGTATGTGGATGATGATTCCATTGCAAGACGAAATGTGGTTTCCGAAACAATCAAAACCTTTGACGAACACAAAAAGCTGGGTACCTGCGGCGGACAGGTTCTTCTGACCGTTCCGCCCGAAGCAGCCGACCTTGTGAACGAAAAAACAATCGGTCTGTGGAGCAATCTTGAAATTGACGGCAAGGGCTTCCGATATGCAAGGGATTATGGCGACTTCCCCTATGGCGCAAACTTTGCGGTTCGGGCAAGTTGTCTCAGAATGATTGGGGGCTTCAGATGCAGTTATGGCAGAGTGGGCAACAACTTTGCAGGCGGCGAGGAAACCCTTGTGAGCTTTATGATGGGCGAAATTCAGATGAAGGTGGGCCTCAACGCAAATTCAATTGTTGAGCACCGTGTTCTCCGTGACCGTTTCACCCTTGAACATATTGACAAGACAGCATATTCGGGAATCATGACCCAGTACCGTCTGAGACGTGATTTGTATGCACCTCTTGACTGGACCGATGCAAATGTCCGTGAACGTGCTTCCAAGGCTGAAAAGCTGGCAAGGGCAGAGGTTGAGGGCAGTGCAAATTATGTTCTTCAAAAGGCAACAGCAAGGGCATTCCGTGAAGTTCTGGAGCTCAGACGTGCCGACCAGGCTTTTCTTGACCGCAACAAAAAATAAAACCTACGGAGAAACTGAATTATGTTCAAAAAAATGCAATGGAAAATAGTTGTAATTTTTGTGGCGTTGGTTTTTGCAATAATGATTTTTGTGGGAGCATATATGCTCAACAGTATTGTGAATATGTATTCACGAAGCTTCAATGAACAAATGGACAAGGTTATGTCGGGGGAATTTGCCTCAACCGTAACCGAAATCCTGCAGTCAGACCAAAGCGACAAGGAAAAAATGTCACATCTGAATACGGTGATTTCGGCATATTCGGCACAGCTTGGCTTATCCGAGCAGCGCCAGTGTGCTGTTCTCAATTCGGCAGATGCTTCAAGAATCGTAACAACAGGTACAAGTGCCGATGCTCTTGAAAAAACACCCAATCTCATCAGGGCAATGTCGGGCGAAGTCGGGAAGACCGCCCGTATCACAGCAAATTATATGGATTATGCTTATTTTGTGGACGGCGGAAGCAACCGTGGTGACTACATAATTTATGTGAAGGACAACAAGCAGGGCGTCAATGCAGTTACCGAAAATATGATTTATATTATAATTCAGGCAATGCTTTTTGGAGTTCTTGCTTCAATTTTGCTGGGCTTTTTCCTTTCAAAGACCATAACAAACCCAATTTCGGTTCTGACCGAGAAGGCGGAGGACTTTGCCGAGGGCAACTTTGAATCCAATCTTGAAGTGTCTTCCCACGACGAAATCGGAACGCTGGTTGAAACCTTCAATTATATGGGCGGAGTTATGAAAAACGCAATTAATGAGGTTGCAAGCGAAAAGCACAAGCTTGAAATTATTCTTGAAAACGTAAACAACGGCATAATTGCGTTCAACACCAATCAGGAAATAATTTCAATTAACAAAGCTGCAAAGGAATTACTGAACATTGATGAAACAGAGGATGTCCGCTTTGATAAATTCTTTGAGGAGCTCAATTCAAATGTGTGTATGGCAGAATTTGTATATCTCACAAGGTTCCGCACCGAAAGCCGTGAAATTGAAATCAACAAAAAGCACATCAAGGCATATTTTCTTCCCTTCAAAATGGATGAAGACCGTGTTGCAGGGGTTGTTTGCGTGCTCAGCGACGTAACCGAGGAATTTAATCTTGAAAAGTCACGGAAAAAGTTTGTTGCCGAGGTTTCCCATGAGCTGAAAACTCCTCTGACAACCATCGGAACATATACCGAAACTCTGCTTGACAACTATCCCATGGGTGAGGAAATGGAAAAATCATTCCTGAGGACAATTCACAACGAAACAAACAAAATGACAAATCTTGTGAAAAATCTCCTAACTCTTTCCCAGTATGATTCCCAGAGTGTTGAGCTGAATATGGAGGCGTTTGACCTTGCGGAAATGCTCCGTGAAGTTGTTGAAACCTTCAAGGTCGAGGCCGAAAACAAGGGTCAAAAGCTCACATACAACAGCGTCAATTCAATTCCCATGGTTTATGCCGACAAATTCCGTCTTGAACGTGCCGTAAAGAACATAATATCAAATTCAATGAAGTATACTCCCGTGACTGGAAATATAAAGGTTTTTGCAGGCTTTATCGGAAGTGAGGCATACATAAAAATTGAGGACAACGGTGTGGGCGTTCCCGAAGAGGATTTGAAGCACATTTTTGAAAGATTTTACCGTGTTGACAAGGCTCGTTCACGTGAACAGGGCGGAACAGGGCTGGGTCTTTCAATTGCCAAGGAAATTATTGAAAGCCACGGCGGAAGCATCAGCATGGAAAGTAAGGTAAATGAATTTACAAGAGTAACAATAAAAATCCCTGTTAACGTTCAATAGCATTGTGTTACCAAAATGAAACAAAAATATTAATTTTTTGACATTGACTAAATCTGAAAATCGGTGTATACTATCTGAGAAAGAATAACGTGAGGTAAATTCAATGGCAAAGGAAAAAAATTCAAATACAACCGTTGCCGAAAACAAAAAGGCCTACCATGACTATTTTGTTGACGACACATATGAAGCGGGAATATCTCTTTTCGGTACCGAGGTCAAATCGGTGCGGCAGGGAAAGATGAACCTGAAGGATAGCTACGTTTCGGTGAAAACCGGTGAGGCTTTTCTTATTGGTGCTCATATTTCGCCTTACGAAAAGGGAAACATCTTCAACCGTGACCCCCTCAGGTCCCGAAAGCTCCTTCTTCACAAGCGTGAAATAAGCAAGCTCATTGGCTTAACCCAGCAGGAGGGTTACACTCTGATTCCGCTGAAGGTTTATTTCAAGGGCTCATATGTGAAGGTTCTCCTTGGACTTTGCCGTGGTAAAAAGAATTACGACAAGCGTGAGGCAATTGCTCAGCGTGACGCAAAGCGTCAGATTGACCGTGCCTTGAAGGAACGAATGAGATAGAATTTTGTAGCTTTGCACAGCAAAGCCACCATATCTCTTCACTTTTCTCTATTCACTCTTATCTCTTAACTCTTACTTTAATATATCCGGGGGCGTAAAGGTTTCGACGGGGATTTTGAAGTATCGGGAGCGAGCCGCAGTGGGCAGCTGCGTTAAAATGTCCAACTTAAAATTAAACGCTAACAATAATTTAGCTTACGCTGCCTAAGTTATAGGCGCTGTTCTTCCCTGATTACCGCGTTCAGGGGCAAGGGCATCAAAACCAGCGGTGAACATGAATTCGGAAAGCTTTGACCGGGTCACGATTTTATGAAGCTACCGACAGATGTTGCCTGTCTTTGGGCGTCTTCTGTGGGGAATCTCAAACAAAGACTACGCTCGTAGCGCCTGATATGAATAGGTTTTCGGACAGGGGTTCAATTCCCCTCGCCTCCACCAAAAATCGACAAGATTCGTCAGAGTCTTGTCGATTTTACTTATTACCTCTTCACTCTTCACTATTCCTTTCCCTAAAAAGACTTGTCGATTTTTGGGAAGTAATAGGTAATAGTGAATAAGGAAGAAGTTAAGGTGGCTTTGCTTACGCAAAGCTTTTTTTGATGCATCATTATTGTTGTGCTTTCTGAACTTGCAATCCCCCCACCACAGATGTAATAGCCTTGCAAAGCAATAGCTGTTACCGCAAGGGCAAAGTATGCGACTGCTGCCTGTGGCA
>JAFSDN010000067.1 GCA_017436245.1 Clostridia bacterium
CTTTCAAACGGTAAGGAAATCAGCCAGAAGGCTGTGAGCAACATTCTTGGATGGTTTGCTTCATCTGCAACTCTGTGCAACGATGCCGAAACAATGAAAAGCGTTGTTATTGCCATGAATGATGAGTTGTGTTCCGCCTTTGGAAATGATTGCGGAATGAAGTCGGGAACAACATTGGTTACGGCTTTGATAAAAGAGGGCTTTCTCCATTGGCTGTGTGTTGGTGACAGCCGTCTGTTCCTCAAAAGAGGAGACAGGCTTTACCAGATGAATGAAGACCATGACTATCTGAATCAGCTTCTTGATGGTGTGATTGACGGTGATATTAATTTGAGCAAGGTGTTTTCGGACCCGCAGAAGGACAGCCTTGCGGTTTGCATCGGAAAAAAGGATCTGGACCTGTTTGATTACAGCAAGCAGGGGTTCAGACTTGAAGACGGCGACATTCTGGTGCTTTGTTCGGACGGTGTTTACAATGCTCTGTCCATGGATGAAATGATTGATAATATAACGGGTGAACCCATGACGGACGCCGAGAGAATAAAACAGACAATTCTTTCAAAGGGGATTCCCCATCAGGATAATAATACCATAATTATAGTGAAATATAACACGAAAGGATAATTAAAAATGAAAAATATGAAAAGATTTCTGGCACTTATAACAGTTTTGGTGATAACACTTTGCAGCTTTGCTGCCACAGTATCGGCAAAGAATGATTATGCACTTTATCAGAACAGTATTGTGATGATTCACGCACAGGTTTCATTCACCGGGTCAAATACGGGAATTTCCTTTTCAATAACAGGCTCAGGAACAGGCTTTGCAGTTGGTGTTCCCGGCAAGCCCGTTCAGTATATTGCAACCAGCAACCATGTTGTGAATGAGCCTGAGGGTATTTATATGGTGCTTGCAGACCCCCAGACAGGTGAGCTTATTGACTATTACAAAATGGAAGACGGAACCGAAACAGGCTCACAAAAGACAAAGATTGACGGTGTTGAATATTTGGTTTATGTGGATTACTTCAAAACCAAGCCTGTTGAAATTATTGCACTTTATTCAGGCTCAACAAATGATTATGTTTCGTTGACGGTTGCACAGGTTGATGAAAACGCAGATATTGCACTGTGCAAGCTGGCAAGCGAACCCACAACCAAGCTTTCGGCAATGCCCCTTCAGTTTAAGGATGGCGTAACTCCCAATACAGGTGTTGTTGCAGTTGGTTTCCCCGGAATGTCAATGGAAATCAATGCCGAAATGAGACTTGACGGTTCTGACTCTACAATCAAGGACGGAAGAATCGGTAAAAAACAGAGAACATCCTCTATGTTTGACGAAAAGGTTATGATTGATACATATCAGCTCACAGCAGAAACTGCACAGGGTATGTCAGGTGGACCTGTTATCTCGGAGGAAACAAATTCAGTTATCGGTGTTGTTGCTTTTTCGTGGATTGATTATAAGCAGTCAAAGACTGATGACTATGCAATCTGTATTGACTATCTCAAGCCTCTTCTTGAAAAGGAAGGTATTGAATACAAGGTTTACGGCGAAGGCGGAATTGCTCTCTGGCTCATTATCGTAATTGCGCTTGTTGTTCTTGCGGCTTGTGCGGTTGTTATTATGGTTATCCTCAAGGGTAAAAAGGCTCCTGCACCTGCAGCAGCTATGCCCGGCGGAGCAGAGTTTGGATATGAAGGAACAAGAGATTTTGCAGGAGCGGCAACAACTGCCAGTGCTTCGGGTAAGAATTATCTCATCGGTGTTTCGGGATATATGGCAGGCAAAAAGTTTGCTGTTGGAAGCCGAGCGGTTATCGGCAGAGACAAAACAAAGTGTAATGTTGCATATCCTGTTGACCAGCCCGGCGTGAGCGGTGTTCACTGCGAACTGAAGTTTGAAGGCGGCGTGTTTATTCTCAAGGATTGCGGTTCTTCATACGGTACATTTATTGCTGACGGAACAAAGCTTGAACCCCATGTTGGAGTTGTTCTGAGCAGCGGCGCAAGGTTCTGGATTGGAACAAAGGAAAATCTTTTTGAAGTTAAGTATTAATTGAGAGGTCATAATTATGGTTTTTTCAACTTACGCCTTCTCCGGCTTGGGGGGACGGCAAAACAATGAGGATTATTTCCTGTATCACAACGGGATATGGGTGGTTGCCGACGGCCTTGGCGGTCATGACTGCGGTGAAGTAGCTGCAAAAACGGCTTCTGAGACAGTTGTTGATTTTGTGAAGGAAAATGGTATTTCACTCAGTGACCGGACACTTTATGAAATTATTATGAAGGCAAATGCATCGGTGGTTGAGGCACAGAAAACCGACAAAAAGTTTGAGTCCATGAGAACAACGCTGGTTTTTGCCACTTGCGACGGAAAACAGCTCAGGTATGCAAATGTTGGTGACAGTCGGTTTTATTATTTCAAGCAGGGTCACCTGCACACACAGTCTATGGATCATTCGGTTTCAGCCTTATCGGCAAAGATGGGAGATATAAAGTACGAAGACATCAGGCACGACGATGACCGCAACAAGCTGCTCAAGGTTTTGGGCAATGAGGAGGAGCTGAAAGTAAAGGTTCCCGAAACGGTTATTCCTATTGAACGTGGAGATGCATTTCTGCTTTGTTCGGACGGATTCTGGGAACATGTTTACGAAAATGAAATGGAAATTGATTTGATAAAGTCCGCCTCGGCGGAACAATGGCTGAAGTTTATGCTCAAACGGGTTATTCTGAGGACAAAAAATCAGGATAACGACAATTATACGGCGATTGCTGTTGTGATTGGATAAAGCTGTCTGGAGTGCATGGTGTGATGATGGATATGTTGGAAATAAATAACCGGAATTTATGTAAATTTTGTTTTACTGCCAGAATGCCAAATCAGTCTGTCTGTCCACGGTGCGGCGGTGCTGCGCACGTCAGGACTTATCACGGTACCCTTGCCAACGGTGCAATCCTTGCGGGAAAGTATCTTGTTGGCAGGGTCATCGGAAAAGGTGGCTTTGGTGTTACGTATCAATGCTACAACTTGCAGAAGAATCTGGTGGTTGCGGTCAAGGAATATATGCCCGACACTCTGGCATACAGAAAAAACGGTAGCTGCAAGGTGCTTGCAAACAGCATAAACAACGAAAAATGTTACAGAGAGGGTGCTGTGAAATTTCTTGAGGAAGCCAAAATGGTTTCCAGATTCAACGGCAATCCAAATATTACCAAGGTTTATGAGTTCTTTTATGAGAATAATACCTCGTATTACGTTATGGAGTTTCTTGACGGCACTGACCTTAAAGGCTACATTGAGCGAAAGGGCGGACGGATTGGCGAAGGGGCAATGATTAAGGTTATCAACTCGGTTTCAAATGCTTTGGTTGACCTTCACAGCGTCAAGGTTCTTCACAGGGATATTTCGCCCGATAACATTTTTGTGTGTCGGAACGGGGATGTGAAGCTCATTGACTTTGGTGCCGCAAGACAGCTGGTAAGTGAGGCATCAAACAGCCTGTCGGTTATACTGAAACCCGGCTTTGCTCCTTTTGAGCAGTATCAGAAAAAGGGTAATCAAGGTCCGTGGACCGATATTTATGCCCTTGGCGCAACAGCGTACTATGCCGTTACGGGACGAATGATTCCTGATGCCATGAGCAGACTTGAAA
>JAFSDN010000068.1 GCA_017436245.1 Clostridia bacterium
ACAGTAAAACCATAGCTTTCATCCAAATCCTCCATAATAATTGCAGTTTTACCGCCTATATTATAACTCTCTATGGGTTTATCATTTACATACGCTATAATATCAGTTGAGTATATTTTCCCTGCAATATCACCAGGCTTGGCTGAAACGGAAAGCCCTGACAATATAACAGTTGCAGTAAAAAATGCAATAAGTATTTTTTTCATGTCTATTTCTCCTTAAAGCTGTAAAAATCCTTTATTTGAACAGGAGTTGTTATCTCTTTAACGCCGCCAAGACCTAAATATCCGTCGCTGTTTTTACCCCAAGCCCACAAAGTTCCATCGTTCTTTACTGCAAAAATAAAGCTAAAATGACAAGTAAACTGTTTCACATTATCAAGAATTTTTGTTTCTTCTTTAATTATCTTGCCACAATTTATTTAACAATCTCCTTTTTGCCCTGCTTTTGTCTTGTTCTTTTGACTTTCGTCTTTTACGCCTTTGTGCCCGTATGGGATTTTCATCCCACACGGGCGGCGTTTTTGCCATATTTTCATACGGCAGATTTTTTTTGAACCATTCGGTTCCGGGTTGAATTATTTCAATTCAACTTTGGCACCGGCGGCTTCGATTGTAGCTTTCATTTTTTCAGCTTCATCTTTGGCAACGCCTTCTTTTACTGCCTTTGGTGCAGATTCAACCAAAGCTTTTGCTTCGCCCAAACCTAAACCTGTGATGTCTTTTACAGCCTTGATAACAGCCAATTTGTTTGCACCAACTTCGGCCAGTACAACGTCAAATTCGCTCTTTTCTTCGGCGGCAGCGGCAGCTGGACCCGCAGCAACTGCAACAGCAGCAGCGGCGCTAACGCCCCATGTTTCTTCCAACGCTTTGGACAGTTCAACTGCTTCCAAAACGGTCAATTTTGACAATTCTTCAACTAATTTCTGAATGTCTGCCATTTTTTTACTCCTAAGTTTTGTTTTAGGTCAGAATAAAATATTCTGATTTTATTGTTCTTTTTTTCCATACTCTGCCGATACTCGTGCAATGCGCGATGCAGGTTCGACCAAGATACGCGCAATAGTGCCACGAATTTCCAACAGGGAAGGAAGCTTGGATAATTGTAATACGCCGTTACAGTCCAGAACGTCCGCATCCATTTTACCACCAACGATTGTCAAATTTGGATGTTCTTCCGCAAATTTTGCCAATACCTTGGTAACCGCCAAGCCGTCTGTTGCAACCGCAACCGCGGTTGGACGTTTCAGCATATCAGATACAGGTTCGAAATCGGTGTCTTTTAACGCCAATTTCATCAAACGGTTTTTAACGACTTTGAACACGGAAACCAATGGGCGCAATTCATTACGCAGCCCTTCGAATTCCTGTACGGTCAAGCCGTGGTTTTCAACAACGAAAACACCGTTCGCTTCTTTCAGGGACGACTGTAACGCTGAAATCAAATCTGATTTTTCTTCGCGTTTCATCTTTATTTCCTTCAAGCTTCTGTTTTGTTAACTTTCCATCCGGGGTGTCCCCGGGTGGGGCTTTGGTTCCTGCCCCAAAGAATTGTTCTTTGTCTATGATGGCAATTAAGCAACGTTCTCGTCACACCATCAGTCTTGGACAGAAATCTGCGAGTGCACAGAGTGCACAAGGTTCAAAGTTCATAGTTCAAAGTTCAAATTTTGAATACATTAATTGAACTTTGCACTTTGAACACTGAACATTATTTATTTTGCATCTACTTTCAGACCTGGGCCCTGGGTTGTCGCAACGGAAATACCCAAGATATACTGACCCTTGGCGGATGCAGGTTTAATCTTTTTCAACTGGTCAATCAAGGCATTTGCATTTTCAACCAACGCGTCGGTTGTAAATGACATTTTACCAATCCCAGCGTGAATGATACCCTTCTTTTCAGCACGGTATTCAATCTGACCCGCTTTGGCCGTTTTAACAGCGTCCGCAACGTTGTTTGTGACCGTACCCAATTTTGGATTCGGCATCAAACCCTTTGGTCCCAATACGCGCGCAATTTTTGACATTTTTGGC
>JAFSDN010000069.1 GCA_017436245.1 Clostridia bacterium
CCTTTTTGTAGCTGGCAACAGCCGATTTAAAGGCTTCTTCAAAATCCTCGACCGTATAAAAATCATTCTTTGTCAAAGGAATGTTTGCCTTGATTTTTTCAGTTTCCGAGAGCTTTGACCAATATGTATACTGACTCAATCCGTCAATTCCAAGGATTTCACAACGTTCTTCAAGCACCGTCGAAAGCTCCGAACGTCCTGCCTCATTAACCTCTGCAAGAGCGTTGTAATCCTCCATTAATTCAAGGAGTGTTTCGTCATCAATCAAGTTGTCGGTCTTATTTTTATTCAGAATAGAAACAATTGCATCAATTGTGCCCGATTTCTGGTCATTACCCAGATACTCCTCAGGAAGCTCAACTTCCTTGTTTTCAAAGTATTCAACAACCTCTGCGGCTGTCAGCTGACCCAAATCAGCTTTAGAGTAAAATATTGCCGTTTCATAAAAATCCTTATATTCCGTTTTGAGGTCATCAATTCCAACCCCTGTTTCAGCAACAAGGTCAATATACTTCTGCGCAACAGTAGTTTTGTTTTCCTTATAGAACTCATTTTCAGTATCAAGACCCATATTTTCCTGTTCAAGAGTTTCAATCACGTCTGAAAGGGAGCCTCCCGTGAGCTTTTCAAGATTCCCTTCAAGCTCTGCTGTGCTCATAAAATACTTTTCATAAGTTCTTTCGCTCTCTTCAGCCGTTTCGCCCTGAACAGCAAACTTATACTGAAAGTTTCCGCCAAGCATATCTTCATTCCATCTGTATTCAAACGAAAATCCGCCGTCTTCACCCACAATCGCCTGTCTCAGAGCAAAAATCAGGTCTTTTGAGTTTGCCTCTGTCAAGTCTTCAAGGATGTATGCAGTCTTTGTGTCTGTCTCGTCCGTTGCTTCATATGGCTTCAGCACAATCATCTGAACCCACTTCCCGGCATTTTCCGCACCGGCATTGCCGCTTACGGTGACAAGTGACTTCTGCGGATTGTAATCCGCAGAAGCACCATACATATTTGCACCCAACACCTGACAGTTCAGGGACATGAACACAGCAAGAGATGCCGCAATGTATTTAATTCTCTTCAAGTAAAATCCTCCTCCTGTTCAAAAACCAATTATTTTTTGTTTGTCTTTGCCCATTCGTCATACTGTCTCTGAACTTCCTTAACAATATCCTCAGCACCTGCCAGCTTGAGCTTTTCTCTGTACTTTGTAACAAGCTCCTCGGCATCCGAATTACCATCGGCAATCTGCTGTTCAAATTCCGCACGAACATTTGCGCAAGCACCAACCTGTGTGCTGAGCGATGAAATGTCGGGATTGAAGCCAAGATAATTTGAAGGTGTCATGATTTTGTTGTATTCCGCAAACTGCTCATTTCTTGCAGGGTCATCCTTTTCGGTGAGGTACTGCTTGAATATGTCACAGAATTCCCATCTCATTGAAACATTGCCGTAGCCCGAATTTTCAATGAGCTTGATTGTGTTGTCATCAATCTTTGTGTAGTGCTTGCCTTCAATACCGTAAACAATAAGGTTCAAAAGGTTCGAATCTGTGTAGCACATATTAAGGAACTGCATAACCAACTCAGGATTTTCCGAAGTCTTTGAAATTGCAAGCATAGCGCCCATTGTGTCACTTGACTGCATTCTGGGAGGTGTAAGGTCAACCTGCTTCCAGTCAAGTTTTGTTGACTGTTCCTTGTCAAGACCCGGCTTCAGAAGGTAGCTGTAGGCAAAAAATGTTTCTGTAGCCTGAGTCTGTGTTCCGCCGGGGAGCAGATAACCCTTTTCAAATCTTGCATGAATCTTTTTTGCCGCCTCCATGAATTCAGGTGTGTCAACATAGTTCACAACCTTGCCGTCTGTTGAATCGGCATAGAATGCCGCGGGATATGCAATATGTTCAAAGTCGAGCATATATGTGTCGTCACAGCCCTTGGGCGATCTGAATGGGACAAGCTCAGGAGCTTTTTCCTTAACTATGTCAAGAATGGGGTCAAGGTCGTCAAGTGACTTTATGTTGTCAATCTGTTCAGTGATTCCCAGCTTTTCAGCAACATCAACCTGATAAAGAATGCCGTAGTGGTGACCATGCTCTTTGTTCACAGGGAGAGCATAGTTGGTACCGTTGAGCTTTGAACCTTCAAGGAAGTGTTCGCCAAGGGCATCCTTGATTCCCTGACCGTACTTGTCAAGAAGGTCATTAAGGGGCATAAGTGCATTTTTTGACGCAAGAGCGTTGTAGTTTGTGATGCTTGTGTATGTAATATCAAACTTTTCGCCGCCGCCTGCCATAACATTTATTTTTTCGGTAATACCGCTCCAGTCAAGGGGATGGAGATTGAGAGTCACATCAAGCTTGCCCTCAAGATAAGCATTTACAGCTTCTTCAACAGCCTTTTCATCAGCAAACTGTTCGCCAACATAGTACCAGTCAATTTCATACTTTCCGCCTGCAGTTTTTCCGGAATCACCACAGCCGCCAAGCAAACCAATCACAAGTGTACATACCATCAACATTGCAAAAATTCTTTTCATTTTTCTTACCTCTCTTTTTAAAGATTTTTATATAATTTTTAATTTTTAGCCTTTTATTGACCCAACCGTAAGACCGCTCACAAAGAAGCGCTGAAAGAAGGGATACGCAAGAACAATGGGTCCGATTGCAAGAGCACAGATTGCCATTCTTGCACCTTCCCTCGGAATTTTGGCAAGGGCATCACCTGACTGTGCCGCAACACCCGGAGAATTGAGAATCTCCTGAAGATTGTTGAGAATACGCTTCAGATAAAGCTGAATGTTTGCATATTCGGGGTCGGAGGTGAGCATAAAGGGAAGATACCAGTCGTTCCAGTAGTAAACCATCTGAAATAGTGCCACCGTGGCAATTCCCGGAATCGAAACGGGAGCAACAATTCTCACAAAAATCATAAACTCACCGGCACCGTCAATTCTTGCTGACTCAACAATACCGTTGGGAACGCCCGTGGTAAAAAATGTTCTCATAATCATTACGTACCACGCACTCATAAGCGCAGGCCACACAAGGGCAACATATGTATTGTTAATATCAAGCAATTGAGTACACACAATATACCAGGGAACCATTCCGCCATTGAACAGCATTGTGAAGAACAGATAAAATGTGAAAAACTTTTTGTATCTGAACTCATTTCGTGAAATAACATAAGCATAAAGTGCAATAACAACCGTTGAAACAACCGTACCCACAACAGTTACACAGATTGTAACCGTGTACGCCCGAAGAATTGGCTGAATGTTTGCAAGAATATATTTATACGCATCAAAGCTCACCACCTGGGGAAAAATCTTGTAACCCACGGTGTTCAGATAGGTTTCCTCAGCAAACGAAGTTCCAATAACCAATGCCATGGGGTAAAGGCACATCAATGCGTAAATAATGAAAACCACATTAAGCAAAACATTGGCAGTTGTTGATATTTCATTTTTCCTGAGCTTCTTTTTGAAAAATCTGTTTTTATTCATATCTCGTCAACTCCTCCTCTGATTAAAACAATGCCTGTGATTCGTCAATTCTTCTGACTATATAGTTTGTAATCAAAACCAGACAGAAGCCGACGATTGACTGGAAGAAGCCCGATGCCGAAGACATTGCAATATCGCCGTTGAGCTTCAGTGCATTATAGGTAAACACATCAAGAACATTAGTTACAGGCAAAAGCGCTCCGCTTCCCATGGGCACATTGTAGAACAAGCCAAAATCGGCGTTCAGAATCTTGCCAACCGCAAGAATTGCCATCATAATGATTGTGGGCTTGAGACTTGGCACCGTAATCACCCAAATCTGACGCCCCACGCCTGCTCCGTCAATTGCCGCCGCCTCGTAAAGCTCCGAGTCAATTCCCTTTATTGCAGCATAATATATAACAGCGTTATAACCGCAGGACTTCCATATATGAAAGAAAACAAGAATAAACGGCCAATATTTTGGGGTCTGATACCAGTTAACCGGCTCCATTCCCATATTGTTCAGAATACCAAGTCGGTAATCAAAAAGAGCAACCGCAAGATAGCTGATTATAACCCACGAAATGAAGTACGGCAAAAATCCCACACCGTGATAAACCTTTGCCATACGCTTGTTGCGCAAAAGGCTCAACCCGATTGCAATTGCAACGGGCACTGTTGCACCTGCAATGATAAACACAAGATTATAAAGTATTGTGTTTCTCAGAACCGTAAAAACATCGGGGTTTTTGAACAGGAATTCAAAATTCTTGAATCCCACCCAATCCATTTCAAATATGCTTTTGGAATAATCTATTGACTTAAATGCCAGAATCAGCCCTGCCATCGGCAGATAGCTGAACAGAAGCACCTGCACAAAGCCGGGCATTGCCATAAGCAAAAATTGCCAGTTATTCCTGATGTTTTTAATAAAACCGGTCTTTTTTTCGTTTTGTTTTGTTGCTGTTTGGACCTTTCTCATTTTGTTCCTCCCTGAAAGTCATATATATTTAAAACCGTGCAAGATTCTTTTTATTGCACATTCCGCTTACATTATCCAGAATTTCTTTAAGGTTTTCACCGTTACAGCTGTTCCATATGGAATCAAAGGTATTACAAACATCGTCTCCCGTATAAAACTCCGCGCCGGCATTTTCAAGACCTCTGAGAGGTATCACCTTTCCAAAATTGCTGAACCTTTCTTTAACCTTATTATTTTGCACCGTTTTTGTGTCGGTTTCTGCGGTCAGTATCCTGTTTCTCTTTCTCAGCTCATCCTTCAGCCTTTGGCTGTGAAGCATGGTATAAACCTCAACAACCTTTTCAGGATTATGCATCACGTTTACAGCACTTGTTATGTACATAAAATTCTTTGTTTCATAAATAAAATCTGCCCTTTCGGTGTCCGAAGTGTCAAAAACAGGAATATCCGCAATATCCCACCTCAGGTCCTGACCGTGACTGTCGTTATAAAGACTTATGTCGTAAAAGGATGAAGTAATCTTCATTCCCACATTTCCTTCAAAGAACAGCTGAAGCGCATTTTCCTCATCAATCCATCCGGGATTGGGGTAAAAGCTGCCGTCCTTCCTGATTTTCAGAAAAAACTCCTCAAAAGCCCTTTCATAAACCGAAAAATCATATTTGCCGTCATAATAATAACCAAGAGTCTTTTCAAAGGGAATAATCAGATTGTTTTCCCAGAAGTGCTGGGAATTTTTCATTGCAAACACAAGACCGTACTCTTTGCCTCCGCCATTTTGGGTTATTATTCGTGAATAATTCACAACATCCTCCCATGTCCTTGGCGGCTTTGCCCTTCCGTTTTCATCCACAATGCCGTTTTTTTCAAAGATTTCGCAGTTATAAATCAGCTTGTATGCACAAGGATGGCTTTTCAGAGCATAGCTCTTGTTGTTGTCTTTAATCCACATACCCTCCTCAAAGGCATCAACTGCCCCAAGACCTCCCTCAACGTTTTCAAAGGGCTTTATCCAACCCAGCTCCTGAAGCTGGTCAAGAGTATACGTTGATGGTATTGACATAATTTCGGGTTCATTGTTTGTTGCGTAAACCAAAGTAAAAATTTTTTCGTACTCACTTTTGTCGTATCCCCGATATTCAATTTTTATGCCTTTTTCCTTTCCCTCACCGGCATTATATTCTGCCACAATATCAGCCATAACGTCTTCCTCAACACAATCCTTGCTGAGCCACACATTCACCGTCACAACATCGTCGGTTTCGGCGGTCTCCTTCAGGGAAATGCATCCGTAACAGAATATTATAATCGAAACCGAAAAGAGAATCAGAAAAAAACAGGTAATATTTTTCTTCACTTGAATTCACCTCTAAACAAAAAACAGGTTATCCGTTCACAAGTATAATTATATAAAACTATACCTTTTGCGTAAATAAACGAATTTCCTGTTTTTTGCAGTATTTTATGATTGCTTTTCCTTTGATATTATTTCAGCTTGCTTCTGAAGAATCCGGGAGTCATTCCCGTGTGCTTTTTGAATACTTTATTGAAGTAGGTTGAGTTTTCATAACCCACCATTTCCGAAATCTGCCCGATTGACAAATCATTCTCCTTCAGCAGTTCTTTTGCCTTTTCAACACGCACCTTTGTGAGATAGTCAATAAAGGTTACGCCCGTCTCCTTTTTAAACCGTTCCGAAAGATAATTGGAGCTTATGCAAAGCCTCTTTGCAGTTTCATTCAGGGATATGTTGTCATAATAAAAATCATTTATGTACACCTTTGCCTCATGAATCTTTTTACTGCACGCACTTACACGTTTGCTTTCAATCTGCTCAATTATATAAACACAAACCGCTTTCAGATATTCTTTCAGTTGTCCGATGCTTTCAAAATCCATCAGGTTCACCTTGAAAAAGCTCTGAATATATTCGTCGCTGACTTCGGGCATTTTGTTCAGGAACACTCTGATTCTGTCTCTGAAATCTTCAAGAATTCTCAGAATACAAAACTGAGGGCAACTAACCTGATTCAATATAACCAAATCAATTCCGTCAATGATTTTTCCAACCCTTGCACCGTTGGTTTTTTCAACAGCTTCATAAAGGCTCTGGGAATACTCAATAACCCCCTCAATGTGCCCCTCGCCATAATCCACCGTGTTATATTCATATACTCCGCATCCCTTTACAAGGCGGCTGTGAAAAGCAATCTCGGCTTTTTCCCTCGCCCTTGAAGTTTCTTCAATGTCACCAAACACATCACTGATACCAACCGTAAGCTCCTGATTCAGCACCTCTTTTATTTTATGACAGATACTTTCGGCAACAATCTTCACATCAAGACCACCGGGAATCAGCATATACAAAATATAGCCCTTTTCCTTTGATACATACCCGATAAACTTCACCTCAAGCTCCGAGAGCATCTCATCAAAAATATTCTTGATACCAAAGTTGAAAAGCTCCTCATCCTCAGGAACGGATATTTCGCTGTTGTTTTCAACGGTATTCTTCACCAGAAGCACGCACATACGCGTCTGCAGTTCAACGGGAACACCAATGCTGTCCAAAAACACCACAGCATCCTCACGATTAATCCGTCCCGAACAAAACAGCTTTTCGCAAAAATCCACCGCATACCTGCTGTAAGACCGTTCCGCAACAGCAATTTTCTTCAGCATAAGAGTTCTTTCTTCAATCTTTTCGGCAATCTGGTCAAGCACCGCAAAAAGCTGTTTTTTGTCCACGGGTTTGAGCAGATATTCTGCCGCCCTGTTACTTATGGCCTCATGAAGATACTCCACATCGTCATATCCGCTTATAACCACGGTGTGAACCGCAGGCATATTGTTTTTTGCCCATTTCAGGAGCTCAATTCCGCTGACATTGTGCATTCTTATGTCGGTAATTATAATGTCAGGAAACTCCTTTTCGGCAATTTTTATTGCCTCATCTCCGTCGGCTGCAAGACCGCATATCACATACCTGTCCGAATACTTACCGATAATGGCGGAAAGACCTTTTCTGACAAGTGCTTCGTCGTCAACAATCAGAATTTTAATCATAAGTCTTCCTCCTTTTTCATAGGTATATCAATTCTCACCTGAGTTCCCCGGTTCACGATACTTTCAAGGCTCAATACTGCATCCTTGCCAAAGCAGAGACGTAATCGCTTTTCAACATTTTTCAGCCCGATTCCTCTTTTATTTTTTTCTCTGTTTTCAATCCCCTCTCCGTTGTCGGTTATCCTTATGCAAAGCAGACCGTCCCGTGCATAGGCCTCAATCCTGATTTCACCGCCCGGAACACTTCCGATATTACCATGGACAAAGCAATTTTCAACAATGGGCTGCATGGTCATTCTGGGAATTACCGCATCAAGCAAGGTGTCCTCATAATCCTTATGTACTTCAATCTCATAACTCAGTCTGTAATTCATGAAGGAAATATATTCATCAACATTCTCAAGCTCGTCACGCAAACGAACCATTCCCTCGTTTTCAATGCTCAGCCCGTAGCGAAGTATACGCCCTAAGATTGTGGTCATTTCCGAAACTTCTTCATCACCGTTTATCTCGCTCATCATCTGAATGACCATAATTGAGTTATAAAGAAAATGGGGATTAATCTGATGCTGAAGATTTTGCTTTTCAATAATTCCAAGCTCACGTTCCCTGTTCCTTATGTACTGCATCATACGCTGAATTTTTCCAAGCATCTGAGCATAAACATCCTTGACACGTTCCAGACTGTCAATATGTAAATTTGAATCCACATCCGATGCTGTAATCTCACTTTCAAGCTCGTCAATGCTGTCCGAAAATCTCATAAGGTACCTGATAAGCTTTTTCACCGTGTACCGTACAATAACAATGCAAATCAAAAGAACAATAATTGCAAAAACAATATTATAGCTTTTGAATGCCGTGTACTTTCCAACAGTTTTGGTTTTGTTCAGGGCATAAAAATAGCTTTCCGAAGTCAGGTAAGATTTTTTTCCCGAAATATAAATCTCGTCACCCTCATCTTCAGCACGAAAGGTGGTATCAAGCTGGCTGAAAAGGGTCTCAGCGGAAACTTCTGAAAGCAGCCCCTCATTTGACCTGAAAACAATTTCCCTGTTTTCATCAACAATCAGAACTCCGTCACAGTCCTCAGCGTCCTGCTGAATAAGGGTCTGTAAGAACTTTTCTTCGTCCAACCCGATGTTGAGCACAACAACTCTGTTGTTTATGCGATATTTTTTTGAAATAAAAGTTATTCTCTTTTCAACACCGTACTTATCCTTTGAAAAGCTCATTCCGTATTTTATTTTCAACTTTCCCAAATCCGCCCGGTTGTAAATATCCCTTTGTATTTCATTCTCAAAAAAATCAATCTGCTTGTCATAAGCATTACCGTATCTCAAAATAGTTCCTTCGTCATCCATAACACTCAAAAACTCAAAGGAATTAACCGAATTTTCCAGAATTCTGAACAGACCCGAAATATAGTCCATCTGTTCTTCATTCCTTTCAGCATCACCATCACGAATCCCCAGAATATAGGCTTCAACTGTTTCATCAATAACAAAATTATCAAGGGTATTTGAAATATGCAAAAACTCGTTGTCAAAGTTTTTTGTCACCTGTTCCAGCTTGTAATTCACCTGATTATCCAGAGATTCTGAGATAATCAGGTCAATAACAAAATTGCTTCCAATGTTCAGAAGCATAAAAAATAACCCTGCCACCAGAGCAAAAACAATAATTACTTTATTGTGAACGCTTATTCCGCTGAGAATATTCCTGAATAATTTCATAATCAACCACACACAAATATAGCTTTTTCTTAATTATATTTTGAAGAAAGAAAATAGTCAATAAACATATTTAGGTTTTTCTGTCATAATTTATCCTCAAACAGAAGTCTGACAAATGGAAAGTGCACGTCCGTATACTGCAATAAATCAAATGAGAGCCATAAAAATGACTCTCATTTGATTTATATTTATTTGGGTTATAGTCAACCTTTATCTTCATCCAACGCTTTGTCGGGCGTGACGATTATAAGGTTTTTCTGTGCAACCGCAATCAAAAGCTCCATTCGGGTGCGATAGCCTGTTTTATCCAGAATTTTGCCGACATGCCAGCGGATGTTGGCTTTGGTACAGCCAAGCATGGAAGCCGCATCCTCATCGCTTGTACTTTGCATAAGAGCACGAATTACTCCAAGCTCGTAGCTTGTCAGCTCATAGCTTGTTGAAAGTCCGAGCTTGACCTCAGGCGTTTTGTCGGGAAATATATGTCCGCCCTCCATGGTCTTATCCATAACGGAGAGCAAATCTCCGTGACTTGCATCCTTGTACCAAAAGCTATCTGCTTTTGCGGCTTTTGCCTTTTCAA
Organism: Clostridia bacterium; assembly: GCA_017436245.1. Classification (GTDB taxonomy): domain Bacteria; phylum Bacillota; class Clostridia; order Monoglobales; family Monoglobaceae; genus SIG440. Next base: position 9,851 of record JAFSDN010000069.1, read on the forward strand.
TAAAGGTGTGCTCTGCCATAGAAGTTACAATGATAATTTTAATTTTCGGGAACTTCTTTTTAATAACAGCCGCAGCATCAATGCCGCTTTCATCACGCATCGTACAAACATCCATCAGAATAAGGTCAATCGGCTCACGCATACAAAAGAAGAAAAATATGGAGATGGGACTTGATTTTCTTTTTTGCAATGGCATAAATTGCAACACCTGCCATAGATAGCATATAAAGACCAAGGTAAACATAGTACAGTGCATGAAAGGCTCCGTACTCACGAACAAGCTTGGTATAACCATTTGCAAATTCAATATCCACCGTGCGGTAATAAATCGGAAGAACCCCGGGACTTGTTGTGATACCCAACATTATAATGAATGTGCCGTGTGGGAAAACATTTTCAATGTTTTCCCGAGTCAAAGCCTTGTTTTGACAAGGAATTTGCAAGGCAAATTCCCGGCACTTCATTGCAACGATGTCTTCGAAAACTATTTCTCCAAATAGTTTTCATAACAGCAAAGCATTTGCTGTTGCGGAATAGCGATATATCGCTATTCCGACTGAAGACATTCATTATAACACCAAACGCAATAAGAAAGGCCATGGTTATTTTATTACGTTTAATTTTGCAGAAGCGTTGCACCATCTTCAGCAAAAAAAACGGAAGAAATACACTTCCAAGATAGGCTATTCTGTTGGAATTAAGTGTTGCATCAAGCTCCTTTGATACCGACACCATAAAGTAACCGAGATTACATAATTCTACCGAAACAAATAGCCAAATCAGCCACTCATCCCGCTTTTTATCCACAAGAACGCAGACACCCACCATGGACAAAGAGATAATAGCAATAATTCCGTATGCTAAAGACAATCACGGCACCTCCTTTGTTTTTGTATGACGTATATACATATACGTCATACCACAAAAGCCATAAACAATCAATCAGTTTTTTTGATTTTGCAACAGAACAGAAACAAAAGCACCTCTTTGACCGGAAAGAGATGCTTTTACCGTATTTTTGCCGAATAAAATACGGCATTTTTCTTTTAGGATAGATTTGAAGAAAACTCTTCCATATCAACCACACAATTGTTTAGTCTTGACTCCTCTGCCGCAAAGCAAATCAGGTGACTGAGGCACGAAACAGAAACATCCGATATAGAATTTGACGGATTGTTGTTTGCAATGTAATCATACAAATCCTGCATAATACCATCGTCGCCGCCGCCATGACCGCCTGCAATCGTCTGGTCAAACTCTGCATCAGCATCATAAATCTGTGTTGTTGTTCTGGTTTCAAAATCATAAAAATGCAATGTCTGATTTTCCATATCTGCCCGAAGCTCGCCTTTTGTTCCCATAAACACCGAGGTTCTTCCGCCCTTGTTGAATGCCGACATGGTGAGTGTTGCGTGTACGTCTTTGCCAAACTGCATATTTACAACCTGATGGTCAACCACATCATTATCACATCTGAAAACACATCTTCCGTAAGGTGAGGTTTTCAATGCTTCATCAACATCTGCATCTGTGGGGTTGAACTTGTTCGCCGCAATAGCTCTGAAATGCTGAACCTCTGCAGTGTCAATCCGATACAGCATCGGTGCATAATAGAAGCAGGTATCCCTGTAGGGACAACCGTCAAGGCATCGCATGGGAGCACCTTGCGGAGCATTTTCTTCCGTGAAATATGCACGTGTACCAAAAGACTGAACCTTTGTACAGGGTTCACCAAGCAACCATTGCAAAAGGTCTGTGTCATGACAGCACTTTGCAAGAATCATAGGTGCAGATTCGTCGGTTTTTCTCCAGTTACCGCGCACAAAGCTGTGGCTCATATGAACATTACCCACACCCTCTGTATGGGTAACATTCATCACCTTGCCCAATCTTCCGCTTTCAAGGAAATTTTTTATGCTCTTGTAGAATGGTGTATACCTGAGAACATGGCACACAAGCACCCTGACACCGTTTTCTTCAGCCGCCTTGCTGATTTCAAAACATTCCTCAGGCGTTGGGGCAATGGGCTTTTCCAGAAGTAAATCATACTTTTTTTCAATTGCCTTCATTGCAGGGTCAAAATGCATCTTGTCCTGAGTACATATCATGGCAACATCTGCCATTTTTGGAAGTGCAAGAAGCTCTTCATAGCTTTCAAAGCACATTTCGTCAGGCACATTGTATAAATCTCTGAAATATTCTCTTTTTTCCTTTACAGGCTCAGCCACCGCCACAAGCTTAAATTTTTCGGGAGTCTTGTGAAGTGATTTCAGATAACAGCTTCCTCTGTCGCCTCCGCCAATCAATATCAATGACAATTGTTTCATTGCGTTACGTCTCCAATCCAAAAAGTTATTTTTCTGATGCTTCAAATAATATTAACCAATTTTGGGAAGACTTGCAGCCGCAACAGACTGACCAACACGTCTTGCCTTTTCATCGGGAATATGAAGCTGAACCTTTTTGCTGAGTTCAGGGAATTCGGTTTCAAGCACTTCATTTGCCTTTGCAAGAAGGATTGTACCGCCCTTGCCACTTGTAACACGACCCATAATAAGAACGTGCTTTATATCATAGAAAAGCGAATAATAAGCAATTGTATAGCCAAAATATGTACCGATTGTGTCATAAATATCAGCAGCACGGGGGTCATCAGCTTCCATGAGACCCTGAACAACCTTGAGCTTTTCAGCAGGTGAAAGGCTTTCATCAAGCTCAATTCCCGCCTTGGGAGCCAGCTTAATTACTGCATCCTGAGAGAAGTACTTAACACCGCAACCGTAGTCACCGCTCCATTCGTCAACCATTGCACCCTTGTTGAAGTCAACGGGAACAAACGCAAGCTCGTTGAGCCAGCCTGTGATATTTCCATCCTTGTCAACATAGCCTGCCGCCTCACTGGTACCCATTGCAACGCCAAGAACATTATTGTCCTCAAGGCTCATTGCGCCTGCAAGGGCAGTAACATCGCCGTCATTTGCAACTTCAACCGGAACATCACCGATTTCTTTTGCAACGTCAAGATACATATTCTTTACGTGCTTTTCAAAATCCTCATCGGAAACCTTGATAAAGAGGGATGCAACCATAATCTTGTTGTCAATATAAACACCGGCAGAAGAAACACCAATGGCATCAACCCGCGGCATATGGGATGCTGCAGTTTTCATCGCATTCAGAATACCCTCATAATGATACTTGGGGTCACTTTCCAGCTTGGGGAACCAGACAACCTCTTCAGAATACACTGTTTTGCCGTCAACAACAGCAGAAACCTTTCTGTCACTGCCGCCTGCATCAAAACCGATACGGCAACCGTCAAGATGACGTCCCACAGGTGACGAAACATCGTTTTCTGCAGGTGCATCGGCAACATTTTCAACATAAATCACTTCAAAGGGCTTTTCATAAACACGAGCCATAAAATTGAAGTCAAACTCTCTTGCTCCGCCAATGCGGTAGTCATCGGCAATGCGGTCATAAATATACTTTGAGCCTGCAATATAAACCTTGTAGCCACCCTTTGCCCAAAGAAGTGTTTTAATCAGTCTTTCGGCAATTCCGTAATTTTCTTCATCATGACCTGTGTCATCCTTATATGTATCAAGCGCATAGGTTGCCATAAGTCCATTATTTCTTTCAACAGCAATAATAACCTTCTGTGCATCTGTTTTTGCAACAGCCGCCTTATAGTCATTAATCACTTTGACCATTGGCATAAATTCGGGTTCAAGTTTTGCAATCATAATAAAACTCCTTTTCTGATATGTATTTTAAAATTTATTTTGAATATGCAGCCTTGTCACAAATAACAATAACATCCTTGTGAACCTTCAGCATTGTGGCAGGATTCTTTGTTGAAATTTCGCCCTCAATAAGCTCTGTAACGGCATCACGCTTATTCTCACCGCTTGCAAGAATGATGATTCTCTTTGATTTTAAAATTGAAGCAATACCCATTGTAAGTGCCTTTGTGGGAACATCCTCAATTTTGTCGAAGAATCTTGAATTTGCCTGAATTGTGTTATCTGTAAGGTCTGTCAAATGTGTGTTTGCATAAAGGAAATCATCCGGCTCATTAAAACCGATGTGTCCGTTCTGACCGATTCCCAAAACCTGAAGATCAATTCCGCCTGCCGCATCAATCATCTTTTCAAAATCATCACATTCCTTTTCAGGATTCTCAGCAAGTCCGTTAAGAACGTGTGTGTTTTCAATATCAATATTTATATGATTAAAAAGATTCTCGTTCATAAAATAACGGTAGCTCTGATCATGATCAGCCGCCATGGGATAATATTCATCAAGATTAAAGGACTTAACATCCTTGAAATCAATTTCTCCCGCCTTATTTTTCTCGGCAAGAATATTGTACATACCAACAGGTGTTGAGCCTGTTGCCAGACCAAGAACAGAATCCGGCTTCAGTATAAGCTGACTTGCAACAATTTTTGCAGCTTCCTTTGATACTTCCTCATAATTTTCACAAACAATTACTCTCATAACATTCACTCCCAATTTAATAATGTTCTTTTCCCATTATACACTATTGCAATTAGAAAATATTTATATAAAAGTATCTTTTTTTTATATTTTTATCACTTATTTTTCAATAAGAGATGTAAAGAAAACTATATTAGCTTAGCTAATATGCGTTCTTTTTTAAAAACCTTATGTTCATTATAACGAACAACTCTATATAAACACAACACATATTTATTAATATTTTC